>JAKOVR010000153.1 GCA_029782025.1 Actinomycetes bacterium | reverse complement strand
CATGCTCGCCGCCATCGGGTGCCGGTCCGAGATCCAGATGGCCACCGTCCGGCCCGGTGTGCTGCCGTGCCGGGCGCCGCGTCCGGCCACCGACCCCCCGACCCGCACCCACCTGGTCGGCGCACGCGGGCGCGTCGAGGTCCGCGCCCACACCCGGGAGGACGACATCGACGTCCTCACCCACGCCACCGCTGTAGTGGGGGTCGGCAAGGGGATCGCGCCGGACCGCTACGCCGACCTCGACCCCCTGCTGGCCGTCCTCGGGGCCGAGCTCGGCGCCACCCGCAAGGTGACCGATGCCGGGTGGCTGCCTCACGCCCGCCAGATCGGCATCACCGGACTCACCATCGCCCCCCGCCTCCACGTCGCCATCGGCACGAGCGGCAAGTACAACCACCTCGTCGGCGTGCGGGGCGCGGGCACCGTCCTCGCCATCAACCCGGATCCGGCCGCGCCCGTCTTCGGCGCCGCCGACATCGGCATCGTCGCGTCGTGGGAGGACGCGGTGCCGCTGCTCACCGCCGGCATCGCGGCCGCGCTGGCCGCCGCGCCGGCCTGATCGGCGCCCCGCCGTGCCCGTCGACCACCCCTCGCCCGCCGGACCGTCCCCGGCGGGGAGCCGCCGCTTCGCCGTCCCCATCGGCCTCCCCATGGCCGGCTACGTGGGCCTCGGCATGTCCGAGGGCGTGGTGGGGGTGGTGTGGCCCCGGCTGTCGGCCGAGTTCGGCCTGCCCGACGGCGGCCAGTCGCTGCTCACCGCCTCCTTCGCGGTGGGCTTCGTGGCCGCCGCCCTTCCCCACGGTCGGCTCCTGCGCCGGTTCGGGACCGGTCTCGTCCTCGTCGGGGCCGCGCTCCTCGGCGCCGTCGGTGCCAGTGTCCTCGGCCTGGCCCGCCACCCCGTGATGATCGCCGCCGGCTCGCTGCTCCTCGGCCTGTCGGCCGGGGCCCTCGACTCGGGCCTGTCCAGCCACGCCTCGCTGCACTACCCGCACGGCCGCATCCTGTGGATGCACGGCGGCTTCGGGGTCGGCGCCTTCCTCGGGCCCCTGGCCCTCACCGCCCTGCTGGCGTCCGGAGCGTCGTGGCGCTGGTCCTACGCCCTCCTGCTCGCGCTCGAGGCCGCGCTGCTCGCCGCCTGGTGGGCCGTCCGCGCACGGTGGGTCACCGAAGCGGTGCTGGCCGAGCACGACCAGGACCGCGCCGCCGACCTCGTCCACGACCGGCCCCTCGGCGACGGGCTCGATCAGCCCGCCGGCGACAACGCGCCGGGCCGGCCCGCCCCGCGGCCGGTCGCGCTCGTCGTCGCCTTGGGCGTCGCCGGCTTCTTCTTCTACACGGGTACCGAGCTGTCGATCGGCAACTGGGCCACCACCCTCCTCCTCGACCGCCAGCTGAGCGACTCGGTGGCCGGGCTGGCCACGAGCGGCTACTTCGGGGCGATCATGGTGGGCCGGTTCCTCCTCGGCTTCCTCGGCGGTCGGGTCCGCCCCCTGGCCGTCGTCACCGTGGCCACCGCCGCCGCTGCCGCGGGCGCCGCCCTCTTCGGCGTGGCCGGCGGCGCGTCGCCCGGCCTCGGCGCGGTCGCCCTCGTCGCCACCGGGTTCTGCCTGGCCGGCGTGTTCCCGTCGCTCGTGGCCCTCACCCCGGGGCGGGTCGGACCGGCCCGGGCGCCGTCGGTGATGGGCGTGCAGCTGGCGGCCGCCAGCATCGGCGCCGCCGTGCTCCCCGGCGCCATCGGACTGCTGTCCCAGATGCAGGGCCCCGCAGCCATCGGTCCGGCCCTGGCCGCGGTCGCCCTGGTGCTGCTGGCCGTGCACGTGGCCACGGCCCGGGCGGCGGGTCAACCGCTCCTCGGGACGTGACCGACGACACCTCGGCGGGGGGCCGATGGGCTAGGGTCCTGCCAACGACGACCTGGAGGGGAAGAGTCGATGCCAAGGTCACGACGGATCCGTCTCGGCGCGCCACTGGCGGCGGCCGGGCTCGCCATCACGCTGTTCGCCGGCGCCTGCTCGAAGCCGGCCGATCAGGCCAACAACAACAGCGAGGGCACCGCGCCCAACGCCCAGGTGAAGCTCACCAAGGACAAGGACGCGGGTGACGCCCAGAGCGGCGGCAGCATGGTGTTCGGCCTCAACGCCGAGACCGACGGCTGGAGCCCGTTCTTCAACCGCTACGCCGGCTCCGGCTACATCGTCGGCAACGCCATCTACGACCCGCTCTTCGCCTACGACGAGAACGGCGACCCGCAGCCCTTCCTGGCCGAGTCGGCCACGGCCGATCCCGCCAGCCAGTTCAAGGAGTGGACGATCAAGCTGCGGGCCGGGATCAGCTTCCACAACGGCGAGAAGCTCGACGCCCTCGCCGTGAAGAAGAACTTCCAGTCGGGCCTGTCGTCCGGCCTCGTCGGTGCCGCCCTCGAGCCGATCGCCTCGGTCGACGGCGAGGCCGGTTCGCTCGAGGTGAAGGTCCACATGAAGCGGCCGTGGTCCACCTTCACCCAGACCCTCACCTCCCAGCTCGGCTATGTCCAGGCGCCCAGCCTGGTGGGCAAGGGCCTCTCGGACATGACCGAGGACGAGAAGGCGGCCGCGACCCGCAAGCCGATCGGCACCGGCCCGTTCATCTTCGAGGACTGGCAGCCCGACAAGTCGCTCAAGGTCAAGAAGAACCCCAACTACTGGCGCAAGGACGCCAAGGGCAACAAGCTCCCGTACCTCGACAACATCGAGTTCCGGGTGATCGCCGACTTCCAGAGCCGGGGCCAGTCCATGGAGTCGGGCACCCTCGACGCCATGGAGATCGGCGACCAGACCCAGCTGGCCAAGTTCCGGGAGAAGGCCCAGGCCAACGAGTACCAGATGTACACCGACGAAGGCCTCGACACCCAGGAGATCTTCGTCGCCCTCAACACGGCCAAGCCGCCCTTCGACGACCCGATCGCCCGGCAGATCCTGGCCTACGGGATCGACACCGACCAGCTGTCCAAGGACAGCTTCAACGGGGAGTTCCCGGCCGCCAGCGGTCCCTTCACCAAGGAGTCGCCGTTCTACACCGAGACTGACTACCCCAAGTACGACGTCGACAAGGCCAAGGCGCTCCACGAGGAATACAAGAAGAAGCACAACGGTCAGGCCCTCGAGTTCTCGGCCATCGTGCCCCCGATCCCCGAGTACCAGGCCATCGCCCAGAGCCTCAAGGCCCAGGCCGAGGCCTACGGCGTGAAGGTCGCGATCGACTCGAAGGACCAGACCGCGCTCATCGTGGCCGTGCTCACCGGCAACTACCAGGCGTCGGGCTTCATCCTGTTCGGCTCGCCCTCGATCGACCGGGAGTATGTCTTCATCGCCTCCGAGCCGAAGCCGGTGGGGGAGACCTCGCTCAACTTCACCCGCCTGAAGAACCCCGCCCTGACCAAGGCCATGGACGACGCCCGGGCCACCGACGACCGGGCCAAGCAGATCGAGGCCTTCAAGACCGTGCAGAAGGAGCTGGCCAAGGACCTCGGCATCATCTTCCTGGTGCACAGCCGCTCGGCCATCGTCTACCGCAACCAGGTGCACGGCTTCACCAGCGCCACCTCCCCGGACGGCAAGACGCTGATGACCTCGGTCACCCCGTTCACCGCCCAGGTGTGGGTCAAGCGCTAGCGGCGCTCCGTCCCGCTCAGTCCGCGCCGGCCGGCGTGCGCCCCGCCACCATGGCGGCCAGCGCACGCCGGTCGACCTTTTCCATGGGCGTGAGCGGGAGCCGGTCGACGATGACCAGCGCTTCGGGCTGCTTGTAGGGGGCGAGCCGGTCGGCGCCAGCGGCGCGGAGGTCGTCGAGGGTGGGCGGGTGGGCCGGGTCCCGTGGTACCACCACGGCCACACCGATCTCGCCCATGATCTCGTCGGCCCGCGGCGCGATCGCCACCTCGGCCACGAGCGGGTGGGCGGCGAGCACCGCCTCCACCTCCTGGGGATGCACGTTGTAGCCGCCCCGCACGTAGCGCTCCTTGCTGCGCCCCACGAGGTGGAGCCGTCCCCGCTCGTCGACGTAGCCGAGGTCGCCCGTGCGCACGGCGCCCGTCGGGGTGAAGGCCGCCTCGGTGCCGGCAGGGTCGCGCCAGTAGCCCGACATCACGGCGGGGGAGCGGAGGCACACCTCGCCCTCCTGGCCGGGGGCGACCGGGTCGCCGGTGGCGGGGTCGACGATGGTGAGCTCCACGCCGGCGTGGGGCCGGCCGACGCTCTCCTCGGCGTCCTCGGGCGGATCGGTGAAGGCGGTGCCGAGGCCGATGCCGGCCTCCGTGCACGAGTACCGCACCGACAGGGCGGCCCCGAAGCGCCGGCGGGCGTCCCGCACGAGGGCCGGGGTGGCCGGCCCGCCGCCGATGACGATGGCCTGGACGCAGGTGAGGTCGAAGCGGTCGAACTCGGGGTCGCGCAGCATGAGGGCGATCTGGGTGGGGATCCCACCGAGGCCCGCCATCCGCTCGCGTTCGGTGAGCTCGAGGGTGGCCCGGGCCGACCAGCGGTCCATGAGGTGCACGTTGCCGCCCCGCATCAGGTTGCCGGGGAGCTTGGTGGTGGGCCCGAGGTGGGCCAGCGAGGTCGACATCAGCATCGGCCCGCCGCCCCCCCAGCGGTTGCCGGTGTCGACCTCGGTGATGAAGGCGAGCTGGCGGCCGGCGAACACCGCACCCTTGGGCTGGCCGGTGGTGCCGGACGTGAACACGATGGCGACGGGCCGGTCGGGATCGTCGGGCAACGGGGGGACGTCGGCCGGGGTGCCGCCCGCCGTGAGGGTCGCCAGCACGTCGGCCGCGTCGGTGGCGAGATCGACGGCGAGGGGATGGGCCGCGGCCGGCGGCGGGGGATGGTGGTCGGCGGCGTCGACGAGGGTCAGGGCGGGGCCGGCGTCGGCCAGCACGGCGTCGCGCTCGGTCGCCGTGAGCTTGTGGTTCACCGCCGCGGCGATGGCCCCGATCCGGGCCGCGGCCACGTAGGCCACCACGTGGTCGGGGGACGGGGGCAGGGCGATGGCGACCACGTCGCCCTCCCCGACCCCCCGGGCGAGGAGGCCGGCGGCGACGGCCTCGGCCCGCTCGTGGAGCTGGCGGTAGGAGAGCGACCATCCGGCCGGCGCGACGAAGGCGGTAGCATCGCCGAAACGTTCCGCGGCTTCGGCCACCACGCGCCCGAGCATCGGCGCACGCTACCCCAGGGTGCCCGGGGCGCGGACCGGCGAAGGATGACGGCGTTGGCGGCACGGTCGGCGACAAGGAGCTCGGGCGGGAAGGCCGGCGGTGCCGCGTCGTCCCCGTCGCCGCCCGAGGAGACCCGGGCCCTGCGGTCCCAGGCCCGGCGGACCAAGGCCAGGCTGCTCGACGCTGGCATGTCGGTGCTGCGAGAGCGCGGCTACCACGCCGCCCGGGTCGACGACGTGGTGCGGGTGGCCGACGTCAGCCACGGCACCTTCTACCTCTACTTCTCCAACAAGGAAGACCTGTTCCGCTCCCTGGCCACGCGCTGCGCCGAGGAGATGACCGAGCTGATCGGGTCGCTGGGCCCGGTGCCCCCGGGCCCTGACGGGCGGGCGGAGCTCGAGCGCTGGGTCGGCGGCTTCGTGGCCTGCTACCGGGAGTACGGCGTGGTCATCCGGGCGTGGATGGAGGACCAGGTGTCGAGCCGCGAGCTGGCCCGCCTGGGGGCTCGGACCTTCACCGAGGTGAACGCCACGCTGGTGGAGCGCCTCCGGGAGTCGGCCACGGTGCCCGAGGCCGAGATCGACCTGGCCGCCGCCGCCCTCATCGCCATGATCGAGCGGTTCACCTACTTCGTCACGTCCCGCGACCTCGCCATCGACGACGCCCAGGCCGTCCGCACCCTCGCCGTGCTCATCCACCGGGGCTTCTTCGGCGCCTGACCCCGCTCGTCTGGATGCAGATCGGGGCCCATGTGTCCCCATCGGCATCCGGACGGAGAGGTGGCGCCGGGCTACCAGCGCATGCGCGCCTCTTCGGCCCAGCCGAAGAGGCCGTCGACGTCGACGGTGTCGCCGGCGTCGGTGACCACGGTGCCCGACCACCGGCCGAAGCACTGGTGCACCTCGGTGCCGAGCACCCCGATGTCGAGCTTGGACGGCTTCTCGTGCTCCGGCTCGAACCGGAGGCGCACGCGGTCCGAGCGGGGCGAGGTGATGTGCCATGGCGCCAGCCAGTCGGAGCGGGCGTACTCCCACACCAGCTCTTCGGAGATCTTGTGCAGGCGGCCGTCGATGCACAGCCCGTTCTCGGTCGAGCCCGTTCCGTCGGTCCACTTCCCGCCGAACTGGAGGCCGACGACGTGGCCGCCGGTCCGCCCCGACGCCGATCCCCAGTTCCACACCACCCGGTAGGGCCACCGGCCCCGCCCGTAGTCGAGGCAGCCGTAGCTGGCGTTGTCGGGCCCGAAGGCGTAGATGGTGTCGCCCACCCGCACCGAGCCCGTGGCCGGTCGGGTGTTGTGCTTGGACGTGTACTGGAACTCCCGGTCGCTCCACGGCACGACGACGCTGAGCGTCTCGTGGCCGTCCGGGAGCGCCACGAGGACGTCGGCCTCGACCTGCGGCGACCGCTTCGATGCCGCCGTGGCCCGCAGTCGTGTGCCGCCGGCCTCCTCGGTGATCCCGATGGTGAGCCCCCTGCCGGAGAACGCCATGTCGCCGCCGCCCACCGTGTCGGGCAGGTGCACGCCGAGGCCGAGCGGCGACGCCGTGTCGACGCCTGCGGTCTCGCCGGTGGCGCGGTCGAGGAACCACGCGCTGAGGATGCCGAGGTAGTCGATGGAGCTGTAGGTGATCGACAGGACGCAGTCGTCGCTGGTGACGCACCAGTAGTCCCACCGCTTGGACCGGCCCCAGCCCTGGAGGCGGCAGTCGTGGAGCGGGTGCCGGCTCCAGCCGACGGCGTCGGGGTGCAGGGTGCCGTCGGCCCGGCAGAGCGCCACCGGCTCGGTGATCTCCCGCTCGTACCCGCGGGCGTCGGGCGTCGTCATCCCCGCATTCTGACCGCCTGTCCCTGTGGGTGCGCAATGTCACGGTCGCCGATGCATTGCGCACCCACGGGAAGGCGGCGGAACGCGACGGCTGGGCTCAGCCCCCCATGTTGAGGCCGCCGATGCGGCTGCCGAAGATGCCGGTGGCGACGGCCTCGCCGAGCTCTTCGGGCTTCCACTTGCGGGGGCCCTTGCCCGCGGGCTTCACCGTTTTGCCGAGGGTCCACGGCAGGTAGTGGGTGACGTCGGCGCCGACGGCCCGGAACACCTGGCCCGACACGTGGAGCGCCTCGTCGGAGGCGAGCCACACCACCATGGGCGCGGAGTTGCCGGGGTTGAGCTGGTTGAACTCGTCGTCGGGCCCGACCTCGTCGGCTTCCACCACGGGGATCGACGGCATGGTGGCGTTGACCATGCGGGTGGCGCCCCCGGGGGCGATGGCGTTGGCCCGCACGCCGTAGCGCCCGCCCTCGAGGGCGGTGACCATGGTGAGCGCGGCGATGCCGGCCTTGGCCGCGCCGTAGTTGGCCTGGCCCCGGTTGCCCTGGAGCCCGGCCGACGACACCGTGTTGACGATGGCGGCCCGGCGCATCCGGCCGGCCTTGGACTCGGCCTGCCAGTAGGCGGTGGCGTGGCGGGTGAGGTTCCACGTGCCCTTGAGGTGCACGGCGATGACGGAGTCGAACTCCTCCTCGGTCATCTTGTGGACGGCGTTGTCGCGCAGGATGCCGGCGTTGTTGACCACGATGTCGAGCGCGCCGAAGGCGTCGACCGCCGCCTGCACCATGGCCTCGGCGTCGGCGAACGAGGTGACGTCGCCGTAGTTGGCCACGGCCTCCCCACCGCGCTCCTGGATGAGGCGGACCACCTGGTCGGCGGGGGACTGGTCGCCGCCCTCGCCGGTCATCGACCCGCCCACGTCGCACACCACGACCTTGGCGCCCTGCTCGGCGAGCTCGAGCGCCTCGCCCCGCCCGATGCCACGGCCGGCCCCGGTCACGATCGCCACCTTCCCGGCGACGATGCCTCCGCTGTTCGTGCTCATTGTCGGTCTTCCCCCGTGTGGTTAGGATGCCAGCGAAACCTGACGTGCGTGTCACATTAGCGTGGCCGTGCGCGCGGGTCGCCGGCCCGACCGAGGGGGAACGATGGAACGAGACGACGTGGTGGGTCGCCCCACCGGCGCAGCCAAGGTGCGGGTCGAGCGTGGCCCGGTGGCCAAGTTCGCCGCTGCCGTCCACAACGGCAGTCCGGTGTACGCCGACCAGGCCGCGGCAGCAGCCGCCGGCTTCGCCGCCATCCCCGTGCCGCCCACCTTCGCCTTCTCCGCCATCCAGTACTGGGGGGCCTTCCCCGAGGAGCAGCCGGCCGATCCCACCGGTGGCAGTAACCCGTTGGCGGAGATCATGGGCGGGCTCCTGAGCAAGGGCGGCATGATCCTCCACGGCGAGCAGGAGTTCATCTACCACCGCCCCGTGGTGGTGGGCGACGTGCTCTCCTGCGAGGGCAAGGTCACCGACCTCTACTCGAAGGAGTCGAGCAGCGGGAAGGTCATGACCTTCCTCGTCACCGAGGACGAGTACCGCGACGAGCAGGGCGAGCTCGTCCTGACCTCGCGCATGAACCTGATCCACCGGGCCTGAGCCCGCGTCCGAGGCAAGGAGCCCCCCATGACCAAGCCGATGGACGACATGATCCTGGTGAGCGTCGACGACCACGTCGTCGAGCCGCCGGACATGTTCGACGCCCACCTGCCCGAGCGCTGGAAGGACAAGGCGCCCCGGGTGGTCCACAAGGACGACGGCACCGACGTCTGGTTCTACGAGGGCCAAGAGCTCCCCAACATCGGCCTCAACGCCGTGTCGGGCCGCCCCCCCGAGGAGTACGGGATCGACCCCACGGCCTTCAGCGAGATGCGCTCCGGCTGCCTCGACATCCACGCCCGCGTCGGCGACATGGACGCCAACGGCGTGCTCGGGTCGATGTGCTTCCCGAGCTTCCCGCAGTTCTGTGGCCAGCTCTTCGCCCGCACCGAGGACAAGGAGCAGGCCGAGGCCATGCTCCGCGCCTACAACGACTGGCACGTCGACGAGTGGTGCGGCACCTATCCCGGGCGCTTCATCCCCCTCGGCCTCCCGGCCTTGTGGGACCCCGAGCTGGCGGCCGACGAGATCCGCCGCCTGGCCGCCAAGGGGTGCCACGCCGTCACCTTCTCCGAGAACCCCGAGAAGCTCGGGTACCCGAGCTTCCACTCGCCCCACTGGGACCCCCTCTGGCGGGCCTGCTCCGACGAGGGCACGGTCGTGTGCCTGCACATCGGGTCGTCGTCCCAGCTCGTGATCACCTCGGTCGAGGCCCCGATCAACGTGATGATCACGCTGCAGCCGATGAACATCGTCCAGGCCGCCAGCGACGTGCTGTGGAGCCGCGTGCTCCAGGAGTTCCCCGACCTGCGCATCGCCCTCTCCGAGGGCGGCATCGGCTGGATCCCGTACTTCCTCGAGCGGGTCGACTACGTCTACAAGCACCACCGGGCCTGGACGGGCCACGACCTCGGGATGCTGCCGTCGGAGCTGTTCCGCGAGCGGTTCGTCACCTGCTTCATCGACGACGCCTTCGGCCTCGAGAGCCGTCGCCACCTCGACCTGTCGATGGTGACGTGGGAGTGCGACTACCCCCACTCCGACTCCACCTGGCCGGCCTCTCCCGAGGCGCTCTACGGCGCGCTCGTCCGGGCCGAGTGCACCGACGCGGAGATCGACGCCATCACCTACCAGAACGCCCTGCGCATCTTCTCCTACGACCCGTTCGCGTCGATCCCGAAGGAGCAGTGCACCGTGGGGGCGCTGCGGGCCAAGGCGTCCTCGGCCGGCGTCGACACCGAGATCCGCTCGATGGGCACCCCGCCTCCCCGGCCCGAGTCCCCCATCCGGATCATCGACCTGGCCGAGCGGGCGATGGGCAAGAAGCCGGCCTGACCGCCGGACGCGAATGGGGGCACGGGGACCGGCGGCTGTGCAAGGCTTGGGGTCGTGGGCCACCTGTTCACCGCCAACTCGCTTCGCGTGGTGGAGGAGGAGGGCGACGCGCTGATCGTCGCCATCGGACAGCTCGACGACGCCGGCGCGCCCGTCGCCCACGTCCTGCTCGAGCGCAACCTCGATCCCCGGGAGGACTGGGCCGGGGTCAACGGCGTCTACATCGAGCGCGACAGCGACGAGCGCTCGGTCTGGGGTGGGATCTCGGTGTTCGAGCTGCACCTCGACCACGTGCGCATCCGCACCAACCCCGAGACGGCGGCGGCCGTGTTCGACGGGGCCGACGACGTCACCATCGGGCTGGCGGTCGAGTCCGACGAGCTCGACGACGCCCACGAGGCGCTCGAGCGCCTCTTCCTCAACTGCAACTGCTACCGGCCGTTCCCGGTATGAGCCGGCCCCCTCGTCGCTGATGTCCGGCGCCGTCCTGCTCCGCTCGTTCGAGCCCCGGGACGTCGACGCCCACCTCGCGGGCGAGGACGACGAGATCCGCGCCCGCTTCCGCTTCCCCCGCCCGTCCACCCGGGCCGACGTGGCCGCGTTCGTCGAGCGCAGCGCCGCCTTCCTCGCCGCGGGCGCGCCCCGCCGGACGTGGGCGGTGGTCGAGCAGGCGAGCGGGGAGCTGTGCGGCCACGTCGAGTCGCTCCACCTCGGTGCCGGCGCGGCCAACATCTCCTACTCGCTCTACCCGCGGTTCCGGGGCCGCGGCCTCGCCGTCCCGGCGGTCCGGCTGTGCTTGGCCGACGCCGAGGCCGCGCTGCCGGTCGACCGCTTCGTCATCCGGGTCGAGCCCGACAACGCGGCGTCGATCCGGGTGGCCGAGCGCTGCGGGTTCAGCCCCGGCGGCGAGCACCGCGAGGGCGGGGTGCGCTACCTCGAGTACCGCCTCGATCTCCTCGCCCGCACCGGCGCGTCGCCGCGCTCGGCCCGATCGGGCTGAACCCGTCGCCCGTCGCCCGTTGCCCGTTGCCCGTTGCCCGTTGCCCGTTGACCGGGCGCTCGGTCAGTGCCCGATCGAGAGGCTGCGCAGCACCGTGCCCTTGGCGTCGATGACGGTCACCTGCGGCACGTCGAAGCCGGTCACGTAGAGGTTGCCGTCGGGGCCCCACGCCATGTTGTCGACGGCCTTGGTCGACGGCGTGGCGAACGGTGTCACCGTGCCGGTGGCGAGGTCGACCCGGCTCACGGCGGAGGGGAGCGTCGACAGCACGTAGGCCGCCCCGTCGCGGTCGAAGCGCACCGAGACCGGGAACCCGGGCACGGTGGCCGTCGGGGTGGTGGCGCCGGTGGCGGTGTCGACCCGGACGACCTTGCCGTGCTGCTCGGAGAAGCTCGGGCCGTACAGCCCCCCGTCGGGACCGAAGGCGAAGGCGTTGACGTTGCCGACGGCGGCGGCGATCTCCTTGGGGGTGCCGGGCGAGGCCGGGTCGATCCGGAACAGCCCGTCGCCCGTCACCGCGATGCCCACGACGAGACTGCCGTCGGGCGCCACCGCGATGGGGTTGGCCCCGGGGCGCAGCGTGGCGACATCGGTGCTGCGGCCGTCGGTGCCGATGCGGCCGACAGTGCCCGTGTCGAACCCGGTCCACCACACCGTCCCGTCGCGGGTGACGGCGAGGTCGTCGGGCTGGGACGTGATGCCTTGGGCGGCGCTGTAGCGGGCCAGGATCGTGCCGTCGGCCGGATCGGCCACCACGATCTGCCGGCCGGCGAGATCGGCCACCCACAGCACCCCGTCGCGGAAGGCGACCCCGTTGGCCCCCTTCGGCGGCGTCTGGTCGGCCGCCGGCGTGCGGGGCGCGCCACCCACGATCGAGGTGCCGGTGCCGACCGGCGCCGTGGTGGCGGTGGCGGCCCCGTTCGAGGTGTCCTTCCCGCAGCCGACCAGGGCGGTGGCGGCGAGGAGCAGCGCGGCGGGGCCGAGCGCGAGGTGGGCGATGCGGGGGGCACGCCGTCGTGCCGGGGGGACCATCTCGTGTCGTTCCTCTGGGTCGGGTGGACGGCGAGACGGTACGCGCCGGATCCCGGGTCGATCCACCCCGCGGGGCGGCGACCCGGGATCCGGTCGACGGGGGAGGGCCCCGTCGGGTCTTCGGCTCACTCGTACCAGACGTCGACCTGGACCTCGGCCTGGAACACGAGCTCGGGCGAGCGCTGCACGTCGGCGTGCACGATGGTGCTGCGCACACCCTCGTAGCGGCCGGTGGGCAGGGCGACGATGGCTTCGCCGTAGGCGTAGTCGCCGAAGACGGTGGTCTCCTGCTTCACCTTGGCCAGGTCGGTGAGCTCGAGGGCGTCCCACGGATCCCGGTCGTCCTCGATGCCCTGCACCTGCACGTGGACGGTGTTCTCGCGGGTCTCCTTCCAGTCGCCGTAGCCCTTCCCGGTGAGGTCGAGGTCGTCGCCGGTCCCGAGCGTCACCTCCTTGGTCCACGAGCCGAACGCCTCCAGACCGTAGGGATGGCCGTCCTTGGGGGTGCGGAACCCGAAGAAGAGCTCGCCCTTGCCCCGGAGGCCGTGGTCGGCGTCGTTGGACACGTGGATCTTGCGGGCCACCATCCGCACGTAGCGGCGCTTGGTCGTGAACTGCGTGGTCCCATAGGACGGCACCTGGTTGAACCCGCCGGGCATGGTGATCAGGGCGTAGTAGGGGGTGCCGGGGAGCAGCCCCTCGCGGGTGAACGTGTACCGGTAGGTCGTGGCCGTGGCCAGGTCCCCCGGCTTCCCCGGGACGGGCGTGCCGAACAGGAGCTGTGGCAGGACGGCGCCCATCGTCGCCTTGCCGTCCACCCAGGTGTGTTGCTTGTCCGACACCTGCAGGATCAGCTTGGGAGCGGTGGACAGGAAGCTCACGTCGGCCCACGTGTCCCCGACGCTGTCGTGGTACCCCCAGGCCTTGGAGGGGGCCCGCGTCGGTGGCGGGGTGGCGATGCCGAGCGACGGCGCCGGCGCCGGCGGGGTGTCGGCCGACGCCGGCGAGCCGATGGCGCCGAGGCCGGCGGCGGCCGCCAGCAGCAGCGCGGTGGCCCGGGCGGCCCGGCGACGGCGGCGCCGGTCGGCGGTCAGGCCGGCGGTGGGGATGGCGGTGGGGATGGTGGTGGGGTTGGTGCGCATCGGATGTCTCCTCCTGGTGCTCGACCGCAGGCTGTCTGCAGTCGGACTGAAAAGACACTCCGAGGCCGTCGCGCTTACGCCCCTGACGCCCGATCCCCGACGTTGAGCCGTTCGGCCCAGGTCGGCGATCGGGCGGACGCACCCGGGCGGGGTGCTTCAGTCCTGCCGGCGCTGGAGGGCGAGGCTGGCCGAGTTCATGCAGAAGCGCAGGCCGGTAGGCCGGGGCCCGTCCGGGAAAACGTGGCCGAGATGGGCGCCGCACGTGGCGCACAGCGCCTCGGTGCGCACCATGCCGTGGGTCGTGTCGGTGCGGGTGGTCACGGCGCCGTCGTCGATGGCCTGGAAGAAGCTGGGCCAGCCCGTGCCCGAGTCGAACTTGTCGTCGGACCGGAACAGGGCGGTATCGCAGACGATGCAGCGGTAGGTGCCCTCGTCGTGGCAGTCCCAGTACATCCCGCTGAAGGCGCGCTCGGTGCCGGCCTCCTGGGTGACGTGGTACTGCTCGGGCGTCAGGCGGGCTCGGAGCTCGTCGTCGCTCGGGCGGCGGGCGGGGTCGGTGGCGGGCTCTGGCATCGCAGGCTCCCGTGCTCGGGGGCGCCCGGTCGGGCGCCGTTGCCCGACCCAACGCCGGCGGGCGCGGTGGCGTTCCCGGATCCTCGTGCCTGTCGGCGCCGGAGGGGTCGGACCGGAGAGAGCGCCGCCCAGGGGCCCTGGGAGCGAACAGGTGCTTGCGGGAACGGGCGTTCGGAATTACAGTGCTGTCATCCCGAGGCCGCCCACCGGGTCCCCCTTGTTGTCACACCCCCTCCGTAAGGTTCGAGCATCCGAGACGCCCACCTGGCAGCTCGGCCGCCCACCTCGCTGCGGCCGGATCGCAGTCCCGTCCCCGAAGGAAGCAGATGAAGCCCCAACCGCAAAGGAACACCACCGTGGACCGTGAAAAGGCACTCGAGATGGCCCTCTCGAACATCGAGAAGAACTATGGCAAGGGCTCGGTCATGAAGCTCGGCGAGAAGTCCGACATGGCCATCGACACCATCTCCACCGGCGCCCTGTCGCTCGACCTCGCCCTGGGCGTGGGCGGGCTGCCCCGGGGCCGGGTGGTCGAGATCTACGGCCCGGAGTCCTCGGGCAAGTCCACCCTGGCCATGCACGTCGTGGCCGAGGCCCAGCGCAACGGCGGCATCTGCGCCTACGTCGATGCCGAGCACGCCATGGATCCCACCTACGCCCGGGCCATCGGCGTCGATGTCGACGAGCTGCTGATCAGCCAGCCCGACACCGGGGAGCAGGCGTTGGAGATCGCCGACATGCTGGTCCGCTCCGGCGCGATCGACGTCGTCGTGATCGACTCCGTCGCCGCCCTCACCCCCCGGGCCGAGATCGAGGGCGAGATGGGCGACACCCACGTCGGCCTCCAGGCCCGCCTGATGTCCCAGGCCCTCCGCAAGCTCACGGCCAACCTCAACCGCACCAACACGATCTGTGTGTTCATCAACCAGCTGCGGGAGAAGATCGGGGTGATGTTCGGCTCGCCCGAGACCACCCCGGGCGGTCGGGCACTGAAGTTCTACTCGTCGGTCCGGTTCGACATCCGCCGCATCGAGTCGATCAAGGACGGGGCCGAGGTCGTGGGCAACCGCACCCGCGTGAAGGTCGTGAAGAACAAGGTGGCCCCGCCCTTCCGCCAGTGCGAGTTCGACATCATGTACGGCAAGGGCATCAGCCGTGAGGGCTCGCTGCTCGACGTCGGGGTCGACATGGGGATCATCCGCAAGTCGGGGGCGTGGTTCACCTACGAGGGCGAGCAGCTCGGCCAGGGCCGGGAGAACGCCAAGAACTTCCTGGCCGAGAACCCGGAGATCATGATGGAGATCTCGGACCGGATCCGCACCGAGATGGGGATCGGCGAGGAGACCGAGGCCGAGGCCTTCACCGAAGCCGACGACGAGCCCATCGAACTGGCCGACTGAGCCGCGCCGTCCTCGGCCGGCCGGCCCTCCATTAGCCTGGCGCCGTGCAGCTCCTCGTGCTCCTCGGCGGTGGCGTGGTCGTGGCCGTCGCCACGGTCTTCGCCCAGAACTGGGTGGAGGCCCGGCTGGCCGCTCGCCGCGCCGCCCGCACCGGCGATGGACCCGACGTCGATCCCGAGGGCGACGGCACCGAGACCGCTCCCGGGAGCGGCTACCCCGAGCTGGTCGGGGCCGGCGACGATCCGGTCGGTGGCGACGAGCCGTCGTGACCGGCGCCTTCGTCGCCGCCGGCCCCAGGCCGTAGCCTTGCCGTCCGTATGACCGAGCACGGGGCCCCGCGCACCTATGTCGTGCGCACCTACGGGTGCCAGATGAACGAGCACGATTCCGAGCGCATCGCCGGGCTCCTCGAGGCCGACGGCCTCGTCCCCGCCGACGCGCCGGAATCGGCCGACGTCGTCGTGCTCAACACCTGCTGTGTCCGCGAGAACGCCGACAACAAGCTCTACGGCCAGCTCGGGCACCTGAAGGCCCTGAAGGCGGCCCGTCCCGAGCTCGAGATCGTGGTCAGCGGCTGCCTGGCCCAGAAGGATCGCGAGATCGTCCAGCAGCGCGCTCCCCACGTCGACGTGGTGCTCGGCACCCACAACGTCCACCGCGTCACCGACCTGCTGCACGAGGCCCGCAACGGCGGCCCGGTCACCGAGATCTGGGACGCCGCGCTCGTCGGCGACGACGACACGGCCACCTTCCCGTCGGCCCTCCCTGCCCGTCGCGACAGCGACCACTCGGCCTGGGTCACCATCCAGATCGGCTGTGACAACACCTGCGCCTTCTGCATCGTCCCGGCTGTTCGGGGCCGCGAGATCAGCCGTCCCTTCGGCGAGCTGGTGGCCGAGGTGCAACGGCTGGCGGCCGACGGGGTGGTCGAGGTGACGCTCCTCGGCCAGAACGTCAACAGCTACGGCCGGGACCTCACCACCGGCCTGCGGGCCACCGGCCCGTCGGTCACCGACGTGGCCGCGGCCGGGCCCGACTGGGCCGCCGACCCCGCCCGACGGCCCCGCCCGCTCTTCGCCGACCTGCTCGGCGCCGTCGCCTCGGTGGAGGGGATCCGCCGCGTGCGGTTCACCAGCCCCCACCCGAAGGACCTCCGCCCCGAGACCATCGCCGCCATGGCCGGCCACGACGCCGTGTGCCCCCACCTCCACCTGCCGTTGCAGGCGGGC
>JAKOVR010000143.1 GCA_029782025.1 Actinomycetes bacterium | reverse complement strand
CGTAGTAGCGGAAGAACGTGGCGTTCTTGATGATCTTCTTGTCCTCGAGGATCACCGAGGCCTCGGCCATGTTGGCCCCGTCGGGGATGAGCACCGACGCCACCTTCGCCCCCCGCTCCCCGGTGCCGCGGAGCTGCCCGATGGCCCAGTACCCGCCGTAGCCGACCACGCCCACGAGCAGGACCCCGACGAGGGTCAGGGCGACGAAGATCTTCCGGAGGATCCCGGACTCCTTGGGGACGTAGACGTACTCGGCGTCGTCGATCCAGAGCTCGCCGTCGTCGTCGAGCTCCTCGTCGTAGATCTCTTCGTCGTCGCGGTCGATGGTGTCGGACACGGGGGATTGCCTCACGCTCGGCTGTCGAGCCATCCCTGCAGGAGGATGGCGGCGGCCACCCGGTCGACGACCTGGCGCCTCGCCTTGGCGTCGAGCCCCTGCTCCCGCAGGCGCTGGTCGGCCGTGACAGTGGTCAGCCGTTCATCGTAGAGCTCGACCCGACGCGAAGTGGAGGCGGCGAGCTTGGCCACCTCCTGCCGGACCGTCCGGGCGGCCGGGCCCTCGGTGCCGTCGAGCGACAGCGGCAGCCCCACCACCAGGACCTCGGCCTCCCACTCGTCGGCGATCTCGCCGATGCGGCGGTGGTCGCGGTGCATGTCGCCCGAGCGGGCGACGGTGTCGACCGGGGTCGCAACCTTGCCGTCGGCGTCGGAGATGGCGATGCCGATCCGGCGGCTGCCGAGATCGATGCCGAGGGCCCTCACGCCCCGCCGGCCGCGGCCCGCACCTGCTCGAGGGCGATGTCGACGCCGCCCGGGTCCTTCCCGCCGGCCATGGCGACCTCGGGGTGCTTGCCACCGCCGCCCTTGATGGCCTTGGCCGCATCGGCGATGAGGGCGCCGGCGTCGAGGCCGCTGTCCTTGCGCACGGCCGCCACCAACGCCGCCCCGCCGCCGTCGGGCTCGCCCCCGAGCACCACGCCCCGGATGCCGGCCCGGTCGCGCACGGCCACGGCGAGGTCGCGCAGCTCCTCCCGGCCCAACCCGTCGATGCGGGTGATCACGAGGCCGTCGACCGCGGTGGCGGCCAGGTCACCGGCCTGGGAGGCGGCCAGCCGCTGCTTGAGCGCCTTGATCTCCTTCTGCAGCTCCTTGCGCTCGGCGACCGCCCGCGACGCGGCGTCGACCACCTCGTCGACGGCGACGCCGAAGGTGGCGGCGATGCGCCCGAGCTGGGCCTCCTCGTGGCGCAGCCGCTCGACCGGCCCGAACCCGGTGACGGCCTCGAGGCGACGGATGTTCGAGCCGATCGAGGCCTCGCTCACGACCTTCACGGCGCCGATGTCACCGAGGGCGCGGACGTGGGTGCCGCCGCAGAGCTCGGTGGAGTGCGGCCCGGCCTGGAGCACCCGCACCACGTCGCCGTACTTGTCGCCGAAGAAGGCGATGGCGCCGAGCTGGCTGGCGTGGTCCATCGTGGTCTCGAAGTGGCGGGCGGGGTGGTTGGCCAGCACCTCGGTGTTGACGAGGTCCTCGACGGCGGCGAGCTGCTCGGGCGAGAGGGCCTCGTAGTGGCTGAAGTCGAAGCGGAGCCGGTCGGGGGCGACCAGCGAGCCCTGCTGCTTGACGTGGTCCCCCAACACCGAGCGCAGCGCCCAGTGGAGGAGGTGGGTGGCCGTGTGGTTGCGCCGGATGGCGTTGCGGCGCTCGACGTCGATGGCGGCGATCACCTCGCTGCCCGGCTCCAGGGGCGCGACCCCGTCGCGGAAGCGCACGGTGTGGCGCACCAGCTGCCCCGGGAGGGCGTAGGTGGTGTCGAGCACCTCGCCCAGCGGGGCCGCGGCCTCGCCGTTGCCGGCCACCGCCCGCAGGATGCCGGTGTCGCCGATCTGGCCGCCGCTCTCGGCGTAGAAGGGGGTGCGGTCGAGGACGACCCAGGAGGTGCCGTCGGCCTTGCCCGTGGGGAAGACGCCGAGCACGCGGGCCTTGCTCTCGGACTCCTCGCGGCCGGTGAACTCGGTGGTGCCGAACTCGCCGAGCAGCTCGATGAACGGCTCGGCGTCGTCGGTGACGCCCTCGGCCTTGCGGGCGTCCTTGGCCCGCTGCTTCTGCTCGGCCATCTCGACCTCGAAGCCGGCCTCGTCGACGCCGTGGCCCTGCTCCTCGGCGATCTCCCGGGTGAGGTCGAAGGGGAAGCCGTGGGTGTCGTGGAGGAGGAAGGCCACCGATCCGCTGAGGGGCTGGCCCTCGGGCAGGTCGGCCAGCTCGTTGTCGAGGATGGCCGAGCCCGTCTTCAGCGTCTGGCGGAAACGCTCCTCCTCGCGGGTGATGACGTCGGTGACGAACCCGCGGTTGGCGGCGAGCTCCGGGTAGGCGTCGCCCATCAGATCGATGGTGGTGCCCACGAGGTCGGGGGTGACGAGGGCGTCGACGCCGAGGAGGTAGGCGTGGCGGACCAGGCGCCGGATGAGGCGGCGCAGCACGTAGCCGCGCCCCTCGTTGCTCGGGAACACGCCGTCGGACACGAGGAAGCTGGTGGCCCGGGCGTGGTCAGCCATGATGCGCAGGCTGATGTCGCTGCGCTCGTCGGCGCCGTAGCGCGTGCCCGACAGCCGCTCCCCGCAGTCGACGAGCGGGCGCATGGCGTCGGTCTCGAACACCGTGGCGACGTCCTGGAGCAGCACGAGGTTGCGCTCGAAGCCGGCGCCGGTGTCGACGTTCTTGCTCGGCAGGTCGGCGAGGCTCAGGTCGGCCTCCCGGTTGAACTGCATGAAGACAAGGTTCCAGAACTCGAGGTAGCGCTCGTCGCCGCCGTGGGCCGGGCCGCCCTCGGCCCCCCAGGCCGGGCCCCGGTCGTAGTAGAGCTCGGTGTTGGGGCCGCAGGGACCGGGCAGGCCCTTCTGCATCTCCCAGAAGTTGTCGGCGTCGCCGAGCCGCTGCACCCGCTCGGCCGGCAGCCCGATCGTGTCGCGCCAGATCTGCTCGGCCTCGTCGTCGTCGAGGTAGACGGTGGCCCAGATCCGCTCGCCGTCGAAGCCGAGGACCTCGGTGGCGAACTCCCAGGCCAGGCGGATGGCCCCCTCCTTGAAGTAGTCGCCGAAGCTGAAGTTGCCGAGCATCTCGAAGAAGGTGCAGTGGCGGGTGGTGGTGCCGACGATGTCGATGTCGGCGGTGCGGACGCACTTCTGCACCGACGTGGCGGTGGTGTACGGCGACGGCTCCTCGCCGAGGAAGTAGGGCACGAACTGGTTCATCCCGGCGTTGGTGAACAACGGCGCGGTGGGATGGTGCGGGATCAGACCCGACGAGGGCACCACGGCGTGGCCGTTGCGCTCGAAGAACCCGAGCCAGGCTCGGCGCAGCTCGTTGGCGGAGAGGGCGTTCATGGTGCGCTCAGCCTATTCGACCTGCCGGTTTTCACCCCCAGCCGGTTCCGGCTCAGCGGCGGGCGTCGAGCTCGGCGCCCAGCCGGGCCTCGGCCTCGCGCAGCGTCTCGCCCACGCGGCGGGCCATCTCCGCCATCGAGTCGGCCAGACCGTCGGCCGTGTCCCGGCCGTGGGTGTCGCGCACCCGCGTGTAGGCGTAGGCCGACCCGAGGGAGCCGGCGGCGGCGCCGATCGAGAACCAGATCGCCCGCTTCAGCACGGGGTCGCCGCCATCGCCACGGGGAACGCCATGGGGGCCATTGTGCCGCCGGGCCCGGACCCGGGCGCGGATGCGACGCCTCCCCCGGCGCTCACGGCGGCGGGGACCCCCGCCAGCGGGCCAGGCGCTCGGCCACCTCGGCCTCGTACCCGTGGGGCGACGGCTCGTAGTAGACGTGGCCCTCGACCTCGGCTGGCCGGTACTGCTGCTCGACGTACCCCGACGGGTCGTCGTGGGCGTACCGGTAGCCCTGCCCGTGCCCGAGCGACCGGGCGCCCTGGTAGTGCCCGTCGCGCAGGTGGACGGGCACCTCGCCGGCGCCGTGGGCCGCGGCGTCGGCCTGGGCCCGCCACCACGCGGCGGCCGACCGGTTCGACTTGGGCGCCGTGGCCAGGTGGACCACCGCCTGGGCGAGGTTGAGCCCCGCTTCGGGGAGGCCCACGAACTCCACGGCGCGCGCCGCGGCGTCGGCCACGACGAGCCCCATCGGGTCGGCCATGCCCACGTCCTCGGAGGCGAGGATCACCAACCGGCGGGCGATGAACCTGGCGTCCTCGCCGGCAGCCAGCATCCGGGCCAGCCAGTAGAGGCCGGCGTCGGGGTCCGACCCCCGGATCGACTTGATGAAGGCCGACACCACGTCGTAGTGGTCGTCGCGCCCGTAGCGGATGGCCTTGGTGCCGAGCGCGCCCTCCACGTCGCCCACCTCCACCACCGGCGGGCGGCCCCGCGACCGGGCCAGGGCGCAGGCCACCTCGAGGCTGGTGAGGGCGTGGCGGCCGTCGCCGGCGGCCCGCCCGACGAGCAGCTCGACGGCCTCGTCGGTGGCGGTCGCCCCCTCGGCGTCGAGGCCCCGCTGCACCAGGACGGTCGTCGCCTGGGCGTCGAGGAGGTGGAGCCGGAAGAGGGTCGACCGGCTGAGCAGCGGCGGGTTCACCTCGAAGAACGGGTTCTCGGTGGTGGCGCCGATGAGGATGAGCAGGCCGGACTCCACCGCCGGGAGCAGGGCGTCCTGCTGGGACTTGTTGAACCGGTGGACCTCGTCGAGGAACAGGATCGTGCCCTGCCCGTGGGCGCCGAGCCGCCGTTCGGCCGCGGCGATCTCCTCCCGCACGTCCTTGACCGACGCCGACACGGCCGACAGCTGCACGTAGGCCTTGGCCGTGGTGCGGGCGATCAGCTGGGCCAGCGAGGTCTTGCCGGTGCCGGGCGGCCCCCACAGGATCACCGACGAGAGCCGGTCGGACTCGATCAACGTGCGTAGCGGCTTGCCCGGACCGAGGAGGTGGTCCTGGCCCACCACCTCGTCGAGGCGGGTGGGACGGAGCCGGGCGGCCAGCGGGGCCTGCCGCTGCAGCTGGTCGGCGGCCGCGGCGGCGAACAGGTCCTCGGCCATCGCCGCCGAGGCTAACCGGACATTGGGTCCGCCCGTGTGCCACCATCGCGCCGTGCTGCGGGCCCTCCTCCTCGCCGACACCACCACCACGACCGCCCAGGACACCAGCATGCCGCCCTGGGCCTACATCTTCTGGTTGTGGCTGGCGGTCTCGCTCGGTGTCTACGGCTACCGCGGCTACCGCAAGTGGTTCGTGAAGACCGACGGTGGCGAGGAGGGCACGGCAGGGGCCTCGGGCGCTCCGGCCACCGGCGTGACCTCGCTCGGCGCCCGGGCCGGGGCGACCGACACCGACGCCCTCACGCCCACCCAGCAGCTCTTCCGCGAGGAGCTGGCCCGCCGCCAGGGCCTGGCCCCCGACGCGCCGGCCGCCGCGGCTGACGCTCCGACGGGTCCTGCCGCGGGCGGCACCCCGGGACCGGCCGCCCCGGGACCGGCCGCCGACAGCGGGGCGTGGGCTCCCGACGGCACACCGGCCTCCGAGCGCAGCGGCCTGTTCGCCCCGTCGCCCGCCGCCGGCGGCCCCCCGCCACCAGCCCGCAAGCCCGTGGCCGACCTGCTCAGCGGCATCGCCATGCCCTGCGGGCTGGCGCCGATGATCGGCGCCGGCGGCGCCATCGACCCCCACCGCGTGGCCTTCACCACCAACACCGCGCCGCCGGCCGAGGTGGGGAGCAAGGTCGGGGACGAGCTCGAACGCCTCGGCTTCGCGCTGCGCTCCACCGGCGACACCGAGCTCGAGGCCCGCCGGGACGGCGACGTCCTCGTCGTGCGCCTCTACCCCGACGCCCGGGCGGCCGAGGGCGACGACGGCGCCAAGGTGTTCCCCCACGCCCCGCTCGACAGCGTGGGCGTGGTGTTCAGCTCGTAGGCGTCGGGATCAGTCCTTCGCCTTCGGCAACACCCGGAGGCCGAGCTCGTCGAGGTGGGCGGCGTCGATGGGCGTGGGAGCGTTGGTGAGCGGGTCGGCCCCGGACTGGGTCTTGGGGAAGGCGATGACCTCGCGGATGTTCTCCTCCCCGGCGAGGATGGCCACGAGGCGGTCGATGCCGAAGGCGAAGCCGGCGTGAGGCGGGGCGCCGAACCGGAAGGCGGTGAGCAGGAAGCCGAACTTGCGCTCGGCCTCCTCGTCGCTGATCCCGAGGAGGGAGAAGATCTGGCGCTGGATGTCCGGGCGGTGGATCCGGACGCTGCCCGAGCCCAGCTCCCACCCGTTGAGGGTGAGGTCGTAGGCCTGGCTGCGACAGGCCAGCAGGTCGTCGGGGTTTCCCGACTCGAGCAGGGCCACGTCGTCGGCGTGGGGCATGGTGAACGGGTGGTGGGCCGGGATCGGCTTGCCGTCGTCGCCGAGCGCCTCGAAGAGCGGGAAGTCGACGACCCACAGGAAGGACAGCCCGCCTTCGGTGACCGGGGGCCGCCCGAGCTCGTTGCGGAGGAGGCCGAGGATGCGCCACACCGTGCGGCGCTCGTCGGCCACGATCAGGATCAGGTCGCCCTCGTCGGCCGCGGTGGCGGCCAGGATGCCGGCCTGCTCGTCGGCCGACAGGAACTTGGCGACGGGCGAGGCCAGGGCCCCGTTGGCCTCGACCTTCATCCACACCAGGCCCTTGGCCCCCCAGCGCTTGGCCGTGTCGGTGAGGGCGTCGAGCTTGTTGCGGGTGAGCTCGGCCCCGCCGGGCAGGCAGATCGCCTTGACGCAGGGCGCCTTGAAGGCGTTGAACTCGGTGCCGGCGAACACCTCGGTGAGCTCCACCAGCTCCATCCCGAAGCGGATGTCGGGCTTGTCCGAGCCGTAGCGCTCCATGGCCTCGAGCCAGGTGATCCGGGGGATCTCGGCCGGGCGCGCCCCGGTGACCGCCTCGGCCGCGGCGGCCACGGCCTCGGAGATGAAGTGCAGGATGTCGTCCTGGCTGACGAAGCTGGCTTCGGCGTCGAGCTGCATGAACTCGAACTGCCGGTCGGCGCGGAGGTCCTCGTCGCGCAGGCAGCGGGCGATCTGGAAGTAGCGGTCGATGCCGCCGACCATGCACAGCTGCTTGAACAGCTGCGGGCTCTGCGGGAGGGCGTAGAACTCGCCGGGGCTGAGCCGGCTCGGCACCACGAAGTCGCGTGCCCCCTCCGGCGTGGAGGCGATGAGCATCGGGGTCTCGATCTCGAGGAACCCCTGGGCCTCCATGGCGCCGCGGATGGCGCTGTTGACCCGGGCCCGCACCCGCAGGTTGTGCTGCATCCGCTCGTTGCGCAGGTCGACGTAGCGGTGCCGGAGGCGGGTGGTCTCGTCGACGGAGGTGCGGCCGTCGATCGGGAACGGCGGCGGCTCGGCCGCAGCGAGGATCTCGACCTCGCAGTCGCCGACCTCGATGGCGCCGGTGGCCAGCTTGGGGTTCTCCGTGCCCTCGAGCCGGGCCCGCACCGTGCCGGTGATGCGCAGCACGTACTCGCTGCGCAGGTCGTGGGCGTTGCTGACCACGCACTGCACGAGGCCCGTGCGGTCGCGCAGGTCGACGAAGGCCAGCTCGGAGCCGTGCTCCCGCCGGCTGTGCACCCAGCCGCACACGCTCACCGTGCGGCCGGCGTCCTCGAGCCCGAGCTCCCCGCAGTAGTCGGTGCGGAGGGCGGTGGCGGCGGCGGGGTGCTTGTCGGTCACGACCGGTGATCCTCGCAGTTCTAGGCGGGCTGGGCCAGACGGCGCCGGAGCTCGTCGAGGACGGCGGCGCGGGCGACCCGCACCTGGCCGGCCTCGCCCCGCAGGTCGCGGAGGGTGACCTCGCCGGCCTCGAGCTCGTCGGAGCCCACGAGCACGGCGAAGCGGGCCCCCGAACGGTCGGCCTGCTTCATCTGGCTCTTCATCGACCGGCCGTCCCAGAAGCGGTCGGCCCGCAGGCCGGCCCGGCGCAGCTCGAAGGTGAGGTCGCGGGCGGTGTCGCCGCCGGTGACGTCGACCACCACCACGTCGACGGCCCGCTCGGGGGCCGGGAACACGCCCTCGGCGTCGCAGGTGAGCAGCACCCGCTCGATGCCGCACCCGAAGCCGATGCCCGGTGTGGGCTTGCCCCCGAGGTCCTCGACGAGGCCGTCGTACCGGCCGCCGCCCCCGATCGTGTTCTGGGCGGCGTCGAGGGCGCCGCTGCGGAACTCGAAGGCGGTGTGGGTGTAGTAGTCGAGGCCGCGCACCAGCCGGGTGTCGATCGAGAAGGCGATGCCGAGGGCGGTGAGGCCGGCCTGGACCCGCTCGAAGTGGGCGGCCGCTTCGGGCGAGAGGTTGTCGATCAGCTTGGGGGCGGCCTCGGCGACGGGGATCGACCGTTCCCGCTTGGTGTCGAGCACCCGCATCGGGTGGTCGTCGATCTTGGCCCGGTCGTCGGGGTCGAGCTCGTCGGCCCGCGAGCGCAGATAGGTCCGCAGCACCTCGATGTAGGCGGCCCGGTCGGCCG
Source organism: Actinomycetes bacterium (assembly GCA_029782025.1). Classification (GTDB taxonomy): domain Bacteria; phylum Actinomycetota; class Acidimicrobiia; order Acidimicrobiales; family Acidimicrobilacustridaceae; genus JAKOVR01. Next base: position 132,171 of record JAKOVR010000143.1, on the reverse strand, counting down.
GCGTGCCGATGCTGTTGATCACGAGCTCGACCTGACGCAGCCCGATCTCGGCGTAGAAGTCGTGCAGGAGGCCGATCACCTCCACGTCGAGGTCGGGGTCGGCCACGCCGATCGCCTCGATGCCCAGCTGGTGGTGCTGGCGGTACCGGCCCTTCTGGGGCCGCTCGTAGCGGAAGTTGGGCGAGGCGTACCACACCTTCCAGGGCACGAGCGGGTTGTGCTGGATGAAGGCCCGGACCACGCCGGCCGTGCCCTCCGGCCGCAGGGCGAGGTGGTGGGGCGTCTCGCTCTTGTCGAAGAAGTCGTACATCTCCTTGCGGACGACGTCGGTGCCCTCCCCCATCCGCTGGAACACCCGCAGGTCCTCGAACATCGGGCCCTGGATCAGTCCGTAGCCGGCCCGCCCGGCCACCCCGGCGAAGGTGGCGATCAATGCCTCCCACCGGGCCGACTCGGGCGGCAGCACGTCGCGCGTGCCCTCGGGGGCCTGGAACGGACCGCGGTCGGAGGTGTCAGCCATCGGCCGGGAGGCTACCTGCCGCCTCCCGCGGGGTCCGAAGCGGTTGCGCGGTCACGCGCCAAGGTCCCGCCAAGAACGGGGTGGGGCGAAGGACGGATCGCCGACCGGTCCGACATACTGGTCCCCGAGCCAGACGTCCCGCCGGGGCGGAACCCACCGGAGGTCCACGATGGACGACAAGGACAAGGAAGAGGTCGGGAAGGTCGCCGGCGGTGTCGCCGGCGCCATGAGCGGGGCCCGGTTCGGGCAATTCGCCATCCCGATCCCCGTGGTCGGCCCCTTCGTCGGCGCGGTGGCCGGTGGTGTGGTGGGCTCCGAGGTGGGCAAGCGCCTCGGCAAGGCGCTCATCAACGCCGGCAACGCCTTCGTCGACACGATGCGCACCGAGCCCGAGGCCGCACCCGCGGCCGAGTGACCCGGCTCGGCCGGCCTCGGTCCCGGTCAGCCCTTCGGCGCCGGCCCCACGGCCCGGCTGATGAGGTCGGCTACCGCGGCGCGGCCGGCCCGGTCGAGGTGGATGTGGTCGGCGTAGGTGTAGCCGGGCGCGGACGACTGGGGGGCCCAGTCGGCCACCACCATGGTGGGGTGGGACGGCGCGGCGGCGCGGATGGCCTTGTTGGCCTCGACCTGCCCGTCGCTCCACTCGCTGCAGGTCATCCACACCACCCGGGCCTCCTTGGCCAGGTACGTCATGTACTGGTCGACCCACCGATCGAACCCGCCGCCGGCCTGGTAGTTGGCGCAGAGGTTGATCACCACCACCCGCCCCAGCGCCTCCTCGATGGTGGCCTTGGCCGGAGCGGGCGGTGCGGGCGCGCCCGCCGCTTCGGCCGCCGCCTTCTCCTTGTTCCAGGCGTCGGTGCGGCTGCGGTCGAGGGCGTTGACGCGACTCTTGAGCACGGTCGGGCCCTGGGTGACGAAGCGGCTCTCGACGGCGTCGACCGTGACCTTCCACCCCTTCAAGGCCGCCGGGAGCTCCACCTTGGCGCCGGCCAGCACGGAGTCGCCGAGGACGTAGACCCGGTTGTCGCCCGGCGGCAGCGCCGGCGACGGGGGCGGCAGCGGGATGGTGGTGGTGCCAGCCGGGAGCGTGCCCGGGCCGGGGCCGGGGCCGCCGCCGGCGGGTAGGGCATCGGCGAAGGTCTGGGCCGTGACCTCGGGGACGGTGCCCCCCTGGGCCGCGTCGGGCGACGATGCCCCCGCTCCGGCGGTGGTGCGCTGGCTCGGAGGCGGGGCGACCGTGCTCGACTCGCTGGCCGTGCTGGCGCTGCACCCCGTCCCGAGGAGCAGCGCCACGACCACGGCGGGACGCCACCCCGGGCGGGGACCGGTGCGGCGGCGCGGGCGGTCGGGGTGGGACATGCCCTGCAGACTACGCCCGGCCCCGACGGCGGCGTCAGCGGGGGGCGGGGGTGCCGGGCGGTTGGGGGATCTCGGTCACGGTGACCACCGGCAGCGACGACGGCGGGCGACCGGTGGTGCCGGGGGCGGGCGAGGGCATCGGCTCGGGCATCGGCATCGGCGCGGGCGCCGGCATCGGGGCGGGCGAGGGCTCGATGCCGGTGGCCGGGGGCTCGGAGGACGGCGGGGTGGCGTCGCCGACCACGGTGCTCGGGTCGAGGGCGAGGAGGTCGGTCTGCCACGGGGACCGGCCCTGCTCGATGCGACCGACGAAGCGGTAGGCCGGCACGACGTACAGCACGCTCCGGCCGGCCTCGGTCCCCGGGAGGAGCGCGGCCGAGCGGGACGCCCCGGTGACCACCACGACCGTCGGCGCCATCGACACCGGCGGCTCGGCCCCGGTCGAGGGCGGCGGCGCCGGCTGGTCGGGCATGGGCGCGTCGGGCGCAGGCTTGCCGGGCACGGGCTCGCCGGGGGCGATGGCGCCGGGCGACGAGCCGGCGTCGGTCTGGGCCACCCCCGCCTTGGCCACTGCGGTCTCGGCCATCATGGGCACCGGACCGATGGGGAAGGCCTTGCCGGCCGCCAGGTCGTCGAACACCGCCCGGGTGGACCGCAGCGGGTAGGCGCCGACCTTCTCCAGCGTGGCCAGCATCCCGTCGACCCGCTCGATGCGAGCGTTGTCGCCCACCTCGACCGACCACCCGAGGTGCTCGACCGGGACGTTGTCGACCACCCGCGTGAACTGCACCAGGCGGCTGAGGACCACGGTGGTGGGTGGCGTCGACGGGCAGGGCGCGTCGCTCGAGCAGGCGATGGCGGTGCCCATGGCCTGGCCGTCCGAGACCGTGGCCCGGAAGGTGCCGTCGAGCACGCCCATGGCGTCGAGCACCGACCGGGCGGCCGCCTCGGCCCCGCCGGCGTCGGGCAGATGAGCGGGGCTGGTGATCGGCGGCAGCGACGGCATCGGTGGGGGCACCACCGTGGTGGCCGGTCCCGCGGGGGTGGCGGGGCCGGTGGGTTCGACGGCCACCGGGTTGTCAGCTCCGGCCGAACCGGGCGACCCCGGGCTCGCCACGGCCACGCCGCTGGCGCTGCCGCTCGCACCGCCGCTCGAGCCCGAGCCGCCGCCCCCTTCCACGCCCAGCCCGTAGCTGATGGACCAGGCGCTCCCGCTGTCGAAGACGCGAAGGCCCCGGTCGGCCCCGGCCACCACCCAGCCGCCGGCGTCCTTCGTCGGCGGGCCGGTGATCCCGACGGCCTTGGCCATGCCCGCCACCCGGCCGGCGTCCATGGCCGGCGCCACGGTCCGGTACACCGGCGCCGTCGACCCGAGGTCGGGCAGCGTGCCCTCCAGCCGGTAGGTGATGGCACCGGGGTAGGGGTACATCGCGCGGTCAGGGGCGAGGGCGGCGGCCGTGGCGCCCTCCTTGCCCGATCCGTTGAGCAGGTGCAGGACCGGCACGGTGCCGCCGGGACCGCCGGCGCTCACCGCCTGCCCCCCCTGGTTGCGGGCGATCACCACGCCGCCCACGGCTAGGCCGGCCACCAACCCGCCGATGGCGAGGGCGGCGAGCCAGGTGCGGCCCGAGGTGAGCGTGTCGCCGCCGTCAGGGGCATCGGCGCTGGGGGCGGTGTCGGTCATGGTGGCTCCGATCCTGGGGGTACCGGTCCGACGACTCGTCGCGTCTGATGGTTCCCGAGCGCCGACAGTACCGGCGATACCATCCCGGCCATGGCCACCACGCTCCGCATGTCCGGCGTCGCCCTCGCGGCTGGCGCGCTCGCCCTCCTCGCCGCCACCGGGTGCTCCGGCAAGATCGATCCGGCCAAAGGCGAGGAGTCGATCCGCAAGACCCTGTCCGATCCGAGCATCGGGCTCACCGTGCAGAGCGTGTCGTGCCCGGCCGACATCCCGCTGCAGAAGGGCAACGTGTTCACGTGCAAGGTCACGGTGGCCAACGGTGACCCCGTCCAGGTGAAGATCACCCAGAAGGACGACGAGGGCAACGTCGAGCTCGACTACAAGAACAGCCTGTTCGTGCCCGACATCCCCAACATGAAGTCCGCGCTCACCAACGTCGAGGACATCACCTGCCCCAGTGCGGTGGCCCTCAACGACGGCAAGGGCTCGCTCGTGTGCAACGCCACCGGGAAGGACGGCTCGAAGGCCAAGATGACCTTCCCGATCGAGGGCGGCAAGATCAAGACCGACGACGTGAAGGTCGACCTGGCCTGACCGGCCGGGTCGCATCTGTGAGCCCCCAGGTCGTCCTCCTCACCGGCGCGTCGTCGGGCATCGGCCGGTCCTGCGCCGAGCATCTCCACGCCGCCGGCCACCGGGTCGTGGGCGCCAGCCGCCGCGACGACCCCGATGCGGCGTGGTCCACCATCACGATGGACGTCACCGATGACGACTCGGTGGCTGCCGGGATCGACCGGGTGCTCGAGGAGCACGGTCGGATCGATGCCGTCGTGGCCTGTGCCGGCTGGGGCCTGGCCGGCGCGGTGGAGCACACGTCGATCCCCGACGCGCGGGCCCAGCTCGAGACCAACTTCTTCGGGGCCGTGCGGGTGGTCACGGCCGCGCTGCCCTCGCTGCGGTCGTCACGGGGCAAGGTCGTGCTGATGAGCTCGATCGGGGGCGTGATCGCCATCCCGTTCCAGGCCTACTACTCGGCCAGCAAGTTCGCCCTCGAAGGCTGGGCCGAGGCCCTGGCCTGGGAGGTGCGGCCCCACGGCGTCGGCGTCACCCTGATCGAGCCCGGCAACTTCCGCACCGGGTTCACCGGGAGCCGCCACACGGTCGGCGCGGCGCCGGGCGAACCCGACCCCTACGCCGAGGCGTGTGCCAAGGCGGTGGCGCTGATGGAGCGTGACGAGCAGGAGGGCGACGACCCGGCCAAGGTCGCCCTCGCCCTGGAGAAGGTGCTGCGGGCCCGCCGGCCCCCGCTGCGGGTCACCGTCGGCCCGCTCGACGAGCGCATCGGCCCGATGGCCAAGCGGCTGCTCCCCTACCGGCTGTTCGAAGCCGCGGCGGCATCCAGCCTCGGCGTCTGACCGCACCGAACCCTGACGCCCTGCCCGGTGGGTGCGATTTGTTCGCGGATGCTAACAATTCGCACCCACAGGCATTTCCTGCGATATTCTCACGATCAGCTGTTCGTACCTACTTACCTGTCACAGGGGGTTCGTATCCTGTGAGGTATGGACGATCTGGTGGATCTGCTCGAGCGGTGCCGCAAAGCCGCCGGTGTCGATCCCGGCCTGTGCACCGACGCCGAACTGCAGCGCCTCGCCGTCGGCTACGAGCACGCCACCGCCGCGATCGCCGCCGCCCAAGCCAGCGTCCTGGCCGAGCTCGAGCTTCGGGGCACCACCGAGATCGAACACGCCCTCCCCACCGGCACCTGGCTGGCGAGGGAAGCCCACCTACCCCCCAAGATCGCCCGAGGCAAGGTCCGTACCGCGGTCAAGCTCCGCCGATGCCTCCCCGGCGTCGCCGACGCCATGATCGACGGCCGCATCAGCGACCACCACGCTGCGGTCCTGGCCATCGCCGCCAACCCCCGGATCGCGGAGGAGTTCGCCGAGATCGTCCCCCAGCTGATCGACGCCGCGGAAGGCACCGTGTTCGACGTGTGGCGCCGCGACGTCCACGGCGCCGCCGACCTCCTCGACCAAGACGGCGGCCACGACCCGATCCGCGAGTCCGACCGGAACCGGCTCACCGTCGATCCATTGCTCGACGGGGTCGTCCAGATCCACGGCACCCTCACCGGCGACCACGCTGTCACCCTCACCACCCTCCTCAACGACCGCGCCGACACCCTCTTCCACACCTACACCCGCGACAACGCCGAATTCTCCGACCTCCCCATCCCCAGCCGCTCGGTGATCATGGCCGAAGCCCTCATCGACCTGATCCGCCACGGCGCCGCCCACACCCCCAGCGACGGCCACACGAACGAACAACCCCGCAGCGAAGCCATCCTCCTCATCAACGACACCGACCTCGGCGTCACCACCCTCGACCGGGCCCGAGTCGACGACCGCTCCGCTTCCCTGCTGGCCTGCGATGCCGCCTGGGCCCGCGTCACCCTCAAGACCAACGGTGTGCCCCTCGCCTACGGCCGCAGCCGCCGCTACGCCACCCGCACCCTGCGCATCGCCCTCGCCATCCGCGACGGGGGATGCATCTTCCCCGGCTGCACCGCCCCACCCTCCTGGTGCGATGCGCATCACATCGAACACTGGGAACACGGCGGCTGCACCGACGAGAACAACATGGCCCTGCTCTGCCGGCACCACCCCCGCCGCGTCGCCCACGCCGCCGGCTGGACCCTCACCCCCCCCGGCAACGGCCGATTCCTCTTCACCAGCCCCACCGGCACCCACCGCCACTCCCCACACCACGGCACCCACCCACCCCCCGGCACCCGAGCCGGCCCCGCACCCCCCTGAGCGCGGACCTCTCGTCCGACTCGAGGATCAGCTGAGCCAATCAGCGGTCCATCCCGCGCGCCGCTCGGCGAAGTCCTCGGCCATCACGGTGTACCGCACGTGGTCGACCCACTCGCCGTGGACTCGCACTGCGCCGCGCTCCACACCCCGGTGCCCGATACCGAGCTCCTCGATCGCACTGACCCCGCCGTTCGCGTCGGCCGGGACGAGTGCATCGACCCGGTGCAGCTCGAGATGGTCGAAGGCGAACAGAAGGGTGAGTAGGTAGCAGACCTGGTCGAGGCCCTGGCCGGAGGCCGAGTGCGCCAGCCACATCGTGAACAGTGCGCCCTGGAGGTTGTTGCGTTGGATGTCGTGGAGCGCGGCTTCGCCCACGAGTTGGTCGTCCAGGAACACACCATTGCAGTAGGCGAAGTCCATGGCGGCGTAGGTGCCGTGGTCCGCCAGCACCTCGTCGTAGGTCTCGGCGACCTCGATGCCCAGGCTGGGCAGGCGATCACGTTCGGAGGCCACCAGCGATTCCCACGCCTCCTCGTCATCCAGCCCGAGTGGACGCAGCACGACGCCGCGGGCGGCGAGGTCAGGGAACGGCGGGGCGAGGTCGGCGGTGGCGGCGAACCCGAAGCCGTTGACATCGGGCATGTTGATGTAGCGGCCCAAGAAGCCCGCTGGTAGCCGCGGGGGTGAGGGCGGTGGCGTGGAGCCCGAGTTGCCACTGGAGGTCTGGCCGGGGTGGGGCCAATGCATTCCACCGTCTCCTAGAATCATCGGTGATCCTCCCTTGGTCGACGCCCCACCTGCGGAGCGAACGGGGTGCATGACGCCCGTGGAGATGCGAGGTTACCCGGTCCGATCAGCCGCCCTTGCCCGGCAGCACGCGATAGGCGTCGTAGATGCTCTCGATCTGCTTGATCGAGGAGATCAGCGACTGCAGGTGCTCGGGGTCGGCCATCTCGAAGTCGAACCGCATGGTCGAGATGCGGTCGGAGCCGGTGACGGTGGTGCAGGCGATGATGTTGACGTGGGCGTCGGCCATGGCGGCGCTCACGTCGCGCAGCAACCGGGACCGGTCGAGGGCCTTCACCTCCACCGAGGCGATGAAGATGTCCTTGCTGTCGCGGTCCCACTCCACGTCGATCAGCCGGTCGGCCTGGTTGACCATGAGACCCACGGCGTTGGCGCAATCGGTGCGGTGGACGCTCACCCCCCGACCCCGGGTGATGAAGCCCATGATGTCGTCGCCCGGCACCGGCGTGCAGCACCGCGACAGCCGCACCATCACGTCGTCGAGGCCCTCGACGTGGACCCCGTGGTTGGTCTCGGGCCGCCGGTGCTGCCGCCCCCGGTGCTCCCGGGCCGTGACCGGCAGCATCTCCTCTGAGGCCTGGTCCGGTTCCTGCAGCTGCCTGCGCACCCGCTGGGCGACCGACTGGGCCGACAGGTGGTTGTCGCCGATGGCCGCCTTCAGGGCGTCGAGCGAGGCGTAGTTGAGCAGGCCGGCGGTGTCCTCGAGCAGCTTGGAGGCGAGGATCTTCTGCACCGGGAGGCCCTCGCGGCGCAGCGCCCGCACCAGCTCGTCGGCCCCGGTCTCGATGGCGTCCTCCCGCCGCTCCCGGCTGTACCACTGCCGGATCTTGTTGGCGGCCCGGTGGGTGGCGACGAAGCCGAGCCAGTCGCGCGAGGGGCCGGCCCCCTCGACCTTCGAGGTGAAGATCTCCACCGTGTCGCCGGACGTGAGGTGGCTGTCGAGCGGCACCAGCTTGCCGTTGACCCGCGCCCCGATGCAGTGGTGCCCGACCTCGGTGTGGATGGAGTAGGCGAAGTCGATCGGGGTGGCGCCGGCCGGCAGGGTCACGACCTTGCCCTTGGGTGTGAAGACGAAGACCTCGTCCTGCTCGAGGTCGATCTTCAGGTTGGACATGAACTCGGTGGGATCCGAGGTCTCCTGCTGCCAGTCGATGATGCGGTTGAGCCACACCAGGTCGCCGGTGGACTTGTGGTCGTCCTTGTAGTTCCAGTGCGCGGCCACGCCCATCTCGGCCCGCTGGTGCATCTCCACGGTGCGGATCTGCACCTCGAGGGGCTTGCCCTGCGGCCCGATCACCGTGGTGTGCAAGGACTGGTAGAGGTTGAACTTGGGCATGGCGATGTAGTCCTTGAACCGCCCCTGCACCGGCTTCCACGTGGCGTGGATGGAACCGAGGGCGGCGTAGCAGTCCTTCACCGTCTCGACGATCACCCGGATGCCCACCAGGTCGAAGATCTCGTCGAACTCCTTGCCCTTCACCACCATCTTCTCGTAGATGCTCCACAGGTGCTTGGGCCGGCCGGTGACCTGGGCCCGGATGTGGAGCTCGTCGAGGCGGGTGCGCACGTCCTCGAGCACCTGGGTGAGGTACAGGTCGCGCTCGGGCGTGCGGGTGGCGACCATGTGGTCGATCTCGGCGTAGCGCTTCGGGTGCAGCGCGGCGAAGGCCAGGTCCTCGAGCTGCTGCTTCAGGTCCTGCATCCCGAGACGGTGGGCCAGCGGCGCGAACACGTCGAGGGTCTCCTGGGCCGTGCGCTCCTGCTTCCACGCCGGCATGGCGGCGATCGTGCGCATGTTGTGGAGGCGGTCGGCCAGCTTGATGATGAGGACCCGGAGGTCTTTGGCCATGGCCACCACCATCTTGCGGACGGTGGCCGCCTGCTGGGCCTCCTTCGAGTCGAACTTGACCCGTTCGAGCTTGGTGACGCCGTCGACGATGGCGGCGACGTCGGGGCCGAAGTCGCGCTCGAGCTCGGCGATGGTGACGCCGGTGTCCTCCACGGCGTCGTGGAGCAGCGCGGCGGCGACGGTGACGTCATCGAGCCCGAGCTCGGCCACGATCTTGGCCACGGCCACCGGATGGGTGATGTAGGGCTCGCCGCTCTTGCGGGTCTGCCCCGTGTGGGCGGCCTCGGCCAGGGCGTAGGCCCGGGTGATGAGGCCGGTCGGCTCCTTGGGGTGGCGGGCCCGGAACGCTGCCACCAGGGGCGCGATCTCCTCCGCCGCCGGCGCGCTGTGACGCCGCCAGGGGAGGACGCGGTTGACGGTGGCCACGACGTCAGGCTACTGGCGGTCCGACGGTGCGCACGGCATCAGGTCAGCGCTTCTTGCCCTTCTTGCGGGGGCGGGGCGGGATGGCGCCGGTGTAGGTGGTGGCCCCGGGACCGAAGGCTGCGCCCCCCGGAGCGGACCCGGCGCGGGCCGGGGCGCCGCTGCGGGCCGGTACGCCGGAGGCGTCGGCCGGCAGGGTGTCGAGGCGGGAGGTCATCGCCGCCGGGGTGAGGGGCTTGCCGGCCCCGAGGCGCTGGCGCAGCTGGCGGTTGCGGGCCTCGCGCTCCTTCACCAGCACCACGACCGGGGCGGCGATGAACAGCGAGGAGTAGGCGCCGGCGAGGAGGCCGACGGCCAGGGCGATGGAGAACTCCTCGAGGGTCACGGCCCCGAGGATGCCGGCGCCGACCACGAGCATGGCCACCACCGGCAGGAGGCCGACGATCGAGGTGTTGAGGGACCGCATGAGCACCTGGTTCATCGAGACGCTCATCATCTCGGTGTAGGTGATGCGACTCGACAAGCCCACGCGGCCGTTGTTCTCCAGCACCTTGTCGAACACGACGACCGTGTCGTAGATGGAGAAGCCGAGGATCGTGAGGAAGGCGATGACGGTGGCCGGCGTGACCTCGAACTGGAAGATCGAGTACACGCCCACGCTGATGACCACGTCGTGGAGCACGGCGACGATGGCACCGAGCGCCATCTTCCACTCGAGGCGCCAGGCCAGGTAGCCGAACACGGCGAGGATGAACACGATCAGGGCGCGCAGCGACGACGACGTGAGCTCACCACCCCAGGAGGCACCGACCTGTTGGACGTTGACCTCCGGGGCCGGCACCTTGGCCAGGTCGGCCAGCACGCCCCGGACCTTGTCGCGGGTGGCCGAGTCGTCGGCCGAGGCCTGGACGCGGACGTCGCCGCTCCCGAGCGTCTGGATCTTGGCCTCGCCGAACCCGATCGGGGTGAGCACGCCGCGGGCGTCCTCCACGGTGACGCCCGGGGCCTTCACCTGCCAGGACACGCCGCCCCGGAAGTCGATGCCCAAGTTCAGGCCCCGCCCGAAGAGCGACACGATGCTCACCACCACCAGGGTGCCCGAGAGGATCAGCCCGACCCGCCACCAGCGGGTGAAGTCGATGTCGTTCTCGCCCCGGTACAGGCGACCGATGGCGCTCACGGGCCCACCTCCTCGATGCCGGGCACGCCGCTGCGGGACCGGGCCCGGCGCGCCACCTTGGCCAGGGTCGACCGTTCGACGTCTTCGGGCCGGGGCAGGCCGAACAGGCCGGGCCGGCGCTGGGCCAGGTCGGACTTCACGGCCATGGCCACGATGGGCCGCATGTAGTAGTAGGACGTGAACAGGTCGAGCAGGGTCGAGAGCCCCAGGTAGAAGGCGAAGCCACGGACCGGCCCGACCGAGAGGAAGTAGAGCAGCGCCGCACCGAGCACCGACACACCGTCGGCCTTGACGATCGTGCGGAAGGCGCCCTCGAAGCTCTTGTCGACGGCCGACCGGTAGGTGCGCCCGTTGCGGACGTCCTCCTTGAGGTGCTCGTAGAACACCACGTTGGAGTCGAGCGACACGCCGATCGACACGATGATGCCGGTGAGGCCGGCGAGGGTGAGGGCCAGCCCGACGTTGTCGCCGAGGTAGGAGATGATCGACCAGAGCAGGGCCGCCTCGATGCCGAGCTTGAAGATGGCGAGGGCGCCGAGCATCCGGTAGAAGCCCACCATGTAGAGCAGCACCAGGCCGAGGCCCACCGCCCCGGCGGCGAGCCCGGCGTGGAGGGCGTCCTGGCCGAGGGTGGCCGACACCTCCACCACCTGCTCGGTGGTGAGCACCACGGGCAGAGCGCCGTAACGCAGCTTGGTGGACAGCTCCTTGGCCGACGTCTCGGTGAACGAGCCGGAGATCTCGATCTGGTCGGCCTCGAACTTGGCGGTGCGGATCGTGGGGGCGGTGATCACCCGGCCGTCGAGGGTGATCGCCACCTGCTTGCTGGGGCAGACGGTGGCGTCACCGGCGAAGCACTTCGAGGCCAGCGCGTTGAACTTGTCGATCCCGTCGGCGCCGGCCTTGAACCGGGGCCGGACGATCCACTGGCCGTTCTGCTGGCTGAGCCCGGCGGTGGCGTCCTCGAGGGCCGTGCCCGTGAGCCCCGCGGGACCGAGCTGGAGGCGCGCCACCTGCTTGCCCGTCTCGTCGTATTCGGGGAGGACGACGATCTGGTCGGCCTTGTCGTCCTCCGGCGTGGTCGTGGTGATCCCGCCGCTGGCCGCCGACAGCGCCTGGAGCTGCTCGGGCGTGAGGCTCGGCGTGGACGGCGTGGGCGACGTCGGAGTGGACGGCGTGGGCGACGTCGGCGTGGACGGCGTGGGCGTGGGCACGTCACCGGCGGTGGTCGGGGGCTGCTCCCCCGCCGCCAGCTCCCCCGGGCCGGACGGGGCGAGCGCCGCCTGGGACGTGGTGGGGGCCGGCGCCGTGGTCGGCGTGGTCGGGGTGGCGCCGGCATCGATCGACCCGACGGGCAGGGAGCCCGGCGTGCTGCCGGGCGTGGTGCCCGGGGTGCTGCCGGGCGTGGAGCCCGGGGTGCTGCCCGGCGTGCTGACGTCGGGCGGCAGGGTCCGCAGGACGGGGCGGAAGCGGAGCTCGGCCGTCTCGCCCACGAGCTTGATGGCCCGATCGGGGTCCTTGATGCCGGCGATCTGCACCACGATCTTGCCGCCCTCCACCCGGATGTCGGGCTCGGCCACACCGATCGAGTTGATGCGCTGCTCGATGATCGCGACGGCGGTCTGGAGCTTCTCGGGGTCGGGGTTGCCCTGCGGACCGAGCACGACCATCACGCCACCCTGCAGGTCGAGCCCGAGGAGGGGCTTCCAGCCCCGGTTCAGGGTGAGACCGAGCAGCAAGACCGACAGCACCACGACGACGATCAGGCCTCTGATGCCCTTGTGCCTCATGCCTGGGTCCTCATGGTTCGCTGCTCTCTCCCTGCTCCATGTGCTGGTCTTCGTCCACCGACCGGGCGGCGACCGCCCGCCGGTCGAAGCGCACCACCACCCCGGGCGCCACCTCCAGGCGCACGAACTCCTCGTCGAGATCGACGATCCGACCGCACATCCCGGAGGTGGTCATCACGTCGTCCCCCGCTTGCAGCGACGCGACGACGGCGTTGTGGGCCTTCACCCGCTTCTGCTGGGGAGCGATCACGATCACCCACATCAGGGCGAGCATGACGAGGGCAAAGATGACGGGCATGGCGGGGTCGGTGCGACGCGTGAGCGGGCCGGGGCAGGTTAGCGGGTGGTCACCCCGGCACGGAATCACGCCGGCGGGCCCGACGCCGCCTCCCGCAGGGCGGCCACGGCGATCGCCTCCCCCACCGCGGTCAGGACCAGCGGGGCGGTGCCGCCCACGGGCCGGCGTCGCAGCCCGGCGAAGAGCGTGAGCGCAGCGGCGAGCCGATCCACGGCGCCGGCCACCACGGCCAGGTCGTGGGGGCGGCCGCCCGGGCCGGTGACCCCCTCTTCGGTGATCGCCACCGCCACCGCCCGCGCCACCGCCTCGACGCCGGTCGGCGCGGCGAGCACGAGGGCCAGCGCCAGCGGCCACACCGCGGCGTCGAGACCGCGGTCGGGGAGCAGGCCCCGAGCCAGGACCTGGTCGAGGGCGGTCAGTCGGCCCTCGACCAGGTGCCCGCGGGCGACCCGGACGAGCCCGCCCCGCCCGGCCACGTCCACCAGCACCCCGAGCCCCGGCGCCTGGGCGGCCCGACGGGGGACGCCGGCGCCGGTCCACCCGAGGCGCGGGCCGAACCGGGCGGCCGCCTCGGCCACCGCCGGTCCCGGCAGCGCACCGGTGGCGGTGAGCCGCAGCCCGGCCGGCTCGGCGGCGACCACCCCGGCCAGCCACCGGAGGGGCAGGAGGGCGTCGCGCCAGCGGCGGGGGCCGTCCGGGGCGACGACGAGCCGATGGCCGACGGCGCCGAGGATCTGGGCCCGGGCCGTCGACAGCGACGGCGAGCCCTCCAGGTAGGCGCCGATCCGCTCGAGGGCGATCTCCTCGCGCCAGCTCTGGCCGAAGCGCTCCGGCCGGCGGACGTCGAGCAGGCGGTCGACCTCGGCCTGGACCGCCGCCGTCCCGCCTCGGGCGGCGCCGTCGAGCGCCCCGGCGGCGACGGCGAGCTCGAGCCCCATGGCCACGTCCCAGTACGCCTCCCAGGCGACCTCGCCGAGCAGCCGGCCCCACCGGAACGACGGCGTGTCGATCGGCACCACGCCCGACCGTTCGTGGCGGGCCAGGAACCGTCGGTACCCGGCCCCGAAGCCGCCCTCGGCGAAGCGCTGGAGCTGGGTGGCGGTGAACGGGTCGTCGCAGAGGGCGGCATAGCGGTCGTACCCGCTCAGCTCGAAGAACCGACGCAGGGCCCGCACCACCCGCCGGTGGCGCTCGACCCCGCCCAACCACTTGAACGGCAGCTCGAACCACAGGAACTGCTGCACGCCGGCCTGGTTGAGCCGCGACAGCGGGCGGTCGCCGAGCATCCACTGGAGGGCGTCGACCACGTCGTCGGCGGCGGGCGCGTCGGCCCGGCGCAGGCGGGCGAGGGCGTCGGGGATGCTCAACGGGGCGTCGGCCACGGCACGAGTGTGGCCGAGGTCAGCGCCAGTGCGACGCCACCTCGGTCCGGAGAGCGGCGAGCTCCCCGGCCACGATGGCGGTCCGGGTGCGCTCCACCAGACGCAGGAGCCAGTGGAGGTTGTGGATCGTGCAGAAGCGCTGGGCGCTGACCTCCTGGACCTGCAGGAGGTGGCGGAGGTACCCGCGGGACCAGCGGGCGCACACCGGGCAGGCGCAGTCAGGGTCGAGCGGTTCGGGGTCGGTGGCGAAGCGCTGGTTGCGGAGGTTGATGCGACCGGCGGCGGTGAGGATGGTGCCATGGCGGGCCAGACGGGTGGGCAGCACGCAGTCGAACATGTCCACCCCGAGGGCGATCGCCTCCACCATGCTGACCGGGTCGCCGACCCCCATCAGGTACCGGGGCTGATCGGGCGGGAGGAGGGCCAGCGCCGCCGCCAGGGCCGGCAGCATCTCGGCCCGTTCCTCGCCGACCGAGAGCCCCCCGATGCCGAAGCCGTCGAAGCCGAGGGCCACGGTCCGCTCGGCCGACTCGCGTCGCAGCGCCACGTCGACGCCGCCCTGGACGATGCCGAAGAGGGCCTGCCCGGTGCGGCCGTCGAGGCGGGCGGGCAGGTGGGCGGCGCGGGCCCGGGCGGCCCAGGCCGCGGTGCGGTCGACCGCAGCCCGTACGACCTCGAGCGGGGCCGGCAGGCTGGGGCACACGTCGAGCACCATCTGGATGTCGGCACCGAGGCGCTGTTGGATGGCCACCGCGGACTCCGGGGTGAGCGTGTGCCGGGAGCCGTCGTAGGTGGAGCGGAACTCCGCCCCCTCGTCGGTCACCTTGGGCCCGAGCGAGAACACCTGGTAGCCGCCCGAGTCGGTCAGGACGTGCCCCGACCAGTCCATGAACCCGTGCAGCCCTCCGAGGGCGGCGACCGTGTCGTCTCCCGGTCGCAGCATGAGGTGGTAGGTGTTGGCCAGCACGACGGGGGCACCGAGGCGCTCGAGGTCGTCGACGCCGATGGCGCGGATCGTGCCCCGCGTGCCCACGGGCATGAACACCGGCGTCAGGAACGACCCCCGGGGGGTGTGCACCACGCCGGCCCGGGCCGGACCGTCGGTCGCCTCCACCTCGAGGCGGAGCACCGGGGGCCCCACGCTCACGGCGCGCTCCGCTGCAGGAGCATGGCGTCGCCGAACGACAGGAACCGGTAGCCGGTGGCCAGCGCCTCGTCGTAGAGGGCGCGCCACCGGTCGCCGACGAAGGCGTCGACGAGGACCAGGAGCGACGAGCGGGGCACGTGGAAGTTGGTGAGCAGCACGTCGACGACCCGGAACGGGTACGGGCGGTGGACGAAGAGGTCGGTGCGGCCCTCGAGCCGGCCGGTGGCCGCCGCCGATTCGAGGGCCCGGAGCGTGGTGGTGCCGACCGCGATCACCCGACGGGCGGCCAGGCAGGCGTCGAGCACGTCGGGGGCGACCCGGTAGCGTTCGTGGTGCATCGTGTGGTCCTCGACCCGGGCGGCCGAGATCGGCCGGAACGTGCCCAGCCCGACGACGAGCTCGACCTCGAGGAGGGTGGCGCCGGCGTCACGGCAGCCTTCGATGACCGCGGGCGTGAGGTGCAGCCCGGCCGTAGGCGCGGCCGCCGAGGCCGGGGTGTGGGCGTAGACGGTCTGGTACCGGCCGGGGTCGGCCAGCGGCTCGGTGATGTAGGGCGGCAGGGGGATCTCGCCGTGCTCGGTCGGGTCGCCCACGAGCGTCACGCGCCGGCGCCCGTCCCCGAGGTCGTCGCCCACCACGAGGGCCGGTTCGGCCCCGGCGGCGTCGGGCGGGAACAGCGGCGTCCCCGGCGGCAGCCGCCGACCGGGGCGGACCAGGGCCTCCCACTCCCCCGGGACCGGACCGGGCTCGAGCAGCAGCACCTCGGCCGCCCCGCCCGTGCGCTTGCGCAGCCGCAACCGCGCCGGCAGCACCTCGGTGTGGTTCACGACGATCACGTCGCCGGGGCCGACCAGACCGGGCAGGTCCCGCACGTGCCGGTGCTCGGGGGCGCCGGTCGGGCCCCCGTCGACGAGGAGCCTCGCCGCGTCGCGCTCGGGACACGGGTGCTGCGCGATGCGGTCGGGCGGGAGGACGTAGTCGAAGGCGGCCGTGTCCACGGCCGGGCAGGTTACGGCCCGCTCGCGGACCGCGGCGCATCGTCGACGGGACACAATGGTCGCCTGGACTCCACCGCCCGCCCTCCGATCGTGCGCGCCCCCACGCGCATCGCCGCGCTCGGCGTCGCCTTCTTCGCCGTCCTCCTCGTGGGCATCAGCGCCCTCGAGCAATGGGGACCGTTCCGTCCCGTCCGGCCCACCCGGGTGGTCGTCCTCGGCGACAGCCTCACCGTGCAGGCGTCGTGGTCGATCGACCGCGAGCTCAACGCCGCGGGGTACGACGCCGCGGTGTCGGGCCAGAACGGCGCCGTGATCGCCGACCGGATGAACGAGATCCGCAGCTACAACGGCTACAGCGGGGCCGACATCGCGGTGCTGGCGCTCGGTACCAACAACGCCTACTTCATGTCCGGCGACAACACCCGGCGGGTCACGCTCGACGAGACGAAGCGCGACATCACCAAGGCGGTCGACGAGGCCTTCGCTCCGCACAACGACTCGCCCTTCCCGAACACGGTGACCTGCGTGGTGTGGGTCACCGTCAACGATCGGGCCCACCTCATCGGCCTCGACACCAAGGCGCCGCCGGTCAACCAGGCCATCCGCGACGAGGCCGCCACCCGCACCGCGGCCGGCAAGCAGATGCTCGTCGCCGACTGGACGACCCGGTCCCAGGGCCACGACGACTGGTTCGTGGCCGACGGCCTCCACCTCACCCCGGCGGGGCAGGAGGCCTACGGCCAGCTCATCCGCGAGAGCGCCCAGCGCTGCCACGACTAGCGGCGCCGGGTCAGATGCGCCGGGCGCGCCCTTCCCAGTAGGGGTCACGAAGGCGCCGGACGTACAGCTTCCCCGACTCGTGGCGGGGCAGGGCGTCGTGGAAGTCGACGGAGCGGGGCACCTTGAACCCCGCCAGGCGCTCCCGGACGTGGGCCAGCAGCGCCTCCGCGAGCTCGGGGCCCGGGACGGCCCCGGGCAGGAGCTCGACCGCGGCCTTGACCGACTCGCCCCACTCGTCGTCGGGGATCCCGAACACGGCGGCGTCGCGCACGGCGGGGTGTTCGATGAGCACGTGCTCGATCTCGGCCGGGTAGATGTTGACCCCGCCCGAGATGATCATGTGCGAGGCCCGGTCGGCGAGGTGGACGTAGCCGTCGGCGTCGACGTACCCGAGGTCGCCGATGGTGTAGGTGCCCGGCGCCCGGACGGCGGCCTGGGTCTTGTCCTCGTCGTTGTGGTAGCGGAACACCAGACCGTCGCCCTCGCCCTGCTCGTGGGCGCCGGCCACGGTGAGGTTCCGGCACCACAGCGTGCCGACCTCGCCGGGCGGGAGCACGGCGCCGGTGTCGGGGTCGGCCACGAACACCTCGTGGTTGGGGATCGGGCGCCCGACCGTGCCGGGGTGGGCCATCCACTCCTCGGCGCCGACGAGCGTGACCACGCCCCCCTCGCTGGCGCCCCAGTACTCGACCAGCACCGGGCCCCACCAGTCGATCATCCGCTGCTTGACCGTCGGGCTGATCGGGGCGGCCCCGTGGAGGACGGTGTGCAGCGACCGGCCGGAGAAGGCCTCGCGCCGGGCGTCGGGGAGCCGGAGCAGGCGCACGAACATGGTCGGGACCAGATGGGTGTTGCGCACCTGCCGACCGTCGATCAGGTCGAGGCAGGCCGTCTCGTCCCAGCGGGGCATGACCACCAGCGGCGCTCCGTTGTGCATGTCCATCAGGGCGAACCCGATCGGGGCGGCGTGGTACAGCGGTCCGGTGACGAGGTGGGGGCCGAGCCCGTCGAGTCCGAGCGCGGTGCCAGCGGCGGGAACGGTGCCGAGCTGCGCCCCGAGGGTGGATCGGGTGGCCCGGCGCACGCCCTTGGGTCGCCCCGTCGTGCCCGACGTGTAGAACATCGACCCGCCCGCCGGGCCGTCGTGCGGGAACGGCTCGTCGCTGGCCGACGCGGCGAGGGCGTCGAGCTCGTCGCCGAAGGCGATGCGGGTGGTCACGCCGGCGGCGTCGGCCGCGGCCGCGGCCATGGCGCCGTGGGCCGGATCGACGAACAGGGCCTTCGCCCCGGCGTCCTCGAGGATGAAGGCCACCTCGTCGGCCGTGAGGTGCCAGTTCACGGGCGTGATCCACACGCCGGACAGCAGCGCGGCCACCGACAGCTCGAGGACCTCCACCCGGTTGCCGGCCACCATGGCGACGGCATCCCCGGGCTCCACCCCGAGCCCGTGCCGCAACGCCCGTGCCAGCCGCACCGACCGGTCGGCGAACCCGGCCCAGGTCCGGGTCCGCTCGAGGTCGTCGACGGCCACCTCGTCGGGGCGGAGGCGGGCCACGTCGAAGAGCGTCACGGGGCGACGCTACCCTCCCGCCCGTGCGCCCACCCCGCCCGGCCTCCGCCCTGCTCTGCGTCCTCGCCGCCCTCTGGTCGGCGGCGTGCACCAGCGGCACCGACGGATCGGTACCGGCCACCACGGCCCGCCCGGCCGGCACCGCCCGCCCGATCGTGAACCCGACGATCCGCCTGCCCCGCTCCACCCTCGTGGCCGGCGGCGCCACCCCGGGCTCGTTCCCGGCCCCCGCCGTCGAGGGCCTCGAGGTCGACGCGCCCCCGCCGTGCCGGGGCGACCAGCCCGTCGCCACCCGGGTGCGGTACACCGCCCGGGGCGCCGACCGGGTGGTGATCGTCGTGGACGACGTGCAGCTCCCCGATCCCGCCCCGCTCTCGGGAGATGTCCGGATCACGTTGCCCTGCGACGACGCCCAGCACTACGTGGCCGTGATCGCCGCCGCCCCCGACAACCAGGTCGCCGACGACAAGCGGCTGGTGTTCGGCAGCCGTCAGGGCACGTAGCGGCCCAGCCACGCCAGGCTGCTGAGCCCGACGAGGCCGGCGCCCCCGACGGCGAGGACCAGGCGTTCCCGCCGGACGGTCCCGGCCCAGGCGGCGACGGCGAGGGCCAGCGGGAAGGCGTTGAGCGCGTAGCGCTCCAGCGAGTTGAGGTTCGCGGCCCAGAGCGACACGACCAGCACGGCCGTGGCGTACACCGCGGCCGACCGGGGCAGACGGCGCCACGCCACCACGGCCAGCACCACGAAGCCGATGGCGAAGGGGACGTGCAGGCCGTCGCCGAACCGCTCGGCCCCGAACAGATCGACCACCCCACGGGCGAGGCGGCGGAGGGGGTCGATGGCCTCCCCCCGCAGGTCCGATTGCACGGTGTAGGGGAGGAACCAGCGGCCCCACGCGTGCTCCACCCAGGCCACGAAGGCCAGCGTGCCGGCCACCGGGGCCGCCACCGCCGCCGCCATCGACGCCCGCTCCGACCACAGGCGGTCCGGGGCCCGCCAGTCGTCGTAGGCCTCGACGAGGAGCGGGAGGGCCAGCAGCACCCCCAGCGGGCGGGTCAGGCCGGCCCCGGCGGCCAGCGCGGCGGCGATGAGCCAGCGCCGGTTCCGGGCGGCCAGGTAGGACGCGACGCCCAGCGCCAGGAACAGCGCCTCGGCGTAGGCCCACGACAGCACGAAGGCCCCCGGGAAGGCGGCCACGGCCCACACGGCCCGGCGCCCGCCCTCCGGGCCCAGCTCTCGCCGGGCCAGGCGCAGCACGAGGACCCCGAGGACGAGGGCGCTGAGGTTGGCGAAGACGACGAGCCCGAGGTCGGCGTTGCCGCCGAAGGGCAGGGCCACGGCGCGCGCCAGCACCGGGTAGAGGGGGAAGAACCGCAACGAGTCGGCGGGCAGGTGCTCGTAGCCGATGGTCGCGATGTCGCGGTAGTACGCCCCGTCCCACGCGAGGAGCCCCTGGTCCATCGCCACCGGCCGGGGCCCCTCGCCCGAGGCCGCCACCGCGCCGGCCACGTACCAGCCGAGCAGCACCAGGGCGCGGGCGACGAGGGACGGCACCAGCACCACCCCGAGATCGGCGAGGAGCTGCCGCGGCCGCCCGGGCGGGGCGGCCGCGGGGGCCGTCACGACGCCGTCCCGCTCTTCGGTGCGAACCAGAACACCGACGCGGGCTCGTAGTACTTGTCGTTGCGGGCGTCGACCAGCGACCGGACCACGGGCCGCACGTCGCTGATCGCCGCGATCAGGGCCTCGCAGTCGCCCTCGAGGGTGCGGTACCCGGTGGCCCACACCACGAAGATGGCGCGGTCGGCCGGCGTCCGGGCCACCACCTCCCGGGCGACGGCGGGGACGTCGACGGCGGCGTTCCGATCGCCATAGTCGACCCAGTCCACCAGGCGGGGATCGTCGAGCCGGGGGAAGGCCATGGTGACGAAGCCCGGCCCCAATGCCCGGCTGCCCGCCGGGCCGAGCTGGTCGGGACAGAACACCACGGTGTCGCCCGGCGCCCCCTTGGCCCGGATGGCCTCGGCCACCGCCGGCGCCTGGGTGCGCTGGTAGACGAAAGCGTTGTAGGCCACCGCCACCCCGGCCAGCACGAGCCAGGCCGCCACCGCGCCGGCGAGCAGGCGGGGGTCGGCGAAGCGGGTGAACCCGGCGGCCACGGCCAGCAGGAAGAGCGGCAGCAGGACCGACGCATAGCGGCTGGCGAAGGCCGTGTGGGTGGCGAAGCCCACCACCACCCCGATGCCCAGCGTCAGCGCGATCACCACGGCCTCGAAGCGGAGCTGGTGCGCCGCCAGCAGGTCGATGTCGATCCGGCGCCGGTCCACGGCGACCCCGAACACCCCGAGGAGGAACAGCACCGCCGTGCAGACGGTGATCAGCGCCGAGTCGGGGAACTGGGTGGCCGAGGAGAAGTCGGTCAGGATCAGGCTGACCATCACCGTCGGACGGGGGGACTGGGCCCACGGCGTGCCGGTGTGGGCGGCCTGGTACAGCATGGCCGGCAGCCACCACACGAAGAACACGCCCCCCGTGATCAGCGCGCCGGCGGCGTGGAGGGCGCCGGCGCGCACGCCGGGCTCCGGGGCGCGCCGCCACTGCCACAGCAGCACCAGGCCCACCGCCCCCAGGAACCACAGGGCCCAGTAGTGGCTGAGGAGCAGGGCCCCGGAGAGCAGGGCGAGGGAGGCGAGGCGGAGCGGTTGGCGGCGACCCTGCCGCACCACGTCGTCGATCAGGAGGTAGCCGGCCAGGACGAGCAGCGGCACCAGGGAGTACATCCGGGCTTCGTTGCTGTAGCGGATGGCGAACGGCGACGCCGCGAACACGGTGACGGCGAGCCACCCGAGGAGCGAACCCCCGCGGCGGCGGCCGGCCACGTAGGCCAGCGGCAGGCTGGCGAGGCCGAAGACTGCGCTGAGCGAGCGGACGGCGACGTCGCTCTCACCCACCACCTGCGTCCAGCCGTGCAGCAGCAGGTAGTAGAGCGGCGGGTGCCCGTCGTGGCGGAGCCAGCTCAGGATCTCGCCCGGCGGCAGCGCCGCGATGTTGGCGCTCAGCGCCTCGTCGAGCCACAGCCCGGACTTGGTGATGAATCGGAAGGCGACGCCGCCCAGCACCGCGACCACGGCGAGGACCTTCACCGCCGCCGGGACGCGCGCGTCGGGCTCCGTGGGGGCGGTCATCGGCGACAACGTACCCCGGCCGCATAAATGGGGGCACAACGCCCCCGACCGCGTACACTGATCCCACGCCGGCCTGGTATCCGGCGACATATCGGCTCCGAGGCCGACATCCCCGTGGCGTGGCGACCAGGCTGTCCCCACCGGCTGCACATCGGAGCCTTCACCTCATCGGAGGTCACATCAGATGCTGCAGCTCCAAGCTCCGCTGCCCCAGCGCTACGTCGACGCGTCGCCCGACGAGCTGGCCGGTTGGATCGCGTCCGCCAAGGCGGCGCTGGGCCCGAAGGTGTTCGTGCTCGGCCACCACTACCAGCGCGACGAGGTCATGGCCTGGGCCGATGCCCGGGGCGACTCGTACCGGCTGTCGGTCCTGGCCAAGGAGCGTGCCGACGCCGACTACATCGTGTTCTGCGGCGTGCACTTCATGGCCGAGTCGGCCGACATCCTCACCAGCGACCGACAGCAGGTGATCCTGCCCGACCTCAACGCCGGCTGCTCCATGGCCGACATGGCCGACCTCGACGAGGTCGAGGAGGCGTGGGAGGCGCTGGCCCGCACCACCGACATCGAGCGCGTGGTGCCGATCACCTACATGAACTCGTCGGCCGCGCTCAAGGCCTTCGTGGGGCGCCACGGCGGTGCGGTCTGCACCTCGACCAACGCCCGGGCCGTGCTCGAGTGGGCGCTCAGCCTGGGCGACCGGGCCGACGACGGCGCCGGGGGCCGCCAGGTGCTCTTCTTCCCCGACCAGCACCTCGGCCGCAACACCGGCCACCAGCTCGGCTTCGACGAGGGCACCATGCGGGTCTGGGATCCCCGGCGGGAGCAGGGCGGGCTCAGCGACGCCGAGTGCAAGGAGGCCACGTTCCTGCTGTGGAAGGGCCACTGCTCGGTCCACCAGCGGTTCCGGCCCGAGCACATCGCCGCCTTCCGGGCCGAGCACCCCGACGGCATCGTGGTGGTCCACCCCGAGTGCGCCCACGAGGTGTGCGCGCAAGCCGACCAGGTGGGCTCGACCGACTACATCATCCGTGCCGTCGAGGCCGCCCCGGCCGGGGCCGTGCTCGGGGTGGGGACCGAGATCCACCTGGTGAACCGGCTCGACGCCGAGACCCCCGACAAGACCGTCCTCTCGCTGGACCCGCTGGTCTGCCCGTGCTCGACCATGTTCCGGATCCGGGCCATGCACCTGGCCTGGGTGCTCGAGAACTTGGTGGAGGGACGGGTGGTCAACCGGATCACGGTCGACCCCGACACCGCCGCCTGGGCGAGGGTGGCCCTCGACCGCATGCTCGAGATCACCTGAGCACGGGGGCCCCGGGTCAGCGCCCTTCCCGACCGAACACCGACCGCACGGTGCGTCCGAGGATCCGCACGTCGAGCCCGATGCTCTGATGGCGGAGGTAGAAGAACTCGTACTGGAGCTTCTCCATGGCGTCGGTCTCGTCGCCGGCATAGCCGTACTTCACCTGCGCCCACCCGGTGAGGCCGGGCCGGACCAGATGGCGGACCTCGTAGAAGGGGAGCTTCTCCGCCAGCTCGGCCACGTAGCGCGGCTGTTCCGGCCGCGGCCCGACCAGGCTCAGGTCGCCGCGGACGATGTTGACCATCTGGGGCAGCTCGTCGACGTGGGTGGCCCGCAGGACGCGGCCGAACCGGGTGATCCGCGGGTCGTCCTCCCGGGTCCATTCGTTGGGGCTCTCCCCACCGGGCCCGGGCACCATCGTCCGGAACTTCAGGATGGCGAACTCCTTGCCGTTCTTGCCCACCCGGGGCTGGGAGTAGAAGAGCGGCCCCCGGTTGCCGAACAGGTTGCCCACCGCCACGAAGGGGATGGCGGCGACGAAGGCCACGAGCCCCAGGCCGCCGAGCACGAGGTCGAGCATCCGCTTGAGGCGGAGATAGCGGCCGCTGTGGAGCTCCTTGATGTCGAAGAGCAGCGACACCCGCTCCAGCTCGGCCAGCGGGAGCTTGCCGAGCCACTGCTCGTAGAACAGCGACACCGTCCGGACCCGGACCCCGCGTTCGTGCAGCCACGCCGCCTGCGCCACGGTCCGCTCGTCGAGCTGGGCCCGGCGATCGAGGACGAGCACCGACGCCCCCGCCCCGTGCACCAGATCGACCAGCGGCCGGCCCGCGGCCGGCCCGACCCCTCCGGCGGCGGCCGGCGCCATCGCCGCCACGACGTGGGCCGGCCGTTCGGCGAACCCATCCAGATCTCGCTCGAGGAGGGCGACCTCGGCCGGGTCGGCCACCACCACGACGCGGTCGCGCTCCTCGGCCCGGTGCCGACCCCCGAGCGCGATCGCCGTGCAGAGGACGTACCACGGCACCAGGAGTCCGGCCCCGCCCAGCACGACGAACCGCGGGAGCAGGGCGTCGCCGACGACGAGCTGCACCACCGAGATCGCCAGCGCCGCCATCGCCGCCGCCACTACGGACGAGAGCAGGGCGGAGCGCAGCGTCCGCGGGAGGTCCGGCAGCCCGACCCCGTAGGCCGCCACGGCCAAGGTGAGCACGTAGGCGAGGGCCCACCCGAAGCGCGACGACTCGGTGAAGTCGTAGGCCGGAACGGCCACGATGGCCGCGTGGTACTTGCTCAGGCCGAGCACGGCCCCGACGATCCCGACGTCGAGCACCAGGCGCGCCACCCGCCGGGCGGTCACGGTCCGGGCTCCACGGCAGTCGCCATCTCCCCATGATGAACCACGGGGCACCACTCGCGCCGGCTCCTCGGACCGTGCACCTGGGCCGTGCAGCGATTGCCCAGCGTCACACGGCGGTTCACTAAGGTGACGGCCGGCCGATCTCCCGAGCCCCGGCCCCTCCTCCATGCCCGAGCCAACCGCTGCCCCCACCCCGGACCCCCTCGACGTCGTCGTCATCGGCGCCGGCCCCGCCGGGTTGACCGCGGCCTACGAGCTCACCCGTCACGGCGTCACCCCGACGGTCGTGGAGGCCGACGACATCGTCGGCGGCATCAGCCGGACCGTGGAGCGCGACGGCTGGCGGTTCGACATCGGCGGCCACCGCTTCTTCACCAAGGTCCGCGAGGTCGAGGCGTTCTGGCACGAGATCCTCCCCGACGAGGACTTCATGCTGCGGCCCCGCATGAGCCGCATCTACTACGACGGGAAGTACTTCGACTACCCGCTCAAGGCGTCGAACGCCCTCCGCAACCTCGGCATCTGGGAGGCCTTCCTCTGCGTGATGTCCTACGTGTGGGCCCGGATCCGGCCTCCGGCGGACCAATCCACGCTCGAGGGCTGGATCGTGGCCCGCTTCGGGTGGCGGCTCTACAACCACTTCTTCAAGACCTACAACGAGAAGCTCTGGGGGGTGCCGGTCAACAAGCTGCCGGCCGACTTCGCCGCCCAGCGCATCAAGAACCTCTCGCTGTTCAACGCCGTGGTGAACGCGCTGCTCCCGAAGCGGAACCAGAAGGACATCACCTCGCTCATCGAGGAGTTCGAATACCCCAAGTACGGCCCCGGGATGATGTGGGAGCGCTGCCGGGATCTCGTCGAAGCCCGGGGCTGCGAGATCCTGATGCGCTCGGAGGCCGTCAAGATCGAGCACGAGGGCGGCCGGGCCCGCTCGGTCACGGTGCGCGACCCCGACGGCGGCACGACCACCTACCCCGCCGACCACGTCGTGTCGTCGATGCCGATCTCGGCGCTCCTCGCCGCCATGGACCCGCCGGTGCCGGACCCCGTCCGGGCCGCCGCCGCCGACCTGAAGTACCGCGACTTCCTCACCGTGGCCCTGGTCGTGCCCGAGGAGGCCGGGTTCCCCGACAACTGGATCTACGTGCACTCCCCCGCCGTCGGCGTCGGCCGCATCCAGAACTTCGGGTCGTGGTCCCCCTATCTGGTGAAGGAAGGGCGGACCTGCCTCGGCCTCGAGTACTTCGTGTTCGAGGGCGACGAGACCTGGACCACGCCCGACGACGACCTCGTGGCCCAGGGGGCCAAGGAGCTCGGGATCCTCGGCCTCGTCGACCCCGACAAGGTCGAGGCCGGCTACGTGGTGCGGATGCCGAAGGCGTACCCCTTCTACGACGAGCACTACAAGGCCAACGTCGAGGTCCTCCGTGCATGGCTGGCCGCCAACACGCCGAACGTCCATCCCGTCGGCCGCAACGGCATGCATCGCTACAACAACCAGGATCACTCGATGTACACGGCGATGCTCACCGTGGAGAACATCGTCCACGGCACCCACCACGACGTGTGGTCCGTGAACGTCGAGGAGGAGTACCACGAGGAGGCCAGGCCGGCCGTCGGCGAGGCCGACCCCATGCGGGGCGAGCGGGGCACCGGCCGCGACGCCCCCGTGATCCGCCGCGACGCCTACGCCCCCGATCACCCCATCAACCGGGACACCACCGCACCCGCGGCCGACTGAGCCGGCGGTCCCGATGACCGAGCCGCCGCACCCCCCGGCGACGTTCATGGAGAAGCTCTCGTGGCGCCGGGCACAGCTCGGCTCCTTCCACCGGTCCGTGGCCGCCATCGCCGGCGCCGGCTTCGTGTTCCGCGCCGTGTACGCGGTCGTGGCCAAGCGCGAGTTCGACTCGTGCGGGCCGCCCGCCGCTGCCCTGTGCGGGGACGCCTTCTACTACTCGTCGTCGGCCAACGTGTTCGCCCGCGGCTACGGCTTCGAGAACCGGCTCGGCGGGCCGGGACACTTCTTCCAGGCCGCCGACCACCCGCCGCTCACCACCATCGTGATGGCCCCGGCCAACGTGCTGTTCTGGCGGCACAGCCCGCTGGCCCAACGCCTCCTCATGTGCCTGCTCGGCGCCGCCGTGATCGTGCTGGCCGCCTTCCTGGCCCGCCGGCTCGCCGGCCCGGCCGCCGGCATCGCCACCGCCGCGGTCGCCGCCGTCAACGCCAACCTCTGGATGAACGACGTCCTCGTCATGTCCGAGACCGTCGGCGCCGTCACCCTCCTCCTCCTGCTCCACGCGGCCGTGCGGGCCCGCGCCCGACCCACCCTCGCCGCGTCGGCCGTGCTCGGGGCGGCTGTCGGCCTGTGCGGCCTGGCCCGGGCCGAGCTCCTCCTCTACGGCCCCCTCCTCGTGGTCCCGCTGCTGCTCGGCACCGCGGGCGTGGTCTGGCCCCGCCGGGTCGCGGCCGTGGCGGTGGCCGGGCTGGCCAGCCTGGCCGTCCTCGCCCCCTGGACGGTGTACAACCTGGGCCGCTTCGACGAGCCGGTGGTCATCTCGACCAACGACGGTCTCACCCTCGTCGGCGCCAACTGCGACCGGGTCTACGGCGTGGGCGATCCCGGCGGCATCGGGTTCTGGAACCTGCAGTGCCGGTTCGACGCCGACGCCGCGTTCGGGACCGGGTCCCGGGGCGACCAGTCGACCCAGGCCCGCGAGTACCGGACGGTGGGCCTCGACTACATCCGCGCCCACACCGACCGGCTCCCGCATGTGCTGGCCGTGCGGGCGGCCCGGGCCTGGGGCGTGTACGCACCGGCGGAGATGGTGTGGTTGAACCAGGGCGAGGGCCGCGACTCGTGGGCGTCCTGGACCGGGTACGTGCAGTGGTGGGTGCTCGTGCCCCTCGCCGCCGCCGGCGCCTGGGTCCTGCGGCGCCGGGGCCAGCCGGTCTGGCCGCTCCTGGCGTCGGTCCCCGTGGTCACCGTCACGGCCCTCGCCTTCTACGGGATCGTCCGCTTCCGCCTCCCGGCCGACGTCTCGGCCACGGTCCTCGCCGGTGTCGCCCTCGGCCACCTCGCCGAGCGCCGACCGGGTGGGCGGCGATGACCGGGGACCGACCCCACTTCCCCTGCCTGGACGCCTACCGGGGCATCGGCATGACCATGGTGCTGTGCAACCACGCCGCCTACTCGACCGGGTTCATCCAGCAGAGCGCGCTCGGCCCGATCGTCGCCCGCTTCGACCTGAGCGTGCCCATGTTCTTCGTGATCTCGGGGTTCCTCCTCTTCCGGCCCTACGCCCGCGCCATCCTCACCGATCGCCCCCTCGGCGGCGCCGGCCGCTTCTACCGCCGCCGGGCCCAGCGCATCCTCCCGAGCTACTGGCTGGCCCTCGCCGGCATCGGTGCCCTGTTGGGGTTGGCCATCCCCACCCTGCGCGACTGGATCGGCAACATCCTCCTCCTCCCGGCGTTCGGGGTCCCGGTCCAGGTGTGCTCGGGTGCGACCTGTCACCAGGCCTACGGCATCACCCAGGCCTGGAGCATCGGGGTCGAGGCCACCTTCTACCTGCTGCTCCCCCCCTTCGCCGCCCTGCTCGCTCGCACCCTGGCTCGCCGCCCCGCGCCGTCCCGGCGGGCCGGCCTCCTCCTCGCCTGCGCCGGTCTCTACGGCGTCGGCGCCGGCTTCCGGATCGCCGTGGTGGCGGCGGCGCCCCCGTGGGCCCGGACCTCGCTGCTCTGGCTGCCGATGTTCCTCGACCTCTTCGCCGTCGGGATGGCCCTGGCCGTGATCAGCGCCGCCCCCGCCGAGCTGGGCGGCCGCCTCCGCCGGG
This sequence comes from Actinomycetes bacterium, assembly GCA_029782025.1. Lineage (GTDB taxonomy): Bacteria > Actinomycetota > Acidimicrobiia > Acidimicrobiales > Acidimicrobilacustridaceae > JAKOVR01. Next base: position 103,871 of record JAKOVR010000143.1, on the reverse strand, counting down.
CGGCGGAGCGGGCGGCCGACCACCCCGCGCTGTGCTGGCTGGCCGCCGGCGTCCTCTTCGCCGTGATGACCCGCTTCGCGCCGCCGGCCGAGCCGTTCGGCCTCAACGGGCGGGAGTACGTCCCCCGCCAGTTCGTCTACGGGATCGCTTCGGCGGCGTGGTTGCTGCCCGCCATGTTCGGCGACCAGGCCGCCGGGCGCCTCCGGCGGGTCCTGGCCAGCCGGCCCCTCGTCCACCTCGGCGCCGTCTCGCTCAGCTTCTACCTGTGGCACCTCGCCCTCGTCGAGCAGGTCAAGGCGTGGACCGTTCCCGACTACGCCGCCCTGCGGGCCGCGGCGGCCAACCCCCAGCCGGGCAACCCCCTGGGCGGGCTCGAGACCTTCACGGGCAACTTCTGGCTGGTCGCCGGGCTCACCTGGCTCCTCAGCCTCGCCGTCGCCACCGTCCTGCACCGCACCGTGGAGCTGCCCGGCATGCGCTTCGGGGAGCGGGCCCACCCGTGACCGAGTCCGCTCCGGCCCCGCACGAGACGGTACCCTTGCCGCTGCCATGACCGAGACGCTGTCCGCGGCGCGCCCGCCCGAGGTCCCCCAGGACCGCCCGATCATCATCATCCCGGCGTGGAACGAGGAGGCGCCGTTGCCAGGCGTGCTCCACGCCCTCGACGAGCTGGCCCCGGACTGCGACGTCCTCGTGATCAGCGACGGCTCCACCGACCGCACGGCCGAGGTGGCGGCGGCGGCCGGGGCCACGGTCGTCGAGCTGCCGTACAACCTCGGCATCGGCGGCGCCCTGCGCACCGGGTTCCGCTACGCCGTCCGTCACGGCTACCAGCGCGGGGTCCAGTTCGACGCCGACGGACAGCACGACGCCACCCAGATCCCGGTCCTGCTCTCCGCCCTCGACGACGGCGCCCACATGGCCGTCGGGAGCCGCTTCGCCGCGACCTCCAGCGACTACCAGGTCGGCAAGGCCCGGGGGTTCGCCATGGGGCTGCTGCGCTTCACCGTGCGGCGCTTCACCGGCAAGCCGTTCACCGACACCAGCTCGGGGTTCCGGGCCTTCTCCCGGCCCGTCCTCGAGTTCTTCGCCGACACCTATCCCTCGGAGTACATGGAGAGCGTCGAGGCGCTCCTGATGGCCCACCGGGCCGGGTTCGACGTGCGGGAGGTGCCGGTCGTGATGCGGGAGCGCCAGGACGGCACGGCCTCGAACCGCAACGTCAAGCTGCTCTACCACTACACCCGGCTGCTGCTCACGCTCACCGCCGGGGCCCAGCGCCGCAAGGCCCGCCCCGAACGCTCGGACCTCCCATGAGCGCCGCCCTCCTGCTCGCGGCCGAGGTGGCCGACGACGGCTCCACGGGCCTGTCGTTCACCGCCCACCTGTTCCTCCTGGCCGGTTCGATCGGCTCGATGCTGTTCATCCTGCTGCTGCTGCGTCGGCGCCAGCTGCGGGGCAAGTACGCCATGCTCTGGACCGCCCTCGGCGTGGTCCTGATCGTCCTCGCCATCGTCCCCAACCTGCTCACGTGGATCAGCCAGAAGCTCGGGATCTACTACCCGCCGGTGCTCTTCCTCGTGGTGGCGATCGGGTTCCTGCTGGTCGTGCTGATCCAGTTCTCGTGGGAGCTCTCCCGCATGGAGGACCGCACCCGCACCCTGGCCGAGGAGATCGCGCTCCTGCGCACCGAGATCGAACGGCTCGACGCCGCCGATCAGCGCACCGAGCGGAACACCACGATCATGCCGTCGCAGAAGTAGGGGCGGCCCAGGCGGCCCATCAGCCGCTCGAGGGCCACGGCGAGACGGCCGGCCCATCCGAGTACCCGGCCGCTCAGGCCCCGCCCCTCGAACTTCACCGACGGCACGTACATCGCCGTCTCCACCGGTTCCCAGCCGTGGCGCCGGGCCATGGTGGTGAGCGTCTGCCACGTGAACATCACCACGTGGTCCGGATGGTTGATCTCCCGGTTGGCCAGCGCGGCGAAGGTGTTGAACAGCCCGGTGATGTTGGGCGTGGTGATCACCATCTCGCCGCCCGGGCCGGTCAGGTTGTGGAGCCCGGCCAGGAACGAGCCGGGGTCGTCGAGGTGCTCGATCACCTCACCGGCGATGACGAGCTGGCCGGGCTCGATGCCGGCGTCCCGCAGGGCGACGGCGTCGCGGCAGTCGATGGCGTAGGCCTCGTACCCGCGGTCGACGGCTTCCTTGACCCCGACCTCGTTGACGTCGATGCCGACCAGCGCCGTGGCCGCCCGGTCGAGGTGGGCGTGCAGCCAGGTGTCGGACCCCATGTTGGCCTCGGCGCAGCCCGTGTCGACGAAGCCGACGTGGATCACGCGCCGCCCTCGGGCCCGGCCCACGAGGTAGTCGATGCGCGACACCAGCGCGGCGCGGGGCAGCGGATGGGTCATCGCTTCCTGGGTGAACTCTTGGGTGCTCACGCGGCCACCTTCGGGGGGACGGTCGGACGATCGAGGGAGGCGGGATCGAAGACCCCGCCGGCAACGGCTTCCGGGAGACGGTACCGGAGCGGCGGACCGGCGCCGTGGGCGAGGAGGGTGTCGAGCTTGCGCCAGATGCCCCGGCGGCCGACCCAGAGCAGCGGGGCCATGCGACCCGAGTCGGGCACCCACCAGAACCGCTCCTCGGTGTCGAAGTCGTAGGGGTGGCAGTACGTCCACGGGGCGGTGTGGTGGCGCCACACCCGCAGGGCCACGGCCAGCGCCGGGCGGGGGACGAGGCGCAGGTAGGTACCACCGAGGAAGGGGATCTGCAGCGGACCGACACCGGCGAGGGGGCCGGGGAACTCGGCCAGGCCGTTGGGCCAGAGGAAGGGTTGGCGGGGCGCGCCGGGCATCCCGTAGAGCGGGTTGGCCGCGGGCAGCACGCTGGAGGAGTAGGTGAAGCCGAGCTCGCCGAGGACGTCGACGGCGAACAGCGAGGCCGGGACCAGGCTGTAGGTGGGCGCCCGGAACCCCTCGCACGGGCGGCCGGTGAGGTCCTCCAGCAGCGCCTTGCCCCGGCGGGTCTCCTCCCGGAACGACTCGGGCGTGTGGGCGGTGAGGGGGATGTGGCGCCAGGAGTGCAGGGCGATCTCGTGGCCCCGGTCGGCCACCTCGCGCACCAGCGCCGGCTCGGCTTCGGCCAGCTCGCCCACGACGAAGATCGTGCCGGTCACGTTGCGGGCGTCGAGCGCGTCGAGCACCTCGCGCATGATCGGGGCGTAGCGGGCGGGCCAGGAGTCGTCGGGCCGGTGGTCCTCGAGGTCGAGGGTGAAGGTGATGGGAGCGGTCACGGGGGCACCTCAGTAGGCGTCCATGTCGAGGAACTCGTAGGTGTCGAGGTGGAAGTCGCGCTGGCGGATCGTGTCCGAGAGGCTGCACACCTCCAGGTTGAGCGGGGAGGGCTTGAAGGCGTCGGGGAGGGGCACGCCCCGCACCTTCACGAACCGGTTGAACCCGGCGTACACGGCGGCCGGGGCACGGTGGAAGCGGCACACCTCCGACACCGCCGCCCGCCCGGGCACGGGGGTGTCGGCCCCGGCCCCGTGCCGCAGGAGCAGCTTGACGACGACCGCCACCGGTGCGCCCTTGAAGTGCGACAGGGTGCTCACGGCGAACAGGTCGTCGGAGACGTGCAGCGCCCACCGGGCCCCGCGCGGTGCGCCCAGCCGCCAGCGCAGGTACTCCGTGCTGACGCAGTTGGTCCAGTGCTCGGCCGGTTGCTCGTCGAGCCCGGCGGTGAGCTCGTCGAACCGCGACGAGGCCAGCAGCTCCGGCGTGACCGCTTCGCTGTGCCAGGCCGACGGCCGGTACGGGGCCGGCGCCACGACCTCGACGGGCATGGGGCCGAAGAAGCGCCAGCCCATCACCTGGACCCCGCGGTGGGAGCGGGCGTTGGTGACGCCGATGCCGGCCACCACGCCATCGTCGCGGGCGGCCGACCACACCCGCAGCTGCAGCATGCCGAAGTACCCCTTGCGCTGGGCCGTCGAGCGGCTCACAGCGTTGAGGGAGAAGATGAACCGGGCCGGACCGTCGGCGTTGCGGTAGCGCTGGGAGATCAGCGCGTAGTGGGCCATGCGCACGCCGTCCTCGTCGACCGCGGACTGGTAGGCCGGGCCGAGCGGGTTCTCGTCGTAGAGCCACCGGAGGTACGCGGGGTCGACCTCGCCCCGGTCGTCGACGAACCGGACGTCGGGCAGCTCGGTGTTGAGCAACTCGGTGTTGCGCCAGTTGTCGTCAGTCATCTGCCGGCAGCGTAGTCGTCTCCCTCCGCGGCACCGGAGGGACGGTTCCGTCCGCCTCGGCCGCGACCGGCCACCACCGCCGCAGGACGGCGTCGATGGCGACGGCGGCGAGGATGACCTCGGCCATGTCGACCGGCACCCGGTAGCGGGTGACCCCGAAGGCCAACGCGGCGGTGACCGTGATGACGGCGGGGAGGGCGAGGACGGGCGACAGCAACGCCCGCCGTCGCCGCAGCACGACCACCCCGGCCACGGCGAAGGGGAAGAGGAGCACGTACTCGACGAAGCCCACCTCGGACTGCCACTTGCCCCGCCCCTCGACGGCCCAGTTGAGCCGCACGTTCTCCCCCAGGCGCTCCTGCTCGCTCCCGAAGCCGGGGTTGTAGAGGTCGAACATGCGCCCCACCCGCGCCACCATCACGACCGGCAGTCGCCGCTGGTGCTCCCGGATGTAGCGCCAGGCGAAGCTGCTGATGATCTTGTCCCGTTCGGACTCGTCGTAGCGCTCGGGGTCCGGCCAGCACGCCCGCCCCTGGGTGGCCTTCGCCGCGGGGTCCGGGCCCAGGGCCGCGGCCGCCGCGGCGGCGTCGCAGCCGGGGAGGCGGGGGTCGCCGACGGGATAGCCCTTGGCGATGTAGTCGCTGTAGCAGTCGGCGCCGTAGTAGCCGAGGGCCTCGCCGTACCACGCCACGTCGCAGGTGCCGGCCGACAGGACGGCGCCGGTCTGGGAGGTCATGAACACCGGCTCACGGAACCGGGTCAGGTTGAACACCACCCACGGCGCGATCAGCAGGCCGCCGGTGAGCCAGCACGCTCCCGCCCACCGCGCCAACTCCCGCCATCCGCGCTCCCGCCGGCGCCACAGCAGCGGGAGGACCAGCACGCCGAAGAGCAGCAGCGCCTCCCCTCGCGTGAGGGCGGCGAGCCCGATGGCGCCGCCGAGGAGCGCGGCCCGCCGCACCGACGGGGCCTCCCAGAACCGGAAGGCGGCGATGAGCACCACGGCGACGATGGGCACGTACACCGACTCCGACAGGAGCATCCCGTCGTTGATGAACAGCATGGGCGCGGTCGCGCCGAGCAGGCCGGCCACCACGCCGGCCCGCCGGCCGGCGAGGCGCGCCGTCACGTGGGCGATGCCGGCGATGCCGACGGCCCCGGCCAGCGACGTGGCGATGCGGTGGGCCTGGCTGCCCCGCACCCCGAACTGGAACAGCACCCCCATCCAGGCCGAGAACAGGGGCGGGTCGCCCGCGCTCGGCACGATCCGGGCGCCGTTCGAGGTGAACCACGTGGCCCCGTCGGCGTAGAGGTGCCCCCGGCTGAGCAGGTAGCCCTGCAGGTAGTAGTACCCCGAATCGCCCCAGATCCGGTACTGGTCGGGCGAGCACTCGGCGTAGGGCGTGCCCTGCTCGACCTTGGCCAGGATGTCGGCGTCGCAGGACGGGTACCACACGAGCACGTTGGCCAGCCGCACCGACAAGGCGAGCGCGGCGATGGCACCGAGCACGAGCAGCCAGCGGACCCGCGGGGACGACAGCCGGCCGGTCACCCGGTCGCCTCCCGGCGGCGCGCCCGCCGGTCGAGCAACGAGGCGACGCCCACGCCGGCCAGGACGCAGAGCGCGACGTCGGCGCCGACCCGGTACCGGGTGATGCCGAAGCTGATGGCGGCGGTGAGGGTTGCGGAGGCGGCCACGGCGACGTAAGGAGCGATGGTGATGTGTCGGCGCCGGAGGGCCACGAGGCCGGCGGCACCGAGGAGGAGCAGCACGTAGTACTGGCCCATGGCCACCGCCTGCCACTCCACCGTGACCGGCCCGAGCGGGGTGGCGGCGTCGCGGCCCTCGAAGAAGCGGTTGAGCCGGATGCTCTGGCCCGGTCGCCAGACGTCCCAGATCCGCCCGACCCGGGCGGCGAGCACCAGCGGCAGGCGCCGCGGGTGGGACCGCACGTAGTCGAGTCCGATCTGGCGCTTCCAGGCGTCCACCACCGTCTCGTCGCCCGCCGGCCAGGGCAGGGCGGCGGTGCCGTGGACCCGCTGGTCGCTGCGGTCGCACGCCGGGGACCAGTAGCCCAGGTACTCGTCGGCCGCCTCCTCGGGACCCAACCCGAAGGTCTGGTCGCAGTTGCTGATCTCGATCACGAACCCGCTGCCCGACGAGATGGTGGCCGGGTGGGTGAAGCTCGTCAGGTTGCGGGCCAGCCACGGGCCGGTGACCACCGCCGCCACCAGCGCCCCGTAGGCCAGCGACCGGGCCCGCGCCCGCGCCCCGGCCGGCACGCGCCCGAGCACCAGCGGGACCAGCAGCAGCACGAGCAGGGCGAGGGCCTCGGCCCGGGCCAGCGCGGCCGCGCCGATGGCGCCCCCGAGCCACGCCGCCCGCCGCGGCGAGGGCGCGGCGGCGAAGCGGTGGGCCGCCAGCAGCACCGCGCCGACGCCGACCGCGTACATCGTCTCGGCCGTCAGCTTCACGTCGTCGAACCACAGGTTCGGGTACACCGCGGCCAGCAGCCCCGCCGCCAGCCCGGCCCGGGGGCCGGCGAGGCGGAGGGCGACGAGCGCGACCAGGCCCACGGCGACCGACCCGAGGACGGCGGCGGCCAGCCGGTAGGGAAGGTGGCTGGCCGGGTCGAGGCGCAGCAGGCCGACCAGCCCGAGGTAGGCCGAGTAGAGCGGCGGGTGCACGGCGGTGGGGACCAGCTCGCCCACGTTGTTGCGGTAGACGAACCCGGCGCCGCTGCCGAGGAACTGGGCCTGGCGCCAGTAGAAGGCCTCGTCGCCGTGGGGGTCGGCCCACCTCGCCCAGGTCAGGACGGCGACGAGCCGGACGGCCAGCGCGGTGCCGACCGTGGCCGCGACCACGCGTCGAGGGGTGACCCGCTCGCCTGCCATGGTGCGAGCGTAGGTCGTCGGTAGTCTCGGTCGGTGCACGACGGCCCCCCGCCCCGGCCCCGGGCCCGGGCCCGGGCCCGGGCCCGACGGATGCTGCTGGCCGCACTGGCCGTGGTGGTGGCAGCCGAGGCGGGGGCACGGGTGGCCGCCCCCCTCCTGCCCGACCCGCATCTCTACGGCGATTCGACCACCGCGGCCAAGGTGCTCCAGCTCGACCGCCTCGAGGGGTGCACCGACCTCGTCGTGGCCGGCAACTCCATGGCCCGTGACGCCTTCGACCCCGGGGTCCTCGACGGTGCCACCGGGTACAACGCCGCCCTCGACGCCGCCTCGCCGGCGCTGCTCGACCGGTGGCTGACCGAGGAGGTCCTCCCCCGCACGCACCCGGCGGTCGTGCTCGTCGCCGTGGCCAGCCTCGACCTCAACACGAACAGCCGGGCCGGGGCCGCCGCCCGCCAGGCCTACGACGACGCGCCGGCCACGGCCGGCGGGTTCCTCGGCCGGCTCGGGGCGCTGGCCACGAGGAGCAGCGCGCTGGTGGCCCATCGGCGGGAGCTGACCGACCCGGCCCAGTGGGGCCCGGCCCTCGACCATCTCCGGGCCGGCACCCGACCGTCCCACCTCGGGCCCGAGGGCATCGAGGGGTTGATCGGCCCCCAGGGGCAGGGCCTGGCCGACCAGGACCTCACCTACGAGCCACCGCCCGGACCCGTGCTGCGTCGCTTCGTGACCGAGCAGCTCCTCAACGACTTCCGCATCGGGGACGAGAGCGTGGCCGCGCTCCGCCGGCTGGTCCGCGACCTGCGGGCGCAGGGCACGACGGTGGTGCTGGCCGCCCTCCCGGTCACCGCCGACTACGTGGCGCTCCATCCGGGCGGCGCCGCCGACTTCGACGCCTACCGCCGGACCCTCGCGTCCGTCGCCGCCGACGAGGGGCTCCCGCTGATCGACCTCCACGCCGACGCGCCGGTGGCGGAGTTCGCCGACACGCACCACCTCAACCGCGCCGGCTCGGTCCGCTTCACCCGGTCCCTCCCGGACCGGCTCCGGGCCGCCGGCGCGCCGCTCCGGTCCTGCCGCGGGTAGGGTCCGCGGCCATGGCCCTCCTCTCGAACCGCCGAGCCTCCCGCCGCCCGTGGGCCCTGGTCGCCGCCCCGGTGCTCGGGCTCGCCGCCTGCTCGACCAGCCCCGGTTCGACCGGGCCCACCGGCACCGCCGCCCCGTCCGGCACGGCCGCCACCGGCACCGCGGCCCCGGGCGGGTCGGCCACCGGCCCCTCGTTCACCACCTTGGTCGAGCTGGCCAAGGCCCTCGACGCCAAGGGCGTCACGTGCAAGCTCCAGTACGAGGCCCTCCACGACGAGGCCACCGGCAAGCAGGAGCTGAGCCTGTGCACCGTCGACGGCGACCTCCTCGAGCTCGTCATCTGGACCGATCCCGCCACCGTGCCCAAGCTCGTGGCGTCGGTGGGTCCGGACGGCGGCGCCGTCGCCTATGGCCGCAACTGGACGGTGAGCGGCAAGAAGGCGGCCGTGGCCCGACGCATCGCCGGCGCCCTCGGCGGCGCCGTGGCCGGCGGCTGACCCGGACGGTCAGGCCACGGGCGGGCAGTGGTCCGGCGGGTACAGGGTGTCGCTGCTCCGCCACGACGCCTGGGCGTCCTGCCAGCCGTCGCCCACGGGCACGGCCCAGTCGGCCACCAGGGCGTCGACCACCTTCGCCCCGAGCAGCCGGGCCCCGTCGGGGCACAGGTGCAGCCCGTCGACCTGCCGGGTGCGGACGAGCTCGCCGGCACCGTCGACGGTGACCGGCGTGAAGGCCCGGCTCTCACCCTGGAGCGCGGCCGAGGAATCGAGGTAGCTGACCTGCGGAAAGCGCTCGGGCAGGGAGGCGTACACCGTGTTCAGCCCGGCGAAGACCATGTTGGCCTCGGGGTTCACCGCTGCGGCGTTGCCGATCCACACCACCCTGGCGCCCTTCGAGGAGATGAGCCGGACCCAGGGGTCGACCACCTGGTTCTCGTAGCTCGAGCGCCAGCGGGGGTCGCCCAGCGTGAGCGACTCGCCGGCCGCATCCTCCACCGCCCGTGACTCCCACGTGCCGACGAACATCACGATCACGTCGGGATCGAACTGCTCGAGCTGTTGCTCCCAGATGAAGCGGACGGTGGCGTCGCGCAGGATCGACGGGGTGAGCACGAACCGCACCTGGGCCGCCCCGCCGCTCTCGAGCGCGGCCTTCACCGCCGGGGAGAGCCCGGCCATCACCGAATCGCCGGCCATCACCACCCGCAACGGATCGGCCGGGGTCGGGATCCGTCCGCCCCGCGGCAACGTGGTCGACACCGCTGTGGTCGACACCGGCGTGGTCGACACCGGCGTGGTCGGCGCGACGGTGGCGGGCACGGCGCTCGTGGTGGTGGACGGTCCCGCCACCCGTTCGGTGCCCACCGGCGAGTCCACCCGCCAGGGCACCCCGGCGGCCTTCCCCCACCCGAAGCCCAGGACGAAGGTGATCACGAAGGCGGCGGACAGGAGGCGGGCCGGGGGCATCCCGAGCACCATGGCCCACGGGGCGGATCGGATCAAGTACCGCCGCCTCGGCTACAACGTGCGGTCGTGGGCGCCGTCCGCATCGCCGCCATCGCCGTCGTCGCCGCCGCTGCGCTCGCCAGCGGGGGTTGCGCGACGTCCGGCCCCGCCGGAGCGCCGGCCACGTCGTCGACCCGGCCGGCCCCGCCGCTGCCGGTGGCCCGCCCCACCGCGCCGGCCGCACCCGGCACGATCATCGCCACCCAGGACGTCACGCCCCCGCTGCAGGCCCGGGCGTGGCGGGTGGACCACCACTCCACCTCGGCCGGCGGCGAGGACATCGGCGTGCGCTCCCTCCTCGTCGTCCCCGCCGTCCCGCCGCCCGACGGTGGGTTCCCCCTCGTGGTGTGGGGGCACCCCACCAAGGGCGTGGCCGACGAGTGTGCCCCCTCGCTCGACGGCGCGGCCGCCATCCCGCTGATCGACGAGCTGGTGCGGGCCGGCTACGCGGTCGTGGCCACCGACTACGAGGGCCTCGGGGCCGAGGGCCCGAGCCCCTACCTCGTCGGTCCGAGCGAAGGCCACACCATGCTCGACAGCGCCCGTGCCGCCCGGGGCGTCAAGGGGGCGGGCATCACCGAGCGGTCGCCGGTGCTCCTGTGGGGCTTCAGCCAGGGCGGCCATGCCGCCCTCTTCGCCGCCGAGCTCGCCGCCACCTACGCGCCGGAGCTCCCGATCGTCGGGGTCGCCGCCGCCGCGCCGGTCTCGGACGTCGCCCACTTCGCCCGGCGATCGGAGGACTGGCAGGCCCAGCTCGGGGTGCTCGTCACCATCACCGCCGGGTTCCACGCCGCCTACCCCGAGCTCGACCTCGGGGACGTCCTCACGCCCGAGGGCATCGCCGCCCTCCCCGAGCTGGAGCAGCGCTGCATCACCGAGGTGAACCAGTACTTCGACCAGCCCATCGCCGGCATCGTGCGCCGCACCCCCCGCGACCTCCCGGGCTGGTCCGGACGGCTGGAGGAGAGCCGCGCCGGGCAGCGCCGGCTGCCGGCCCCCCTGCTGGTGATCCAGGGCGATGCCGACGACATCGTCGACCCCAAGGACACCACCACCATGGTGGCCAACTACTGCCGGCTCGGCGTGCCGGTGGAGTACGTGGTGCGGCGGGGCGAGAACCACGGGGTGCTCACCAGCGACGCCCTCCTCCCCTGGCTGGCCGATCGCCTGGCCGGCCGGCCCGCCCCCACCAGCTGCCTGGGCGACGTGCTGGGGACGGGCGGCAGTCGTCCGGGCACCACCAGAGGCCCGGCGACCAAACCCTGACCGGCGGGCCGCCAGGCTCTAACCTGGGCCGAGCGTCCCCGGATCGTGCTCCGGGCCACCCCTTTCCCGCCTGTGCTGACCGATCCCCCGCCTCCCCGCTCCGCCACCATCCGCACCGACCTCGCCGCCCTGGCCGAGGAGGCGGGCCTCCGGCGGGTCCACATGCTGGCCTGGCGCGACCTCGCCGACGTCGAGGCCGGGGGCTCGGAGATCCACGCCGCCACCATCGCCGCCATCTGGGCCGAGGCCGGCCTCGACGTCACCATGCGCACCTCCTACGCCCAGGGCAACCCGCCCGAGGGCAAGCGGGACGGCTACCGCGTCATCCGGCGGGGCGGCCGGTACTGGGTGTTCCCCAGCACGATCATCTCCGAGCTGATGGGCTGGCACGGTCCCCGCGACGGCCTGGTCGAGGTGTGGAACGGCGTGCCCTTCCTCAGCCCGCTCTGGGCCCGCGGCCCCCACGCCGTGGTCATCCACCACGTCCACCGCAGCATGTGGCGCCTCGTCCTCGAGGAGCGCCTCGCCCGCTTCGGCGAGATCCTCGAGATGAAGGTGGCACCGCCGGTGTACCGGCGCACCAACATCGTCACCGTCTCGAACTCCTCCCGTGACGAGATCGTCCACATCCTCGGCATGAAGCCCGAGCGGGTGTCGGTGGTCCCGCCCGGCATCGACGCCCGCTTCACCCCCGCCGGGGGCAAGTCGCCCACGCCGCTGCTCGTCACCGTCGGCCGGCTGATGCCCCCCAAGAAGTTCGACGAGATGGTGCGCATCTGCCACGAGGTGCGGGCCACCCACCCCGATCTGCAGCTCGTGATCTGCGGCGACGGCTACGAGTACCAGAACCTGAAGGACCTCATCGGTTCGCTCGGCGCCCACGACTGGTGCCGCCTGGCCGGCCGGGTGTCCGACGAGGAGCTGCTCGACCTCTACCGGCGGGCCTGGGCCGTCTGCTCGGCCTCGGTGGCCGAGGGCTGGGGCATGACCATGACCGAGGCCGCCGCCTGCGGCACCCCGGCCATCGCCACCCGCATCTGCGGCCACCAGGACTCCGTCGACGACGGCAAGAGCGGGCTGCTCAGCGACAGCTCGGCCGAGATGGTCGGCCACATCCGTGCGCTCATCGAGGACGCCGACCTCCGCGACCGGCTGAGCGAGGGGGCGCGCAAGCACGCCGCCAACTACACCTGGGACGCCTGCGCCTACGGGACCTTCGCCCCGCTCGCCGCCGACGCCATCCGCCGCCAGCGGAACCCCCTCGCCCGCTTCCGGTGAAGCTCCCGCGGCTCTCCACCGTCGTTCCCGCGCTCGTCGCGTACGGCCCGCTGGTGCTCACCCAGCCCGGGTGGGTCGGGGCGGACACCAAGACCTACCTCTACCTCGACCCGGCCAAGCTCCTGGCCGACGCGCCCTGGTCGTGGGACAGCCAGATCGGGATGGGGACGGTCACCCACCAGAACATCGGGTACCTGTTCCCGATGGGGCCGTTCTACCTCCTGGCCGACCTGCTGCACCTGCCCGACTGGCTGGCCCAGCGCCTGTGGCTCGGCACCCTCATGTTCCTCGCCGCCCTCGGCGTGGGCTTCCTCCTGCGCACCATCGGCTACCGCGGCAGCGAGGGGGGACGCACCGTGGCCGCCCTGGCCTACATGCTCTCCCCCTACCTCCTCGACTACTCGGCCCGGATCTCGGTGATCCTGATGCCGTGGGTGGCCCTGCCCTGGCTCATCGCCCTCACCGCCCGGTCCCTGCGCCGACCCGGGCTGCGCGATCCCGCGCTGTTCGCCCTGGTGGTGGTGGCGGTGGGAGGGATCAACGCCACGGCGCTCTTGATGATCGCCGTGGCCCCGCTGCTGTGGGTCGTCCACGCCGTCGCCATCGAGCGGGAGGTCCGCTTCCGGCGGGCGCTGGCCACGGTGGCCGCCATCGGCGCCCTCACGCTGGTCACCTCGCTCTGGTGGATCGGCGGACTCTGGGCCGAGGGGAAGTACGGCCTGCCGGTGATCCGCTACACCGAGACCTACCGCGCCGTCGCCGGCTCGTCGAACGCCCCGGAGGTGCTGCGGGGCCTCGGGTACTGGTTCTTCTACGGCAACGACAAGCTCGGCCCGTGGGTCGAGCCGAGCGACTACTTCACCACCAACCTCCCGTTGCTGGCCCTGAGCTACGGCCTGCCCACCCTCGGCCTGCTCGCCGCGGCGTGCACGCGGTGGCGCCACCGCGGCTACTTCCTGCTGCTGCTCTGCTTCGGCGCCCTCATCGCCGTGGCCGGCCACCCGTGGGAGTCGCCGTCCTTCCTCGGCGGCCTGTTCAAGGAGTTCACCCGCACCAACGCCGGCCTGTCGCTGCGCAGCACCCCGCGCGCGGTCCCGCTGGTGGCGCTGGCCACGGCGGTCTTCCTCGGCACGGGGGCATCGGCTCTCGCCCGGCAGCTCCCTCGGGCCCGGACCGTGCCCGCGCTCCTCGCCGGTGCCCTCGTCCTCGCCAACATGCCCACCCTGTGGCTGGGCCAGATGGTGGCCAAGAACCTGCGCCGGCCCGAGCAGATCCCGGCCTACTGGACGCAGGCCGCGACCTGGCTCGACACCCGCGACCACGCCACCCGCGTCAACGAGATGCCCGGCATCGAGTTCGCGGCCTACCGCTGGGGCGACACCGTCGACCCGATCACCCCCGGGCTCATGACCCGGCCCTACGTCGCCCGGGAGCTGTTCCAGTGGGGCTCGCCCCAGTCGGCGTCGCTCCTCAACGCCCTCGACCGCCGGGTCCAGGAAGGCGTGGCCGAGCCTGCGTCGCTGGCCCCGATCCTCCGCCTGCTCGCCGTCGGTGACGTCGTGCACCGCAACGACCTGCAGTACGAGCGCTTCCGGACGGCGCGCCCCAAGCAGGTGTGGGATCTCCTCCGCCGGGCCCCCGGGCTCGGCCCGCCCACGGCCTTCACCCCGGTCACGCCCAACGTCGCCGGGCCCGAGGTGCGCCTCATCGACGAGGTCGAGCTGGGCCAGCGGGCCGACCTGCCCGATGCCCCCGCCGTCTCCGTGTTCCCGGTGCTCGACGCCCGGTCCATCGTGCGGTCGCAGCCGGCGGGCCGGCCCCTCGTCGTGAGCGGCGACGCGGAGGGCCTCGTCGACGCCGCCACCGTCGGTCTGCTCGAGGCCACGCCGAATGGCCCGCCGGCCGATCGGGCCGTGTTCTTCTCGGCCAGCTTCGCCACCGACCGGCCCGGGCTCGACCGGGTCCTTTCCGACGGCGCCGATCTCCTGGTCACCGACAGCAACCGCAAGCGGGCCCAGCGGTGGGGCGCCCTACGGGAGAACACGGGCTACACCGAGCGGGCCGGCGAGACCCCGCGTGTCTACGACCCGAGCGACCAGCGCCTCGAGCCCTTCCCGGGCGCCACCGACGACCATGCCACGGTCAGCGAGCAGCACGGCAACGCCACGGTCACCGCCACCAGCTACGGCAACCCCATCACCTACACGCCCGACGACCGGCCGACCAACGCGCTCGACGGCGACCCCCAGACCGCCTGGCGGGTGGGCGCCATCGACAACCCGGTCGGTGAGCGCCTGATCATCGACCTGCGGGAGGCCGTCACCGCCGACCACATCACGGTCACCCAACCGCTGAACAACATCCGCAACCGCTGGATCACCGCCGTCCGGCTCCACTTCGACGCCGGGGCGCCCGTCGACGCCACCCTGGGCCTCGGGTCCCGGTCCGAGCCCGGCCAGCGCATCGACTTCTCCAACCGGACCTTCCGCCACGTCGAGGTCGAGATCGTCGCCGACGACATCGGCAAGCGGGCCCGGTACGACGGCTTCTCCGGCGTCGGCTTCTCCGAGGTCGTCATCCCCGGCGTCCACGTCCAGGAGGTGATCCGCCCACCGGTCGACCTCCTCGCCGCCGTGGGGCCGGCGTCGGCCGCGCACCGCCTCGGGTTCCTGTTCGACCGGATCCGGTCGAACCCGGCCGAGCCGGTGCGGACCGACGAGGAGCCTCGCATGGTGCGGGCCGTCGGCCTCCCCACCGCCCGCACCTTCCGGGTCGCCGGCACCGCCCGGCTCTCGGCCTGGGCCGACAACCCGGTCATCGACCAGCTCCTCGGCCTCCCCGACGCCCTGCACGGGGGCGTGACCGCCAGCACGTCGGCCTCGCTCCCCTCCAGCCTGGACCAGCGGTCGATGAGCGCCATCGACGGTGACCCGACCACCGCCTGGTCGTCGATCTACGACAAGCAGGAGGGGTTCTGGCTCAAGTACGACCTCCCCGCCCCCATCACCTTCTCCCACCTCGACCTGCGGATCGTCAACGACGGCCAGCACTCGGTCCCGACCCGGCTCCGGCTCGAGGCCGACGGCCAGGCCCCGGTCCTGGTGGACCTCCCCCCCATCGCCGACGGCACCGGGCGAGGCTCGGTGGCCGCCGTCCCGGTCGACATCGTGCCGGTGACGGCCCGCTCGTTGCGCATCGTCGTCGACGCGGTGCGGGAGGTGAAGGTCGAGGACTGGTACACGGGGTCGAAGATCGCCACCCCCGTGGCCATCGCCGAGCTGGGCATCCCCGGGCTGTCGGGCCGCACCCCCGGCGCCACCTTCGACACCGGCTGCCGTGACGACCTGCTCGCCGTCGACGGCGCCCCCATCCCGGTGCGGGTGAGCGGCAGCACCGAGGACGCCCTCGACCGCCGGGGCCTCACCGTGGCCGGGTGCGGCGACCGCCCGCTCGCGCTCGACGCCGGCGACCACGTGCTCACCACCGTGGCCGGCCGGGAGACGGGCCTCGACCTCGACCGCGTGTGGCTCGACTCCGCCGCCCCGGCCTCCACCCCGAGCGCCGCAGCCCCGCCGGCGGCGCGGGTCCTCGACGAGGGCCGCACCTCCGCCAGGGTCGAGATCGCCCCGGCCCGGAGCCCGTACTGGTTGACCCTGGCTCAGTCCTTCAGCCCGGGCTGGCACGCCGTCACGTCGACGGGGGTGGACCTCGGGCCGCCGGCGGTGATCGACGGCTACGCCAACGGGTGGCGCATCGACCCGGCCACCCTGGGCGACGGCCCCGTGACCGTCACCCTCGAATGGACCCCCCAGCGCGTGATCTGGTGGGGCGTCGGGCTGTCGGTGATCGGGGTGCTCGTGTGCCTCGTGCTGATCGCCCTCGCTCCCTCCCGGGCCCTCGCCCCGCCCGCGCCCCGGGATGACGACCCCGGTTGGGCCTGGCCTCGGGACCGCGGACCGGCCCTGAGCGGCCGGACGGCGGCGGCGTTCGCGGCCACGGCCGGCGCCTTCGCCGCGCTGAACCTGCCCGGCGGACTGCTCCGCCTCCCCCTCGCCGCGGCGATCGCCGTCCTGGCCTGGGCCGTGGCCCGGACCGGGCGGGGACGGGGCGTGGCCGTCGCCATCGGAGCCCTCAGCCTGGCCCTGGCCGCCGGCTACACGGTCCTCCAGCAGTGGCGGCGCAGCTACCCGGCCGACTTCGTGTGGCCCCAGCTCTTCTCCCGGGTCCACGTGCTCGGGGTCCTGACCATCCTCCTCGCCGGCGTGGAAGGCCTGCGGGAGTGGTGGCTGCTTCGGCTCTCCGCGCCGTCGCGCCTACCATCGTCCCCGCCGGCCCCGCCCGGCCAGGCCAGCCCCCATCGGAGCGACGAGAAGGACGACGAGTGACGACCACCGACAACGCCGCCGCACGCGAACCTTGCCTCTCGGTGGTCATGCCCGCCTACAACGAGCGGGAGACGATCGAGGAGGTCGTGGCCGCGGTGCTGGCCTCGCCGTTCACCGCCGAGGTGGTGATCGTCGACGACGGCTCCACCGACGGGACCCGGGAGATCCTCGACAAGCTCGACGACCCCCGCATCCGCGTGATCCTCCAGCCCCACAACCAGGGCAAGGGCGCGGCCCTGCGCCGCGGGTTCCAGGAGGCCTCCCATCCCTTCGTCATCGTCCAGGACGCCGACCTCGAGTACGACCCCGGCGAGTACGGGTCCCTGCTGGCCCCGCTCCTCAGCGGCAACGCCGACGTCGTGTACGGGTCGCGGTTCCTGAGCGACCGCCCCCACCGGGTCCTGTACTTCTGGCACTCGGTCGGCAACAAGGTCCTGACCCTCGCGTCCAACATGTTCACCGACCTCAACCTCACCGACATGGAGACCTGCTACAAGGTGTTCCGCCGCGAGGTGCTCAGCAGCTTCACCCTCGAAGAGGACCGGTTCGGCATCGAACCCGAGATCACCGCCAAGGTCGCGGCCGGCCACTGGCGCGTGTACGAGGTCGGGATCTCCTACCACGGCCGCACCTACGACGAGGGCAAGAAGATCGGCTGGAAGGACGGCATCCGGGCCTTCTACTGCATCGTGCGCTACTCGCCCCTCGGGGCCCGACTCCTCCGGCGGCGCAAGGCGACGGGTTGACCGCGGTCGACGATCGCCGAGGGGATCTGTTCTCCTTCGATCAGCCCGAGCCCGCCGATGCCCCGGCGGCGCCGCGGCGCCTTCCCCACGTCCCCGCCCTCGACGGCCTCCGCGGGATGGCCGTCCTGGCCGTCGTGCTCTACCACTTCGAGGTCACCGCCGGCGGCCGCTGGCTGGCCAAGGGCGGGTTCCTCGGGGTCGACGCCTTCTTCGTGCTGTCGGGCTACCTCATCACAGCGCTCCTGATCGCCGAGCGGCGACGAGACGGCGCCATCGACCTGCGGGCCTTCTGGGCCCGCCGGGCCCGGCGCCTGGTCCCGGCCCTGGTCGTCGTGTTCCTCGTGTTCATCGGGCTCACGATGTTCGTGTACGGGCCCGACCTGCGCACGGCGTTGCGCCAGCAGATGACGGCGACGCTGTTCTACGGCGCCAACTGGTATGCCATCTTCTCCGGCGAGAGCTACGTCCAGCAGTTCAGCGCGCCGTCCCCCCTGCGCCACATGTGGTCGCTGGCCATCGAGGAGCAGTTCTACCTGGTCTGGCCTCTCGTCGTCGTCGCCCTGCTCCGCCGCCGGCGACCCCGCGCCGTGATGTGGACGGCGTTGGTCATGGCCGTCGTGTCGGCGGTGTGGATGGCCGCCCAGTTCATCCCCAACCAGGACCCGTCACGCATCTACTACGGGACCGACACCCGACTGCAGAGCCTCGCCCTCGGCGCCGCCCTCGCCGCCGCGCTGGCCGAGGGCCTCACCATCGGCTCCGACGGCGCCCGGCGGGGGCTGGGGATCGTCGCCGTGTTCGTCGCGGCCTGGCTGGCGCTGGCGTGGAACCGCACCAGCTACCTCGCCGACTGGCTCTACACCGGCGGCTTCCTCCTGCTCGCCCTGTCGGTCTGCATCATCATCCTGGCCTGCGTCGACGGACCGCCGCCGGGGATCGGCAACCCGGTGGCGGCGGCGTTGTCGTGGCGGCCGCTGCGCTTCCTCGGCGTGATCTCCTACGGCGTGTACCTCTTCCACTGGCCGATCTTCCTCCTGATCACCCCCGACCGGACCGGCCTCACCGGCGCCGTGCTCACCGCCGCCCGCATCACCGCCACCCTGGCCTTGGCCGTCCCCTCCTACCTCCTGATCGAGCGACCGATCCGCCACGGCAACGTGCTCCAACAGGTGCGGTGGCGCCCCGCGTTCACGCCGATCCTCGGCATCGCGCTCCTGATGGCCATCTTCGCCTCCACCACCGACGCCTACTGCACCCTGTGCCCGCCCGAGAGGAGCGACCCCCCGAGCGTGGCGGTCGCCCCCGGCGCCCCGAAGGTCCCCAAGGTCATGCTCGTCGGCGACTCGGTGGCCTTCAGCATCAGCTTCGGGTTCGAGGGCAACCCCGACACCCGCAACCTGGTCACGCTCTGGAACCAGGCCCAGTACTACTGCGAGTTCGTCCAGGCGGCCCGCCGTGAGGCCAACGGCAAGGAGATCGCCCACAGCATCATGTGCGACGACTGGAAGGCCACCTGGTCGAGGAGCAAGGCCCAGTTCAAGCCCGACCTGATCATGCTCGGCATCGGCCCGTGGGAGATCTTCGACCGGAAGGTGCAGGGCGAGTGGCTGGTGTTCGGCCAGCCCGAGCTCGACCGGGTCATCACGGACCAGTTGCAGCAGATCATCGACGTGGTCACCGACGACCACACCACGTTGGTGTTGCTGACCTCGCCCTACCTCGAGCGCCAGCCCGTCGGCGAGAGCCCGCCGGAGTGGGCCCCGGAGGAGACCTGGCGCATCGACCACCTCAACGCGCTCATGCGCACCGTCGCCGCCGCCAACCCGACGCGGGTGCGGGTCATCGAATACGGCGCCTACCTGTGTCCCGACGGCAAGACCTGCACCCAATCGATCGACGGCGTCGTCCTCCGGCCGGACGGCATCCACTACGAGAAGCCCGGCGCGTCGAAGGTGGCACCGTGGATCGCCCGGAGCCTCCACGAGATCGTCGACCCGGCCGCCGCCCCGCCCGGCACCGCCCCGGGCGGCACCAGCCCCGGGACCGCCCCCGTGACGCCGGGGACCGCGCCGTGAGCGCCCTCCCCCCGGTCCTGCTGCTGCACGGCTTCGGCGGCTCGGCGGCCCGCACCTGGCGCGACAACGGCTGGATCGACCTCCTCGGCGACACCGGCCGGCCGGTCATCGCCCCCGATCTCCCCGGCCACGGCCCGGGGGCGCACTCCCACGACCCGGCCGACTACGTCGACGTGGAGGGTCGGGTGTCGGCCGCCCTCCCCGACGGCCCGGTCGACGCCATCGGCTTCTCGATGGGGGCGAGGGTGCTGCTGGCCCTGGCCCAGGCCCACCCCGACCGGTTCCGCCGCATCGTGGTGGCCGGGGTGGGCGAGAACCTCTTCCGGCCGTCGGAGTCCCAGTTCCTGGTGGCCGCGCTGCGCGACCCCGCCCCCCACGCCAACCCCGTCGCCCGCTACTTCCAGCAACTCGTCACCACCACCGACGCCGACGCCCTGGCCCTGGCCGCGTTCCTCGAACGCCCCGACTCCCCGGCGGTCACCGTCGAGACCCTGTCCCGGATCACCGTGCCGGTCCTCGTCGTCATCGGCGACGAGGACTTCGCCGGGCCGGCCGACCCGCTCGTGGCCGCCCTCCCCCAGGCCACGCTCCAGGTGCTGCGCCGCACCGACCACTTCTCGACGCCGAAGAGCTTCGGGTTCATCGACGCCGCCCTCGACTTCCTCTCGGCGCCATGAGCCCGCCGCCGTCCTTCGTGCTCGGCGTCGACCTCGACGGCGTCTGTGGCGATCACACCCAGGCCTTCCGGGCCATCGTGGCCCGGGAGCTCGGGGTGCCCGAGTCGACCCTCGGCCCGCAACAGAGCTGGACCTTCGAGGAATGGGGGCTCGACGGCGAGCGGTTCCTGGCCATCCACCGGATGGCCGTGCTCGAGGACCGCATGTTCCTCACGATGCCGCCCATGCCTGGGGTGAGCGACGCCCTGTGGCGGTTGTCCGACGCCGGGGTCTGGATCCGGCTGATCACCCACCGGCTGTACGCCAACTGGGGTCACGCCGTCGCGGTGGCCGACACGGTCGCCTGGCTGGACGAGCACGCCATCCCGTACCGCGACCTGTGCTTCCTCGGGCAGAAGCCCCACGTGGAGGCCGACGCCTACATCGACGACGCCCCGCACAACATCGAAGCGCTCCGGGGCACGGGGAGCCCCGTGATCGTGTTCGACCAGCCCTACAACCGCGAGCTCGACGGACCCCGGGCCCACGACTGGCTCGAAGTGGAGGACATCGTGCGGGCGATGATGGCCGAGCAGGGCCACCCGGTCCAGGAGCAGATGCCGATCGGGACCGATCCGGCCCGCCTGCGCCGGGCGGCCCGCTAGGCTCTCCCTTCAGGGGCACGGATGGTCGACAGACAGCAGGAACAAGCGCGGCAGTTGGCCGAGTCGTTGGAGAGCGCCGGCGGCGCCGGACGGGATCTGGCGTGGATCCTCGGGGCGTCCGTGCTGGTGGTCGCGGCGGCGGCCCTGTCCGGCATCGCCGACCGCGTCCAGGAGGCGGCCACCGACCTGTCGTCGGGCACCACGATGCTGATCGGGATCCTGCTCGTCGTGCCCATCGCCGCCGGCGTGTTCTCCGTCCGCCGCCACCAGGCCGCCACCCGGGCCCGCACAGCCCTCCGTGACCTCTCCCGGATCGACCCGCTCACCGGTCTCCCCAACCGGGCGTTCCTGGGCGAGGACTTCGAGGAGATGGCCCGGGCGGTGCGGCGCTTCAACGGGCGCCTGGCCGTGTTCTTCATCGACCTCGACGGCTTCAAGCGGATCAACGACACCCACGGCCACGATCTCGGCGACACGGCGATGCGCACCCTGGCCACCCGTCTGATCGGCGCCGTCGGCCTCAACGACCGCGTGGTGCGCTACGGGGGCGACGAGTTCGTCGTCATCGCACCCGAGATCCCCAACGCCACCGCGGCCGAGCGCCTGGCCGGGAAGATCCTCCGGGCGATCGAAGCGCCCGTCGAGATCGAGGGCGACATCCTTCGCATCTCGGCCAGCGTGGGCATCGCGCTGTCCGAGCCCCGCCCCAACCGACCCGACGAGATCCTGCGCGACGCCGACGCCGCCATGTACCGGGCCAAGGCGGCCGGGGCCGGCACCTACGCCCTGTTCGACCGGTCGCTGCGCGACCAGATCACCCCGTCCACGGCGGAGCGCCGCCTCCGGCAGGCCCTGAGCGACGGCGAGTTCCGCCTCTACTACCAACCGATCGTGTCGCTGTACACCAAGCGCCTCGTGGGGGCCGAGGCCCTCCTGCGGTGGTCCGACCCCGAGCGCGGCCTGGTCAGCCCTGGCGAGTTCATGCCCGCGCTGGAGGACACCGGGCTCATCATCCCGGTCGGCAACTGGGTCGTCACCGAGGTGTGCCGGCAGAGCCGGGCCTGGCAGGACCGCTACCCCGACCGGCCGCCGCTCAACATCAAGGTGAACGTGTCGGTCCGGCAGTTCGCCCAGGCCAACTTCGTCGACCACCTCCGCGACACGCTGGGAGCCACCGGTGCCGACCCGGCCCGGATCTGCCTCGAGATCACCGAGGGGGCGCTCACCTTCGACCCCACGTCGGCCGACGCGACCCTGGCCGCGGTCAAGCAGCTCGGGGTGAGCCTGGCCCTCGACGACTTCGGCACCGGCTACTCCTCGCTCTCCTACCTGCGCCAGTACCCGCTCGACCTCATCAAGATCGACAAGTCCTTCATCGACGGTGTCGGGTTCTCCCGCGAGGACACCCTGATCATCGAGCACGTCGTGGCCATGGCGAAGGCGCTCGGCATCGTCACCGTGGCCGAAGGGGTCGAGAACGAGACCCAGGCCGAGACCCTCCGGGAGATCGGCTGCGACCTGGCCCAGGGCTACTACTTCAGCCACCCCCAGCCGCCCGACGTCATCGCCAAGCTGATGGAGGCCAACGCCAACCGTCAGGAGTGGAGGCCCCCCGAGCGCACCGAGGCCGTGCCCGAGGGCGACGCCGCCGCCGTCGTGTCGATCCCCGAACGCGCCGCCACCGGCGCCGACGAGGACGAGGACGAGGACGACGAGGACGAGGGGATCGACCTCCTCAGCCGCCTCCCCCTCAAGGACCGGGGCGAAGCTCGACGCTGACGGCGCCGCTGGCCCCCCGGTGGTCCCAGCGCGCCCGTTGGCCCGCAGCATCGATGGCGACGCTGCCGGCCGTGGCCGCCACCGCCACCCGCAACGCCGGCCCGTAGTGGATGGCCGGCAGGTAGATCTCGGTGGGCCCGTCGACGGCCGGGTCGGCGTCGACGGTGAGGGTGAAGGTCCGGGTGGCCGGATCAAACCGCATCGCCGTGGGCCGACCGGCGGCGTGCACCACGTGGGGGCGGCAGAAGCCGGCCACGGCCCGCCCGCCGGCGTCGAGGGGGTGGGGCCCCTCGTTGCGCCCGCGGTCGTCGGCACTGAAGATCGACAGGTCCTCGCGGTTCCACCCGTCGCCGTGGGCGTGGGTGTTGTCGGCCGTGTAGTTCCACTGGGTCCCGTGGATGAAGTGGTCGTCGAGGGCCCGGTAGTTGGCTTCGAGGGCCACGGCCTGGGCGCCGTAGTCGCCCGACTCGTACGCCGCCCCGTCGTTCATCTCGTAGGGGATGCCGAACTCCCCGAGCAGCAGGGGCCGGTCGCTCATCTCCTGCCGGCTGTGCGCCGCGAACGCCCCGAGCTGGTCGCTGAGCTCGGCGCCGATCGCCTCGACGCCCTGCACCGTCCGGCCCGACAGGGAGTGGTAGGCGTCGGGATCGAAGGTGCGGGTGGCGAGGGTCAACACGTCGTACCAGTGGCGGGCGTTGACGACGAGAGGATCGGGATCGTCCCAGGACAGGTGCTGCTCGAGCGGTGACCCTTCGATGAACACGAAGCACCCGGGGTGCACGGCCCGGAGCCGGTCCCGGAAGCGGTGGATGAACGGGACCATGCCGTCGGCCCACGCGCTGAGCACCCGGCCGTCGCGCTCCTTGAAGTAGGTCGGGTCGGCCAGGACCGGGGTGCCGTCGGCGTCGATGTCCCACACCCCGGCTCGCTGCCAGGGGCACCCGTCGCGCCACACGCTGACCCCGTCGGGGTTGAGCGTGGCGCCGTCGCGGGACACCGGGTTGCCGGCGGCGGCGGCGAGGTGCTCGAGTGGCGACCAGGGCGCGATCGCGAACTGCTCCCGGGCCATGAACCGCGACCCGCGGAGCAGGCTCGTCCCCTTCCCGATGTAGCCGCCCGAGGGCTCGTTCAGCGTGTCGTAGCCGAGCACGTTGGGGAGCCCGGCGATCCGTTCGGCGACGGCGGCGATGGCCTCGAGGTAGCGGTCCTGCAGCTCGCCCTGCACCCCGGCCAGCTCCGGGCACAGCAGGTCGCCGGCGAAGAACAGCGTCCACATCGTGGCCGCCGGCACCCGCTGGTTGTTGGCCGGCCAGTCGAAGGCGTCGAGCTCGGCCTGGCCGGCGGCGACGAAGCGCTCGGGGACCAGCCCGGCCAGCTCGAAGGTCCAGTACGGCGCGCCGTCGCCGCCGGTGAACCGGCTCCAGCAGTCCTCGTGGGGATCGATGAACACGAGGAGGCCCCGGTCGCCCGCCCGACGGGTGACCTCGGCGACGTAGTCGAGGTAGGCGTCGTCGTGGATCCCCGGTCCGGCGTGCTCGATCGCCTCCCAGGTCACGAG
Source organism: Actinomycetes bacterium (assembly GCA_029782025.1). Classification (GTDB taxonomy): domain Bacteria; phylum Actinomycetota; class Acidimicrobiia; order Acidimicrobiales; family Acidimicrobilacustridaceae; genus JAKOVR01. Next base: position 79,723 of record JAKOVR010000143.1, on the reverse strand, counting down.
CAGGCGCAGGGTGTTGAACCCCCAGTGGACGATCCGGTCGAGGTGCTCGTCGACCTCGTCGAGGGGGGCCGGGCGGCCCACGAAGGACACGTCCCGCCACCCGGCGAGGTCCACGCCGAGGTGGGTCCGCCCGTCGGGGACGAAGGGCATCTTGGTGCTCCCCCCGAAGTTCACGCCCCGCAGGAGGGTGTGCCGGCCGAGCGGATCGATGAACCAGGGCCCCGAGGTGGTGTAGCCGTGCGCCATGCCGGCATCCTGCCATGGCACGATGGCGCATGCCCGTGCCCGCCGACCTCGTCGGGGCCACCACCTCCCCGATCGCCCACGCGGTCGACGCCCGGTGGACGATGGCCTTCGCCGCAGCTCTCGGCTGCACCGACGCCGCCCTCCTCGACACCGCGCGGCCCGGCGGGGTGGTCGCCCATCCCCTGTTCCCCGTGTGCGTGGAGTGGCCGGCGATGGTGGCCGCCCGGCTGCTGGCCGATCCCGCCGTCCTGCCCCGGTCCGAGTACGTGCGGGGGGTCCACGCCACCCACGACACGGTGCTGCACCGCGTCGTGCGCCCCGGTGACGAGCTGTCGACCGTGGCCTCGGTCGAGGCGGTGGAGGCCCGCCGATCCGGCGCGTCCCAGGTGCTGCGGCTCACCACCGTCGACGCCGCCGGCGAGGCCGTCGCCACCACGAGGGCCGGATCGGTGTTCCGCGGCGTCGCCGTCGCCGGCGAGCCGGTCCCGCTCGGCCCCGACGCCACCTTCCCCGCCGTGCCCGCGCCGCCGAGCCGCCCGGGCGCCCGGCGGCTGGGTCGGGTGGTCGACCTACCGGCCAACCTCGCCCACACCTACACCGAGGGCAGCCGCATCTGGAACCCGATCCACACCGACATGGCCGTGGCCCGCCAGGCCGGGCTGGCCCGCCCGATCCTGCACGGCACCGCCACCCTGGCCGTCGCCGTCACCGAGATCCTGGCCGCGTTCGGCGACGGCGACCCGGCGGCCGTCCGGCGGGTGGGCTGCCGGTTCACCGGCATGGTCGAACTGCCGGCGCCCATCACCGTCGTCGTCGCCGCCGAGTCACGCCTCGCCGCCCACCCCGACGCCCGGCTGCTCCACTTCAGCGTCCTCGCCCCCGGCCCCCGGCCCGTCATCGAGGACGGGTTCGTCGAGCTCGGGCCGCGCCGGTAGCGTCCCGTCCGTGGAGGACATCCCGGCGAGCGACACCGATCCGGCCTGGATCGAGGAGGAACGGATCGTCGCCTTCTGGGACGGCGGCGCCTTCGCCACCCGGACGACCCGCCATCCCAACCGCGGCATCGGCGACGCCGCCACCACGCTGGTGGTCGACGGCACCCAGGTGTCCGCCCACACCTCGCACCGCCTCGACACCGACCCGCCGGGGCGGCTCACCCTCACCGACTCGGTCGCCTTCTCCCCCACCGGGGACGCGCCTCCCGACGCCACCGACCGGCCCCTCCGCGGCGACCCGCTGGCCGGCCGGCGGACCACCGCCCTGACGTGGGGCTCGGCCCGCGGCACCGTCGACCTCGACGGTCGCCCGGTCGGCGTCGACGCCGCGCTGGCCCTGCGCACCGTGGTGCGAGGCACCCACGACCGGCCCGAGCTGCGCCATCCCGCCGGCGTGGCCCCGCCCCGCGCCGCACCGCAGCGGTGGTGGCACCGCGTCGCCGTCCGCCACCGCGACGAGCCCACCGGCGTCGTGGTCACCGTCGACCAGGACGCCGAGGGCCGGTCCGCCGGCCCGGTCACCGTCGCCGCCACCTACCGTCCCGGCACCCGCTGGCCGGCGACCTACGCGATCACCCTGCCCGGCCCGCGATCGGACCTCCCCCGCTCGCTCCACCTCGCCGCCGGCTCCCCGGTCCCCCTCCTCGGCCTCGGCGAGCACCACCCGACCTGGGTGCCGGGGCGCTGGCACGACGAGGCCGCGGCCGGCGTGGAGCGGTGGCGGATCGACGAGCTCGACCCCACCGACATCCGCCACCTCCATGTGCTGGTCCGGGTGGAGGGCGAGCTCGACGGCCGTCCCGTCCATGGCGTGGCCGAGGCGCTGGCCCTCGGTCCTCACCGGCCGAGCGGCCTGACCGGGTTCACCGCCGGATGGTCGCCGTGACCGGGTCCTCGACCGTGGCCACGGCGTGGCGGGCCCGGGCCCATGGGGAGCCGGCCGACGTCCTGGCCCTCGAGACCGACGTCGCCCTCCCCGCCCCCGACGCCCACGAGGTGGTGCTGGCCGTCGAGGCCTGCGCCCTCAACTTCGCCGACCGGTTGCTGTGCACCGGCCAGTACCAGGAGCACCCGCCGCTGCCGTTCACGCCCGGGCTCGAGGCCTGCGGCACCGTGGTCGCCGCCGGCGCCGAGGCGTCGCTCCCGGTCGGGCAGCGCGTGCTCGGCGCCCCCCTCCTGCCCCACGGGGCGCTGGCCACCGCCTGCCTCGCCCTCGACACCGACGTGTTCCCGATCCCCGACCACCTCCCCGCCACGGTGGCGGCGGCGATGCACGTCACGTATCAGACGGGCTGGTTCGCCTTGCACCGCCGCGCCGGCCTGCAGCCCGGCGAGACCCTCCTCGTCCATGCCGGCGCCGGGGGCGTTGGCTCGGCCGCCATCCAGCTGGGGAAGGCCGCCGGTGCCACCGTCATCGCCACGGCCGGCGGGCCGGCCAAGGTCGAGCGGTGCCTCGCCCACGGGGCCGACGTCGCCCTGGACCACCGCAGCGCCGATGTCGCCGCTGCCGTCCTCGACGCCACCGACGGCTGGGGGGCCGACGTGATCTTCGACCCCGTCGGCGGCGACACGTTCGTCACCTCCACCCGGTGCGTGGCCTGGGAGGGGCGCATCCTCATCATCGGGGCGGCGGGCGGGCGTTACGCCGAGGCCCGCACCAACCACGTCATGGTCAAGAACTACTCGGTGGTCGGCGTCCACTGGGGCGGCTACCGCTCGCGCCGGCCCGAGCTCCTCGCCGCCGCCCACCGCGATCTCATGGCCCTCTGGTCGGCCGGGGCCATCGCCCCGGCCGTGTCGGAGGTGCTGGCCTTGGCCGACGTGCCGGCCGGCCTCGACCGGCTCACCGGCGGATCGACCACCGGCAAGCTGGTCGTGGTCCCGCGCTGAGGCTCAGCGCCAGGGCTGGTTCCCGAACCGGTCGAGGTGCACCACCTCGGCCACCGGGCGCCGGGTGGTGGGCCCGTACCGGCCCTGGGGCCAGCCGAGCGGCACCACGCAGCAGGGGGTGACCGTGAGCGGGAGCCCGAGGATCGACCGGGCCGAGGTGACCGACCACAGCGGCAGGGTGATGAGCGACGCCCCCAACCCCATCGCCCGGGCGGCGAGGAGGAGGTTCTGCACGCTGGGGTAGATCGAGCCGAAGAACGACGTGGTGGCGATGTGCGGGAGGGGGACGTAGGGCGGCTTGCCGTTCAGCCGCTCCATGCGGAGGCACGGGACGACCAGCACCGGGAGCTCCTCGAAGTGATCGACCTGCCACTGCACGGCCCGGAGGACCTTCTCCATGGCCTCGTCGCCCTTGGCGATGCGCTGGCCCGCCCCGCCGTAGAGCCGCCAGGCCTGCCGGTAGCGCTGGCCGAGCCGCGCCTTGGTGTCGCGGTCCTTCACCACCACGAACTCCCAGTTCTGACCGTTGGAGCCGGTGGGTGCCTTCAAGGCCAGCTCGATGCAGCGCAGCACCACGGCGTCGTCGACCGGGTCGGGGAGCAGGCGGCGCACGGCCCGCTGCGTGAGCATGGCGTCGACGAGGGGCATCTGCAGGCCGGCCTCGACGGCGGCCAGCGATCGGTCGGGGGTCGGGTCGGGTCCGGTCACCCCCAGACGCTACCGGGGTTCGTTGGCCCGCAGTCGCCCGGTCAGGCACTGGCGGACCTCGGCGTCGGCCGCCCGCCAGCGGGCCTCGGCGTCGGTCGGCCCGAGGGCCAGGTACGGCGCCCAGCACGGCTCGTTCCGAGGCTGGGGCAACTGGTCGAGCACCGTGGCCGGCGCCCGCCCGGCCGCCACCTGCTCGGCCGCGCAGGCCTGCAGGGCCAGGTTCGACAGGTAGAGGCGGCGCGTGGGGTCCGCGGCGTCGGGGGGCGTGACCGGCGGGCGGCCGTAGCAGTCGGGGATGAGCTCGGACGGGGCCACCACGAGGGGATCGAGCCGGCCCGCCGCCACCAGGCGGCGCACGCAGGCGGGGTAGAGCTTGGTGGCCACCGCCTCGCCCACCACCGGGAACACCTCGGTGAAGCAGGCGGCGGCGAGGCGGTTGCGGACGGAGTTGCCGAACAGCATGTTGTCGGGATCGATCGCCTCCGTTGCGACGCGCTCGGCCTCGGCGCTGGCCCGGGTGTTGGCCACCCGCTCGCCCAGCCCCAGCACGTCGTCGGGGGTGGCCGTGGCCAGCACGGCGTCGACCGAGGTCACGAAGGTGCGGAGGGGGTTCACGAACCACCCCTCGGGGGAGCGCACCACCACGAAGGTCGGCAGCTCCGCCCCGCCCCCGAAGACGGCCATGGCCGAGAACGGGGTGTCGATGGGTCGGGCGTGGGGCAGCTCGACCACGCCGGGCCGCTCGGGCTCGCCCCGCTCGGCCCGCGCCGCCTCCTGCTGGCGCTCCCGCAACGACGAGCGCAACCGGTCGGGGTCGTCGTCCCGCGCCTGGTCGAGCCCGGCCAGCAAGCCGCTGGCCTGCCCGAGCGGGATGCGGACCTCGCTCACGCCGCCGGCACAGGTCCGGTACGTGGCGAAGGGATCCTCCCCGTCGAAGCGGTAGACCACGGTGAAGCACCCGTCGGCCGCGGTGATCTCCGCCCGGTGGACGTCGGTCACGAGCTCGGCCACGAGCCGGGTGACCCGCACCCGGCGGATCTCGTCGTCGCCCTCCGAGGTGAGCTCGAGCTGGCGGATGGTGATCGTCCGCCCGATGCTCGGCCGCCCGGGCTGGCGGAACGGGAACAGGGCGTCGGCGCCGAGGACGATCGGGCCGCCGGCCTCCTGGACGATCCGGGCCCGCACCGCGTCCTGGTCGTCGGCGGCCAGCCCGGCCAGCAGGTCCCGCACGGCGTCCTCGGCCGTGGCGGCGCCGGGGTCCCGGTTGGTGATGCTGCTCCCCCGCGGCGCCAGGGAGCCCAGCGCGCTGACGTACCACCGCCCCTGGTCCTGCACCGTCACGATGCGGGCCGGATCGAGGGCGAAGTCCCGACGCAAGGGCTCGGAGAGATCGAGCCCGAGGCCGGCCGAGGCCGCCAGCTTCGCGTCGTCCCCGACGCCGGTGAGGTCGGCCTGGAGCCGGCCGGCCACGACGTCGACGGCGATCGCCGTGCCGTCCTGTCCAGCCCGACGCAATCCGATGGCATCGACGGTGACCGTGACGCCGCGGCCAGGGACGGAACCGGCGCTGGGCAGCAGGCCGGCCCGGCCGAGGTGACCGAGGATGTCGGCCGACGGGCCCTGGAGGGCGGCCCGTTCGGCCGGGGCCAGGGTCTCGACCACGCCGACGGGATCTCCGGCGGCGATGGCGGCGAAGAACCGCTCGACCGCCAGCTCGGGCGTGGCCGCGCCGCCCGACGAGGAGGCGAAGGTGAACCCGGCGAAGGCCAGGCCGGCGACGAGTGCCACGAGGGCCACGGCGACGGCGGCGCTGCGCAGCCGGTTGGGCACGACGGCCGACACGGTCCCCTGGTCCTCCACCCGGCCAACCTAGCCGCACCGGTCGGCGAGCCCGGGCACCGGGTCCACTACGCTGGCCCGGTGAAGCGAACCGTCGTCACCGTCGCCGCCGCCATGGCCGCCGCCGTCCTGGCCACGGCCCCGGCCGCCCTGGGCCAGTCGCCCGGCAGCACCGGGCCCGCCGGCAGCAGCCCCGGCACCACGCCGCCGAGCACCGCCGCCGGGAGCACCGCGCTCGCCGGGGGCACCGCCGCCGGGGGCAAGGCGCTGGCCGAGCCCACCTCGATCATGGACTTCGACGCGGCCCAGGCCGCGGCCCTGAACCAGCCCCAGACCGACGCCGATTCGCTCCGGATCTGCGGCAACGACGACGGCAGCCGATTCCTGGCCGAGATCCTCGCCGGCAACCCGCTCGCCTACAAGATCCCGTGGCGGCTCGGCGACGTCGTCGCCGGCAACGCCAAGCCCACCGCCACCTTCGGCCACCAGTACGTCGCCGCCGGGATCGCCGGTGATCTCCACGCCCCCAGCGGGTCGGGCGACTTCCCCTTCGACCACCCCTTCGGGTCCGACTTCAACATGGACGTGGCCCTCGACCCGGCCTACGCCTTCCTGTCCCAGCTCGGCGGGCTCCCCACCGCCAACCCGCAGCACACCGAGCTCGGGGGCGGCAACTTCCCCCACAACCCCGTCCAGCCGGCGGCCGACGACACCTGGCCCAGCTACTCGGCCCAGGCTGCGGCCAACATCCACCCGGGCTACGTGCCCACCCCGGGCGACCGGGTGCTGGTGATGGGCCGCTGGGTCAACGATTGCGGGCACCCGCCCTTCGCCACCGAGCTCCACCCGATCTCGTTCCTGGCCAACGCCCACGTCCAGGGGAACCGCACCGTGGCCCAGGCCATGTACGCCCCGTACCGCGAGACCCAGCAGTACCACCCCGATCTGCCGGTGGCCAACGACGTCTACGACATCGCCCGCTACTTCTCCCCCAACGACTACGGCTTCCCGGCCGGGCTCATCACCAGCATCCTGCGCATCCAGGACGCCGGGCCGGCGGGCTATGAGTCCATCGACCACTTCGAGTCGTGGCAGATGATCGAGGCCAACCGCACCTCCCCGCCGGACTGGCGGATCTGCGCGCCGCCCGGCAGCGTGGGCCAGTACGTGGGCGCCAACTGGGACGTCGTCGCCCGACCCGGGGTCGACCTCAAGGTCTACGCCGACCACGTCAACGGCTGCGTGGTGGTCCATGCCGACATCAGCCAGCAGACCACGCCCACCCCCACGCCCAAGGTCTGCCGCCTGCCGTGGGACTTCCTCAACCAGGTCGCCGCGGCGGAAGCTGGCAGCCCGAGCCTCGACCTCAAGGCCGAGATCAAGAAGTACGTCGCGCCCCAGTTCCAGTCCCGGGTCGACCCCGATCCGATCATGAACTGCTACGACGCCGTGCAGGGCCCGGTGGTGTCGGCCACCCCCCAGGGCCAGGACGTCACCACCAACAGCCAGACCGAGGCGCCGTTCTACGGCCGCATCGAGGTGTTCCGCACCGACACCGCGCCGACCATCCCCGACCTCCCCTCCACCACGTCGAGCTCGTCCACCACCTCGTCGGGGTCCACGTCCTCGCTCCCCACCGGCGAGTCCATCACCGTCTCGCCGGCCAGCGTCCGCCCGGGCGGCACGATCGACGTGCGCTCGACGGGCTGGAAGGCCGGGTCCCCCGTCACCATCACCCTCAACGGCACCACGCTCGGCACCCTCAACGCCGGCACCGACGGCGTCGTGCAGGGCACCTTCACGGTGCCCTCGGCCGCCGCCCTCGGGACGGCCACGGTCGGGGCCGACGGCACCGGGAGCGCAGGCGCGGCGCTGCGCCTCCAGACGACCATCACGATCGTGTCGGGGTCCGGCAGCGGCGCCACCGGCTCGCTCCCCACCACCGGCGCCGACATCGCCCGCATCGTGTTCTTCGCCTCGCTCGCCGTCCTCGTCGGCCTCGGGCTGGTGGGGATCGCGGCCAGCCGCCGTCGCATCCCGATCCGGGACTGAGCGCGATCAGCCCGGCCGGCCCGACGGCACGGCCACCGGTCGACCGCCGTCGGCGGCCGACGCGTACACCGCGTCGGCCAGGAGGTGGGGCCGGAGGGCGTCGGCGAACGACGGAGAGGCCGGCTCGCCCCGCGTGACGGCCTCGACGAAGGCGCCGTCGGGATTGCGGTAGCCGATCCCGCGGCGGCCCAGCTCGGCCTCGATCCCGTTCCGGTCGAACACGACCTCGCCGTCGTCGCGGGTGGAGCGCACCGGCCCCCACACGTCGCCCTCGAGCACGTAGAAGCCGCGCTCGCACAGCACTTCCATCAACCGGCCGCTCGGCCGGGAGAGCACGTCGTGCCACACCGAGGTGAGGGTGCCGATCGCCCCGCCGGCGAAGCGGAGCTGGGCCACGGCCACGTCTTCGATCCCGGGGAGGCCGTGGAAGGCGGCGGTCGCGCCCGTGACGCTGACGACCTCTCCGAAGAGCACCTCGAGGAGATCGAGATCGTGGATGGAGTGCTCGAGCAGCGTGCCCGCTCCGACCTTGCTGACATCGCCCCGCCAGGTGGAGGCGTATTGGCCCTGGACGGGGATGTACTGGTCGTCCCGGAACACCACGCTCATCACCCGCCCGCTCGCCTGGTCGTCGACGAGCGCCCGCAGGAGGGCGAAGCTCGGGCTGTCGCGCAGCACGAGGCCGACCTGGTTGACGATCCCGGCCGTCTCGGCCGCCCGCACGATGGCCTGGGCCTCCCCGAGGTCGAAGGCCAGCGGCTTCTCGCAGAACACGGCCAACCCCCGTGCGGCCGCCGCCTCGACCAGCCGCCGGTGCTCCGAGGTCCAGGTGCAGACGTACACGGCGTCGACGGCGTCGAGGAGCTCCTCCTCCGTGGCGACGGTGCGGGCGCCGGAGGCCGCGGCGAACCGTTCCGCCTTCTCCCGGTCGGGATCGTGGACGGCGACGATCCGGTGGGCCGTGCCCGACACGTGGAGCATCTTGCCGTGGTGGTGGGCGATGAACCCGCCCCCGAGGAACCCGATCCGCAGCGCCATGCCCCCGAACGTACCCGCTGACCCTCGGCTACAGCGGTCCGCCGCCGGCGCCGATACCCCCGTATGCCTGCCCCGCTGCCGCACCTGTCGCGCCGCGACGTGCTCCGCCTCGTCGGCGGCGCCGGGGCCCTGCTGGCCACCGACGCCTTCCTCGACGGCTGCGTCGTGCCCAGCACCCCACCGCCCGACGCCACCACCACGACCACCAGCGCGACCACGACCACCACGGCACCGCCGCCGCCGTTCACCGGATACGGCACCCTGGTCGGGCCCGACGCCAACGGCCTGCTGCTCCCGGACGGGTTCACCTCGCGCGTCGTGGCCACGAGCGGCCAGGCCGTGGCCGGGACGACGCACACGTGGCACGCCAACCCCGACGGCGGGGCCTGCTTCCCCACGCCGGGCGGCGGCTGGATCTACGTGTCCAACAGCGAGACGGGGAGCAACCTGGGGGGCGTCGGGGCCGTCGAGTTCTCCGCCGACGGCACCATCGTCGGGGCCCGCAGCATCCTCTCGGGCACCAACGGCAACTGCGCCGGCGGGGCCACACCGTGGGGGACCTGGCTGTCGTGCGAGGAGATCTCGCGGGGCCGGGTGTGGGAGTGCGACCCGACCGGCGGCCAGGCCGCGGTCGCCCGGCCCGCCCTGGGACAGTTCGCCCACGAAGCGGTGGCGTCGGACCCCACGGGCTCGGTGCTGTTCCTCACCGAGGACAAGACCGACGGGGCCTTCTACCGCTTCACCCCCACGGCCCCGGGCGACCTGTCGAGCGGGGTCCTCGAGGTCTTGACCGAGTCGGCCGGCGTGCTCGGATGGGCACCGGTCCCGGATCCGTCCGGCGCCACCACCTCCACCCGCTACCAGGTCGCCGCCACCAAGCCGTTCGGGGGCGGCGAAGGGATCACCTACCACGACGGTGCCGTGTACTTCACCACCAAGTACGACAACCGGGTGTGGCGCTACGACATCGGCGCCGTCACCCTCACCGTCGTCTACGACGCCGCGACCTCCCCCACGCCCGTCCTCACCGGCGTCGACAACGTGACGGCCACCGCCGCCGGCGACCTCTACGTGGCCGAGGACGGCGGCAACATGCAGATCGTCCTGCTCACCGGCAGCACCGTGGCGCCCGTGGTCGAGGCGTCATCGATCGCCGGCTCCGAGATCACGGGGCCGGCGTTCTCGCCGGACGGCAGCCGGCTGTACTTCTCCTCCCAACGCAACCCGGGGCGAACCTTCGAGGTGACCGGTCCCTGGCGCGTGTGACCGGTGACCGGGGCGCCTGCCGTTGACCGCCGGCCCCCCCGGCGCTAAAAACGAGCAGCGCTCAGTTTGGGCGCAGGACGACCTCCGGGGAGCCGCACCGTGCCCACCACCGATCTGGCCGCCGGCCCTCGGCTCATCATCCGATCGGTGCCCCTCCCGACCCCCGACCGCGGGGCGGTGGCCCGCCGCCTCCGTCACGCCGCCAGGGTGACCGCCCGGCACCTCGGTCCGGTCGCCGTCGCCGCCGCCCGCACCCGCCGCTACGACGAGGCCGCCACCGCCGTCGCCCTCCGGGCCGTCTTCGACGAGATGGGCGGGACGTTCGCCAAGTTCGGCCAGCTCATCGGCAGCTCGCCCTCGCTCTTCGGCGAGGTCGTCGCCGGGGCCTTCCGCGGCACCCTCGACGCCGTGGTGCCGGTGCCGTTCCACGAGGTCAAGCTCACGGTGGAGGACGAGCTCGGCCTCCCGCTCCCCCTCCTCTTCTCCTCCTTCGACGAGGTGCCGATCGCCGCGGCGTCGGTGGCCCAGGTCCACCGGGCCACCCTGCTCGACGGGCGGGAGGTGGCGGTGAAGGTGCTGCGGCCCCGGGTCGAGCACGCCATGGCCGTCGACATCGCGGTGATGATCCCCCTGTTCGGCTTCCTCGGCCGCCAGGTCGCCATCGGCGTCTTCGGCGAGCTGCCGTCCCTCGTGAGCGGCCTGGCCGAGCAGCTGAGCGAAGAGGTCGACCTCCGCAACGAGGCCCGCTCGATGGCCTGGTTCGCCCACCTGGTCGAGACGCTCGACCTCCACCGCATCGAGGTCCCGGCGCCGGAACCGGGCTACGTGACCCGGCGCGTGCTGGCCATGAGCTTCATCGACGGCGTCCCCGTCGACCACGTCGAGGCGATCGAGGCGATGGGCGTCGACCCGGCACCCTTGGTGCAAGAGACGGTGCGGGCCTGGTTCGCCTCCGCCCTCTGCACCGGGGCCTTCCACGGCGACGTCCACGCCGGCAACCTGCTGGTCACCCCGCGCGGGAACCTCGGCGTGCTCGACTGGGGCATCGTCGGCCGGTTCGACGACCACACCCAGCGCTTCTTCCGGCGCACCATCGAGGGCGTGCTCGGCGACGAGTCGGCCTGGGCCGATGTCCAGGGCCTGATGAAGGACGTCTACGGCCCCGGCCTCCAGGAGCAGATCGGCGCCGACGACGCGCAGATGGCCCTGCTCCTGCGGATGCAGATCGAGCCGCTGTTCCGCCGGCCCTTCGGCGAGATCGACCTCACCAACCTGATCGTCAACGAGACCGCCGGTTCCCCGCTGCTCGACGAGGTGGGGGCCGGGGCGGCCAAGCCCCGGAGCACCTACCAGCTGTGGCGGGCCGAGCGGGCCCGGCGCCGGGAGCAGGCCGCGTCCGGCGCCCGCGAGACCACCTTCGACCGAGGCATGTTCCTCCTCGGCAAGCAGCTCGTCTACTTCGACCGCTACGGCAAGCTCTTCCTCCCCGACACGCCGCTGCTGTGGGACGAGGACGCGTTCCACCGCCTCCTCGCCGAACCGATGGTGCCGGCCGAGGACCGGCCCGACGGCTACGAGACCTGAGCGCCCGATGCCGAAGGTCTCCGACGAGCACAAGGACGCGGTACGCCGCCGCATCATGGACGCCGCCCTCACCTGCCTGCTGCGCAACTCCTTCCAGGACGTCACCACCCGCGAGCTCGTCGGCGAGGCGGGCTTGTCGACCGGCACCTTCTACAACTACTTCCCGTCCAAGGAGCTGTTGTACGAGGCCCTGGCCGAGGAGCTGCTGACCGAGGACCTCACCCGCCTCCGGGCCGAGGGCGGCGCCGGGGAGGGCCTCTTGCGCTTCCTCGCCGACTACGTGCTGGTGGAACCCGAGGCGGCCGTCGCCGTGTCGACCTTCCGGGGTCGGATGCACCCGGGGAGCGACGCCCACGACGCCATCCGCCGGCTCAACGAGTTCGTCGTGCGCGAGTTCTCGCCCCTGGTGGCCCGGGCCCAGGCCGAGGGGTTCCTCGACCCGACCCTCGACCCCGACGCCGTGGTCGAGCTGCTCGACATCGTGTGGGACGGCCTCGGCCGTCGGGCCGCCACGGCCACGTTCCAGACGTCCTACGAGCGGGTCGGGGCCACGGTCCTCGCCATCCTCGTCGGGGGCGCGCTCGGGCCGACGGCCGACGCCACCCGGGTCGACACCGCGCCGCGCCCGACCCCGCCGCGACCGGCGAAGTACACCCTCAAGGGATGAGGACGGCCGCCACCTCGACGGCCCGGCGACGCAGCATCCGGGCCCGGTCGTCGGCGCCGAACGGGAGGTGCTCGACGAAGAAGCCGTAGACGATGCCCCGGAGGGTCCGGGCCACCGTGGTGCGGGGCGCGTCCCAGTCGGGGAACAGCACCTCGAGCCAGCGCTCGAGGGCGGCCTCGAACGTGGCGCTCAGCTCGGCGGCCGACCCGAGGGCCTGGGGCTCGCCCCGGAGGCTCTCGCCGAGGAGCAGCCGCCACATGTCGTCCTGGCCGCCCATCTCGGTCCAGATCCACGCCAGGAGCTCGGCCAGCCGCTCCCGCGGCGGCAGGGCGGCGTCGACCGGCGGCAGCTCGGCCAGCAGGTCGGCGTAGCTCCGGTGGGCGATGACCGCGGTGAGCAGGTCGGCCTTCGACGGGAAGTAGTGATACAGGGTGGCGACGTTGAGGTGGCAGGCGTCGGCCAGCTTGCGCATGCTCGTGGCGTGGACGCCCTGCTCGGCCATGAGCCGCAGCGCCGCCTCCAGGATCCGCTCGCGCTGGCCGAGGCCTTCCTCCTCCGCACCCTGGTCCGGGGCGGCCACGGTCGGGGTCGCCCCGGAGGGCGTCATCAGCCGGCCGTGACCGGCGTGAACACCGCCGGGAGGTGCTCGATGGCGAGGACGAGCGCGTTGTCGGCCCGCTCGAGCGGCGCGCCGGGCTTGACCTCGATGTCGCGCAGACGGCGGAACAGCTCCTCGAAGACGATCTTCACCTCGAGCCGGGCGAGGTTGGCGCCCAGGCAGAAGTGCGGGCCGATCCCGAAGGCGAGGTGCGGGTTGGGCGACCGGTCGATGCGGAACTCGTCGGGGTCCTCGAACACGGTCTCGTCGCGGTTGGCCGATTGGTACAGCATGAGGAGCTTCTGGCCTTCCTTCAGCTGGCGACCGTGGAACTCGTGGTCCCGGGTGATCGTGCGGGTGAAGCTGATCACCGGCGACACGTAGCGGATGACCTCGTCGATGGCCAGGTCGATCAGCTCCGGGTGGTCGAGCAGCTTCTGCTTCTGCTCGGGGAACTGGCTGAAGGCCCGCAGGCCGCCGGTGATGGCGTTGCGGGTGGTCTCGTTGCCGGCGACGACGAGGATGCAGAGGAACATCAGCAGCTCGTCGCTGGTGAGGGCGTCACCGCCGAGGGCCCCGTCGACCCCGTCGGCCACTACACCGCCGTCCTCCCCCACCCCGAGCGCCCCTTCGTCGTAGGCGCCGATGAGGATGGAGATCAGGTCCTCCTTCGGGTTGGCCCGCTTCTCCTCGATGATGGGGAGGAGGTAGGTGACGTACTCGCCGAACGCCTCGGCCGCCTCGAGGAGCGCCGGGTCGTCGGGGTCGGTGTGGCCGTCGCCGCCCATCATCCGGTCGCTCCACGAGTAGAGGTTCTTGCGACCGTCGGGGTCGAGGCCCATGAGCTCGGCGATCACGATGAGCGGGACGTGGATGCCGAAGTCCTCCACGAAGTCGATCTCGCCCCGGCTCTGGATCTCGTCGATGATGTCGTTGGTGATGTCGCGGATGTGGGGGGCGAGGCGGCGCACCTGGGCCGGCGTGAAGCCCTTGTTGATGAGCCGGCGCTGCTGGGTGTGCTCGGGGTCGTCCATCGAGATCAGCGACATCGGCGCCGCCACCTTGGGCCGCACCCCGAACTTCGAGCAGTAGAGGTCGACGGTGCGGCTCACGTAGGCGATGTCCTCGTGGCGGCTGACGACCCAGTACTGGTTCGTCTCGTCCCAGTGCACCGGATCGTTGGCGCGGAGCCACGCGTAGGTGGCCCACGGGTCGTCGTAGAGCCGGCCGTCGTTGAAGTCGGTGCCGGCGAAATCGGAGGGGGTGGAAAGCGTGTCGGTCACGAGCGCATCATTCCATCAAACGTTCGTTGGGTCAAGGATCCGGCCGCGCTCCGTGCGGGTAGCGTGCCCCCGTGACCGACCTCGGGGCGCTGCTGACCGCCATCGGGGTGACCGCCGTCCTCTGCCTCCCCATCGGCCTCACGCTGTGGGCCCTCACCGACTGCGCCCGCCGCCCGTCCTGGGCGTGGGCCCTCTCCGGCCGCAGCCAGGCCGGGTGGCTGGCCGCCATCCTGATGGGCGCCCTCGTGTGCCCGGCCGGCGTGGTGATCTGCACCGTGTACCTGCTGCGCGTCCGCCCGATCGTCCATGACGCCGAGGACGGGCGGGTGCCGGGCTAGCCTCTCGCCCGCGTGCCGACCCGTCCGACACTCCCCCACGTCCCCGCGCTGGACGGGCTCCGTGGCACTGCGGTGATCGGCGTCATCGCCTTCCACTACCTGCGGTACACCGGTGGGTACCTCGGCGTCGACCTCTTCTTCGTGCTCTCCGGCTACCTGATCACGTCCCTGCTCCTCGTCGAGCGGGAGGCCAACGGCTCGGTGTCCCTCGGCGCCTTCTGGGCCCGGCGGGCCCGGCGGCTGCTCCCCGCCCTCTTCGTCGTCCTGCTGGCCGTCTCCCTCTACGCCCGCTTCGCCGTGGATCCCACGCGGCTCGACGCCCTGCGGGGCGACGCCCTCGCCACGCTCTTCTACGTGGCCAACTGGCGCTCGATCGTCTCCGAAGCCAGCTACTGGGCCATGTTCAACGACCCCTCACCCCTCCAGCACACCTGGAGCCTCGCCATCGAGGAGCAGTTCTACGTCGTCTGGCCGCTGATCGCCTGGGTGGTGCTCGGTCGGGCCCGCCGCCGACCGGCCGGCGCCATGCTCGCCGTGTGCCTGGTCGGCCTGGCCGCCTCGGCGACGGCCCAGCTCCTCCTCTACCGCCCCGGCACCGATCCGAGCCGGGTCTACTTCGGGACCGACACCCGGATCGCCGCCATCCTCATGGGGGCGTCGCTCGCCTGCGCCACCCGCCGGTTCGGCCGGCCGACCTCCCGGCGCGGCCGCACCGCGCTCGAGCTGGCCGGCTGGGGCGGCGCGGTCGTGCTGGGCGTGTGCTGGACCTTCGTCGACGGGCAGGACCCGTTCCTCTACCGCGGCGGCCTCCTGCTGTGCGGCGTCGCGGCCACGCTGGTGCTCGCCGCCGCCACCCAGCCCGAGGGCGGCCCGCTGAGCGCGGTGTTCTCGGTCGCGCCCCTCCGCACGGTCGGGGCCGTGAGCTACGGCCTCTACCTGTGGCACTGGCCCGTGCTCGTCGCCCTGTCCCCCGAACGCACCCACCTGGAGGGCCCCGTGCTGTTCCTCGCCCGCATCGCCACCGCCGCGGCGCTCACCGGCGTGTCCTACGTCGTGCTGGAGCAGCCGATCCGCCACGGCGCCCTGAAGGGGTGGGTCGGCCGGCTCAGCGCCCCGGCGGCCATCGTCGTCACGTCCGTGGCCATCGTCGCCTGCACGGCGGCGCCCCCGGCCCAGACCACCTCGCCCGACACCGTCGCCGCGGCGCTGGCCGGGTCCTCCCCCGCCGGCACCGACGCACCTCCGACCACCACCGGGACCACCGGGTCCGCGGGCACCATCGGCACCACCGGGGGCACGGCCGTCGGCACCGCCACGACCGCCCGCCCGGCCAGCACGCCCACCACCACCGGCGAGGCGCCAGCGGCGGTCATCCGGCAGGCCACCGCCGCCCTCGGCCACACCCCCAAGGTGCTCATCGTCGGCGACTCGGTGGCCTACTCCATCGCCAAGGAGATGATCCCCGTGCAGGCCCAGCTCGGGCTGGACATCTCGTCGAAGGTGGCCATCGGCTGCGGATTCGCCCGGGGCGGGCGGGTGCGGTTCCCCGACGGCAACATCATCACCGAGCCCGACGCCTGCCAGCAGTGGCCCACCACCTGGAAGCAGGCCCTCGAGGAGCACAAGCCCGATCTGGTCGTGCTCATGGTCGGGTGGCCGGGCAGCACGGCCCGGGAGCTGCAGGGCGAGTTCCGCCGGCCCTGCGACCCCGTCTTCGACCAGTGGTACGAGAGCGAGGTGCGCCTCGGGCTCGAGGTGCTCCGGTCCACCGGCGTCCCGCTGTCGATGATCGACGTCCCGTACTACCGCTCCGAGAAGGCCCCGCCCGGCAACGACGACAACGTCGACTGCCTCAACGCCGAGTACGCCCGGATCATCGCCGACGAGAACGCCAAGGCCACCGCGGCGGGGCAGCGGGCCCGGGTCGTGGCCACCATCGACCTCGCCCGGTACGTGTGCCCGGAGGGGCGCACCTGCCGCACGACCGTCAACGGTGTGACGATGCGCAAGGACGGCCTCCACTACGACGGGCCGGCCGGCGTGATCGTCGGGACGTGGGCCGTGGCCCAGGGGCTGGCCGGCACGGTGCTCCGGGCCTGACCCGCCGGGGCTAGTGCACCGGCACGGCGAGGTGGGGCGGCGGGGGGCCGAACCGTCGCCGCAGGAAGTCGACGATGCCCCACGCCCGGCCCCGGGCGTCGAACATCCACCCCCGACTCGAGGGCTGCACCAGGCCGCGGCCCAACTGCCACACGGCGATGCAGCCCCGGATGAAGGCGTGGTAGCGCCCGGAGTGCTCACGGACGAGCAGCAGGGTGTTGCGGTGCATCAGGTAGTCGACGGCCGGGCTCCCGGACCGCATCGTCGGGTTGGTCACCATGACCCCGTGGGCCAGCCCGACCTCCCAGCCCGCAGCCCAGGCCCGCAGGCCGAGGTCGGCCTCCTCGCAGTAGGCGAAGTAGCGCTCGTCGAACAGGCCGATCTCCTCCATGCAGGCCCGCCGGGCGAGGAGCAACGTGCCATGCGGGTAGTCGACCGGCTCCCACCCCTCGGCCCCGGATGACGCCACGGTCATGCCCCCGAAGTAGGGGTCGAACACCGGGGTCTCGCCGTCACCGACGTCGGCGCAGGCCAGGCCGGCCCGGGGCCGGGCCTCGGCCATGGCGATGAGCCGGCCGATCGTGCCCGGCGCGGGCAGGGCGTCGTGGGGCATCAGGGCGCACCACTCGGCCCGCTCGCCGTCGGCCAGCCAGCGCCGGAACCCGGCGTTGGCCCCCGGACCGAACCCGGTGTTGCGGCCCAGCTCGAGCAGCTCGGTGGAGACCGGCGACGCGGCCACCACGGCGCGCAGCTCGGCGAGGCGCTCGGGCTCCGAGCCGTTGTCCACCACCACGACGTGCAGGTCGAGCCCCTGCTCGGCCAGCGCGGCCAGCGACCCCTCGCACCACCGCGGCTGGTTCCAGTGGACGACGACGACCCAGACCATCGGCGGAGCATCGCACACCCGGCCCCAGACGCGGCAATGGGTGCGTCACCCTCCGGGAGAGGGTGCCGCACCCACGGCCGCGGAAGCCGACGGGTGTCAGCCCATCGTCGCCTTGATGAGCGCGTGCTGCACGAGCTCGAGCAGCGCGGACTTGGTGGCGGCCCGGTCCCGGGCGTCCGTCGTGATGATCGGCACATCCTCGGGGATGGCCAGCGCCTCACGGACGTCGTCGATCGAGTGGTACTGCTTCCCGTGGAACAGGTTGACGGCCACGATGAAGGGCACGCCCTGGGTCTCCATGTAGTCGACGGCAGGGAAGCAGTCGGCCAGGCGGGACGTGTCGACCAGCACCACGGACCCGATGGCGCCCCGGACCAGGTCGTCCCACATGAACTTGAACCGGTCCTGGCCGGGCGTGCCGAACAGGTAGAGGATCAGGTCGGCGCCGAGCGTGATGCGGCCGAAGTCCATCGCCACGGTGGTCGACGTCTTGCCCGTGTTGGTGCCGCCGGTCTCGTCGATGCCCTCGGCCATCTTCGTCATGGCCGCCTCGGTGGTGAGGGGAGCGATCTCGGAGATCGAGCCCACGAAGGTGGTCTTGCCCACCGCAAAGCCACCGGCGACGATGATCTTTACGGGAAGCGGACCGCCACCGGACTCTTCTTCTTCTTCAGCCATCGGAGCCTCAGAGCGCTTGAAGGCCATGGAGAACCCTTTCGAGGAGTTTCAGGTCGGGACGTTCGCCGTTCTGGGAATGCTGGGGCTTGTAGCTCTGGAGGAAACCCTCCTCGGCCATGTCGCCCACCAGGACCTTGGCGACCCCGAGGGGAACGCTCAGGTGGGCGGAGATCTCGGCAATCGACAGCGGCGAGGAGCACAACGCCACGATCTTCTTGCGTTCGAGAGCGAGGCGAGGCGCGTTGGCCTGCCCCTGGGGGGTCACCTTGACCAGCGTCTCGAGCGGCAGGTCGACGTTGGACTTCGTGCGCCCGCGCGTGACGACGTAGCTGCGGACCTTGAACCTGGGTTCGTCGTCGTCGTTGTCGCCGAAGTCGCTCATCTGGGTGTCTCCCGTGCTGGCAAGGGGGTTCCGCAGGCGGTGCCGCTCAGGTGGGCAGCGCCGACTGCAGTTCGGCCCGGATCTCCGGGGTGAGGACGTTGCCGGCCTTGTCGACCAGCACCGCCATCTCGTAGGCGATCAGGCCCATGTCGCAGTCAGCCGACGCTACACAGGCGAGGCAGGAGCCGTCGGAGATCCCGGTCACGAAGATGAAGGCGTTCTCCATCTCGATGATGACCTGGTTGACGGCGCCGCCGCCGTGCTGGCCGGCCGCACCGTAGGCCAGGCCGATGAGGCCGGACGACATGGCCGCGAAGCGGTCGGCGCCGTCACGGTCGAGACCGGAGGACTTGGCGATCGGCAGACCGTCGGACGAGACGACGACCGCCTCGTTCACGCCAGGCACACGCTCGGCGAAGTTCTGCAGCAGCCAGTTCAGGTTTCGGGCTTCTGCGCTCAGTTCAGCCATTGTTGGCAGTCCTCCAGATAAAGGGTCGGGCCACAGGGTTGCGGTCTTCGGTGTTCAGCTGTCCGTCTTGTCGGCATTGACCTCGTCGCGGCCGCGGTTCATGCCGGCGCGGTAACGGGAGAGCATCTTCCGCACCTCCTCCGGCGAGCGCGTGCTCTGACCCGCGGATTTGGTGGGGACGGTAGCCGAGCCGGGACCACCTGCGCTCGAACGCTGCTTGGGCGTGCGCCGAACGAGGCCGGACGCCGTGAGCTCGGCCACCTTGGCCTCGGCGCGGGACGCCGCCGCGATCTGCTCGGCCACGGTCTTGCCGGTGGTGTTGACGGCGGGTGCCTCGGCCACGGGCTCGGGCTCGGCGGCCATCTCGACCGCCGGCTCGACCGGGGCGTCGGCCATCTCCTCCTCGACCATGGTGCGGAGACCCTCGTCGAAGTCCTCCCCTTCGGGCACCTCGACCAGCTCGTCGAGCAGGTCGCCGCCGAGCTCGTCGAGCATGTCGAGGTCGTCGCCGTCGTCGGCGCCGACCAGCTCCTCCTCGAGCTCCTCGTCGGCCGCCGGCTCGTCGAGCACCACGACCTCGTCCTCGAGGACGATGGCGGGCTCCTCGGGGGCGAAGACCGGCTCGGCGTCCGCCTGGGGCGCGCTCTCGGCGGCCGGCGCCGGGCGGGGCGGCTCACCCTCGTAGGTGACGAGGTCGTCGGGGAGCGTGACCAGCGCGGTGACGCCGCCGCTGGGGCTGGCCGTGAGCTTCACGCTGATGGCGAAGCGCTGGGCCAGACGGCCGATGACGATGAAGCCCAGCGACCGGGACAGGGCCAGGCCGACGAGCGGGGGGTTGGCCAGCTGGACGTTGGCCTCGGAGAGCTGATCGGCGCTCATGCCGATGCCCTGGTCGGACACCGAGATGATGTAGCTGCCGTCGTCGGCCCGGTGCCCCACCACCTCGACCATGGTGTCGGGCGGCGAGAAGTGGGTGGCGTTCTCCATCAACTCCGACAGGAGGTGGGCGAGGTCGACGGCCACGTTGCCGCCCACGGTGGCGTCGTCGAGGGCCAGGAGCTGGATCCGGGCGAAGTCCTCGACCTCGCCGATGGCGACGCGCACCACGTCGGCCAGGGCGACGGGCCGGCCTCGACGGCGGGGCGGCTCGGCGCCGGCGAGCACCAGCAGCGACTCGGCGTTGCGTCGCATGCGGGTGGCGAGGTGGTCGAGCTTGAAGAGGTTGTCGAGCTGGTCGGGGTCCTCCTCGTTGGCTTCGAGCTGATCGATGAACTCGATCTGGCGGTCGAGGAGGGTCTGGTTGCGACGGGCCAGGTTGATGAAGATGTCGCCGATGCCCTTGCGGAGCAGCTGGGCCTGCTCCTCGGCCACTTCGACGGTCACGTGCTGGATCGAGTTGAAGGCGTCGGCCAGCTGGCCGATCTCGTCCTTCGACGAGATGTCGATCGGGGTGAGCGTCTCGGCCAGGCTCTGCCCCTCGGCCTCCTCGGGATTTCGCAGGCGCTCGACCAGGCCGGGGAGCCGTTCGGTGGAGAGCGTGTAGGCGGCGCTGGTGAGCTTCTTCAGCGGGACGGTGGTGGCCCGGTACACCAGGAAGGCGAGGATGAAGGCGGCCAGGATGGCGCCGATGGCGCCCACGGCGTAGAGGCGGGCCGAGGTGTCGGCGTCGTTCTTGAGGCTCGCCGCCCCGTCCTTGAGCTCCTTGTTCAGCGACTTGTTGGGGTCGATGAGGGCGGAGCGGTAGATGCCGAGCAGGTCGACGGAGTCCTTGGTGACCGCCGCCCGATCGGTCTTCAGCTGCGGCAGGTCGCTCTTCTGCCCGGCCTTGATCTGGCTCGTGCTCGGATCGAAGAAGTTGTTGGAGTAGTGCGTCGTGAACTTGGCGTTGGCCGTCAGGTCGCGGACGAGGGTCTTCTGGTCGACGGTGGACCGCGAGGTGAAGGTGTCGAGGGCGCTGTCGGCCTTGAAGTTCAGCTCGATGATCTTGGCGTAGAGCGGGCACTGGTCGCTGCTGTTGAGATCGTTGCAGGGCACCGGATCGGTCTTGGTGACGGTGCCGTCGGTCTCGGTCTTGCTGCTCCCCCACTGGGACTTGGTGGGGACCATGCCGATCTGCGCGACGGCGGTGAGGTACATCGCCTCCTGGCCGCGGGCCTCGACCGATTCCTGCAGGGACGCCGAGGCCAGGAACGTGCGGGCCAGCGTCGGCTCTTCGATGTTCAGAGCGATCAGGTTGTTGAGCTTCATCAGCTCGTTGGTGATGCTGCCGTACTGCTCGATGGCGAGGTCGGGGTCGGTCTGGAGCTCGTCGACGGACTTGCGGTTGGTGGTCAGCGACTTGATCCGGTTGTCCACCCGGCTCAGCTCGTCCTTCACCTCGTTCTTGTCGCTCCCGACGGTGGCGCCCACCTCCTCGGGGCGGAAGTCGCGCACGGCGTCCTTGTAGGCGCTGAGGGCGGCGTCGGTCTTGGTGCGGGCGGCGTCGAGCTCGGCCTTGCCCGCCTCCTTCTTGCTCGCCATGTACTGGGCCGAATACACGCCCTCGACCTGGAGGGCGTACATGAAGTCCATGTCCTTCTCGGCGAACGACGTGAGCTCGCCGACCCGGGTGGCCGCCGCCGAGGTGTCGAGCCGGTCCCGCACACCCACGGAGGCGAGGTAGAGCAGCACGAGCACGGGCGGAACGAGGATGGCGAAGAGCTTCGTGCCGACTTTCAGGTTCTTCAGCATGTCGAGCCTCTGCGATGTTCGATCACGTGGTGGTCCGTTCCCCCAGCGCACCATCGGTGCGGCGCGCGGTGACTGCGCCCCGACTCCATCGGACACCCCTGCGTGATGTTGAGGAATGACGGAGTCGGAAGTTCCGCCCGGCGCCGATTGTCCCCTCCGCGACGTCGCCGCTGGTGGATGGCAGCGCCGAGGGGGGCCGAATTGGGTCGAACGGCCCACGCGCCGGGCCGACGCTGGGGTACGGTCTGGCGATGGGGCACGGCCACGCGCTGGAGGGAACGTTCGCCGACCTCACCCTCGGTGACGTGCTGTCGCTCATCGTGGCGGCGGCGCGGCCCGGGGTGATCATCTGCCGCGGCGCGGTCCCGGCCACGGTGGTCGTGTCGCCGCCCCACGTCGCCTGGGCCGAGCCGCCGGGGGCCCCGCCGCTCGACGAGCTGGCCGCGCTGGCCGGCGTGGCCACCGCCGACCAACGCGCCGCCGCGCTGGCCGGCGCCAAGCGGACCGGCCAACTGGTACCTGAGCTGCTCACCGCCGGGGTCGACCCCGACGCGCTGGGCGAGCTCGTGGCCGACCACCTCACGGCGACGCTCCTCCCCCTCCACACCGACCCCGTGCGAGCCGGGGCGACCACCTTCGTGTTCGACGCCGGCGCCAGCCACCCGGCCGGCACGGGTTCGACGAGCGGGTTCGCCGTCGACGAGCTCATCGCCGCGCTCGACCGTCGCGGCACGATGGTCGCCGGGCTGGCCGGGTCCCTCCCGTCGGCCGCCACCCCGGTGGCGTTCCGGCTGGACGTCGATGCCCCGGTCACCCTCTCCCCCGACGAGTGGCGCGCCGTGGCCTGCCTCGGCGCCGGGGCTGACGCCGCGCACGTCGCCGCCTCGACGGGCTGGAGCGAGGTGCGGGCGTGGGAGGTCCTCGCCGGGCTCGTGGCCCGTGGCCTCCTGCAGCCCCACCCCGACCCCGGGTAACCGCCCGGACGTCCGCCCGTCAGGATGGCCGACGCGAGGCCGCGAACCCACTAGGCTTCGCCCGTCGCGCCGGCCCCCCGCCCGGCCCCGACGACCAGACAGGTAGACGAAGGAGATCGCCGTGAGCGACAGTCCGCAGGGCCCCGGTTGGTGGCAAGCGTCCGATGGGAAGTGGTATCCGCCTGAGCAGGCACCCGGCTTCAACGCCGGTGCACCCGCCGCGGGCGGCGGTGGCCAGGTCGACATCGGCCAGTGCTTCCAGTGGGCGTGGGCCAAGTACCAGGCCAACCTGACCCCGATGCTGATCCTCGGCGCCGTCGTCGGCGGCGTGCCGTTCGTCATCGCCGTCGTGAGCTCCTTCACCGGTGGCATCACCTCCTTCGCCCTGCTCGGCCTCGGCATCGCCGCCGGGTTCATCCTGCAGCTGCTCACGGTCCAGGCCGGGCTCGAGGTGGCCGGGACCGGTTCGCTCAACCAGCAGACGATGTTCACGCCCCGGGCCAACATCGGCGCGTTCATCATCACGTCGATCCTCTTCGCCATCCTGGCCTTCCTGGGCTGCCTCCTGCTCTGCATCGGCCTCGTGTTCGTCTACCTCATCTTCGGCCTCTGGCCCTACGCCGTGGTCGAGGAGGGCAAGTCGGCGATGGACGCGCTGAACCGGTCCAAGGAGCTCACGATGGGCCCCGGCCTCGGCGTGACCTTCGTGCCGATGCTCGTGTACTTGATCTTCGCCGGCGGCGGGTTCTTCATCGGCGGCGGGTCCCGCTTCGGCACCCTGCTGGCCGTGTTCATGGCCCCGTTCGGGTCGCTCGTCGGTGCCTACATCTGGAAGTCGTTCAAGGGCGAGCCTGTCGCTCCCTGACCGACCCCGGTCCACGACCGTCGAACGGCCCCGCTCCGGCGGGGCCGTTCCGCGTCCGGGGTCAGGCGGGCGGGCTCAGGTGAGCGGGCGGGCCGACGGCGTGATCGGCGCCGGGAGATCGGTGCGGCCCTCGAGGTGGGCGTCGACCGCGGCGGCGCACGACCGCCCCTCGGCGATGGCCCACACGATGAGGCTCTGCCCCCGGCCCATGTCGCCGCAGACGAACACGCCGGGCACGTTGGTGGCCCAGCCGCCGTCGCGGGCCACGTTGCCGCGGTCGTCGATCTCCACCCCGAGGCCGTCGAGCAGGCCCTCCCGCTCCGCCCCGGTGAAGCCCATGGCCAGGAGGACGAGGTCGGCCGGGATCTCGAACTCGCGGCCTTCGACCGGCACGAACTGCGGGCGACCGTCGACGGTCTGCATCTCGACCTCGGTGGCCCGCAGCGCCCGGACGTTGCCCTCGCCGTCGTCGATGAACTCGAGGGTGTTGACGGAGTAGATCCGCTCGCCGCCCTCCTCGTGGGCCGAGGCGGTGCGGAAGATCACGGGCCAGGTGGGCCAGGGGTTGGCGGCCGGACGGTCCTCCGGGGGCTTGGGCATGATCTCGAACGACGTGACGCTCACCGCACCTTGCCGGTGGGCGGTGCCGATGCAGTCGGCCCCGGTGTCGCCGCCGCCGATGATCACGACGTGCTTGCCCTCGGCGGTGATGGTGGGGGCGGGCAGGTCGCCCTGCTGCACCCGGTTGGCGCTGGGCAGGTACTCCATGGCCTGGTGGATCCCCGCCAGCTCCCGACCGGGGATGGGCAGGTCGCGCCGGACGGTGGCGCCACCGGCGAGGACGACGGCGTCGAACTGCTCGCGCAGCTCGGCTGCGGTGATGTCGACGCCGGCGTTGACCGAGGTGCGGAACTCGGTGCCCTCGCCCCGCATCTGGTCGAGGCGGCGGTCGAGCACCCGCTTCTCCATCTTGAACTCGGGGATGCCGTAGCGCAGGAGGCCGCCGAGCCGGTCGTCACGCTCGAAGACGGTGACGGCGTGGCCGGCCCGGGTGAGCTGCTGGGCGGCGGCGAGCCCCGACGGGCCCGAGCCGATCACGGCCACCTTCTTGCCCGTGAGCTTCGACGGCCGGATCGGGCGCACCCATCCCTCGGAGAAGGCCCGGTCGATGATCTCGACCTCGACCTGCTTGATGGTGACGGCGGGCTGGTTGATGCCGAGCACGCACGCCGCCTCGCACGGCGCGGGGCACAGGCGGCCGGTGAACTCCGGGAAGTTGTTGGTGGCGTGCAGACGCTCGATGGCGTCGCGCCAGCGGTCGCGGTAGACGAGGTCGTTCCAGTCCGGGATGAGGTTCCCGAGGGGGCAGCCGTTGTTGCAGAACGGGATGCCGCAGTCCATGCAACGGCTGGCCTGCGTGCGGATCTTGGAGATGTCGAAGTCCTCGTAGACCTCGTTCCAGTCCCGGAGCCGCACCGGCACCGGCCGCCGGGTGGGCAGCTCGCGTGTGTGCTTCAGGAATCCCTGCGGATCGCCCATCGTGTCCTCCTCAGCCCGCCGACGCGGCCATGACGGCCGCGACCGGGTCCTCGCCGGTCTCGGTGGCCCGGCGCTGGGCCTCGAGCACGCGCTTGTAGTCCTTCGGCATCACCTTGACCATGTGGGTCTGGGCCTCGTGCCAGTCGTCGAGGATGCGGCGACCCACCGCCGAGTCGGTCTCGGCCACGTGGCGGTCGATGATGTCGTGCAGCCAGGTGAGATCGTCGTCGTGGAGCGGATCGAGGTCGATCATCTCCCCGTTCACCCGGGCCGGGAACGTGCCCTCTGGGTCGTAAACGAAGGCCACGCCCCCGCTCATGCCGGCACCGAAGTTGCGGCCGGTGGCGCCGAGGATGACGGCGCGGCCGCCGGTCATGTACTCGCAGGCGTGGTCGCCCACGCCCTCCACCACGGCGACCGCACCGGAGTTGCGGACGCAGAACCGCTCCCCCACCACGCCCCGGAGGAACAGCTCGCCCGACGTGGCGCCGTAGAGGATCACGTTGCCGGCGATGATGTTCTCCTCGGCCACGAAGGTGGAGCCGGCCGGCGGGCGCACGACGATGCGGCCGCCCGACAGCCCCTTGCCCGTGTAGTCGTTGGCGTCGCCGTCGAGCCGCAAGGTGATGCCCCGGGGCAGGAAGGCGCCGAAGCTCTGGCCGGCCGAGCCGGTGAGCCGCACGGTGATCGTGTCGTCGGGGAGGCCGGCGCCGCCGTGGCGGCGGGTCAGCTCCGAGCCGAGCATGGTGCCCACGGTGCGGTTCACGTTGCGGATGGGCAGGTCGATCTCGACCCGCTCGCCCCGGTCCAGCGCCGGCTCGGCCAGGCGCAGCAGCTCGTTGTCGAGGGCGTGGGCCAGACCGTGGTCCTGCAGCTTGGACTGGTGGCGGGTCTCGCCGTCGGCCACCTCGGGGACGTGGAAGATCGGGGCGAGGTCGAGCCCCGACGCCTTCCAGTGCTCGACGGCCTTGCTCGTGTCGAGCACGTCGGCCCGGCCGATGGCCTCCTCGAGGGTGCGGAACCCGAGCTGGGCCAGCAGCTCGCGGACCTCCTCGGCGATGTACTCCATGAAGTTGACCACGAACTCGGGCTGGCCGGAGAACCGAGCCCGCAGCTCGGGGTTCTGGGTGGCGATGCCGACCGGGCAGGTGTCGAGGTGGCAGACCCGCATCATCACGCAGCCCGAGACCACGAGCGGCGCGGTGGCGAACCCGAACTCCTCGGCGCCGAGCAGCGCGGCGATCACCACGTCGCGGCCGGTCTTGAGCTGCCCGTCGCACTGCACGACGATCCGGTCGCGCAGGCCGTTGAGGAGCAGGGTCTGCTGGGTCTCGGCCAGCCCGAGCTCCCACGGCGCGCCGGCGTGCTTGAGCGACGTGAGCGGTGAGGCCCCGGTGCCGCCGTCGTGGCCCGAGATGAGCACCACGTCGGCGTGGGCCTTCGAGACGCCGGCGGCCACCGTGCCGACACCGACCTCGGCCACCAGCTTCACGTGGACCCGCGCCGCCGGGTTGGAGTTCTTCAGGTCGTGGATGAGCTGGGCCAGATCCTCGATCGAGTAGATGTCGTGGTGCGGGGGCGGCGAGATCAGGCCGACGCCGGGCGTGGAGTGCCGGGTCTTGGCGATCCACGGGTACACCTTGTGCCCGGGGAGCTGGCCGCCCTCGCCCGGCTTCGCACCCTGGGCCATCTTGATCTGAAGATCGTCGGCGTTGACGAGGTACTCGCTGGTGACCCCGAACCGGCCCGAGGCCACCTGCTTGATGGCCGAGCGCTTCGAGTCGCCGTTGGGCAGCGGCACATAGCGCTCGCTGTCCTCGCCGCCCTCCCCGGTGTTGGAGCGGGCGCCGAGGCGGTTCATGGCGATGGCGAGGGTCTCGTGGGCCTCGGCCGAGATCGAGCCGTAGGACATGGCGCCCGTGGAGAAGCGCTTCACGATCTCGCTGACGGGCTCCACCTCGTCGATCGGCACCGGGGCCCGGCCGTCGGCGGCGGGATCGCGGAAGGCGAAGAGCCCCCGCAGCGTGGCCAGGTGCTCGGCCTGCTGGTCGACCAGCGCCGTGTACTCCTTGAAGATGTCGTACCGGCCGGTGCGAGTGGCGTGCTGGAGCTTGAACACGGTCTGGGGGTTGAACAGGTGGTACTCGCCCTCGCGGCGCCACTGGTACTCGCCGCCGACCTCCAGGGTGCGGTGGGCCAGCTCCTCGGGACGGTCGGGGAAGGCCCGGTGGTGGCGCTGGCGCACCTCTTCGGCCAGCTCGTCGAGGCCGACGCCCCCGAGCCGGCTCACGGTGCCGGTGAAGTACTCGTCGATCAGCTCCTGGCCGAGCCCGACGCACTCGAAGATCTGGGCGCCGGTGTAGGAGGCCACGGTGCTGATGCCCATCTTGGACATGACCTTGAGCACGCCCTTGTTGGCCGCCTTGATGTAGTGCTTCACCGCCTTGACCGGGTCGTGGATGGTGGTCTGGCCCTCGGCGATGAGGTCCTCGATGGTCTGGAAGGCGAGGTAGGGGTTGATGGCCCCGGCCCCGTACCCGACGAGCAGGCAGAGGTGGTGCACCTCGCGGGCGTCGCCCGTCTCGATCACGAGCCCGACACGGGTGCGGCTCTTCTCGCGGATCAGGTGGTGGTGGACGGCGGAGGTGAACAGCAGCGACGGGATCGGCGCCATCGTGGCCGTGGCGCCGCGGTCGGAGAGGACGAGGATGTTGTGGCCGGCCGCGATGGCGTCGGTGCAGGCCCGGCGCACGTCGTCGAGGGCCCGGCGCAGCCCCTCGCCGCCCTCGGCCACCGGGAAGAGGCACGGGATGACGGCCGTGCTGAAGTCGCCCGTCTCGTCGAACTCGTTGATGTGGAGGATCTTGGCCAGGTCGTCGTTGCTGAGGACGGGGCCGTTGATCCGGATCTGGCGCACCGACGCCGGACCGGGGGCCAGCAGGTTGCTCTCGGGGCCGATCGTGCTCCCGATGGCGGTGACGAGCTCCTCGCGGATGGCGTCGAGCGGGGGGTTGGTGACCTGGGCGAAGAGCTGGCTGAAGTAGTCGTAGAGGAGCCGGCTGCGGTTGGACAGCACGGCCAGCGGGGTGTCGGTGCCCATCGAGCCGATCGGCTCGACGCCGGTGCGGGCCATGGGCTCGAGGAGGATGCGGATCTCCTCGGTGGTGTAGCCGAACACCTGCTGCTGCTGCAGGACCGTGGCGTGGGGCGCCAGCGTGTGGTCGCGGTGCGGGAGGTCGTCGATGTCGACCAGGTTCAGCCGGAGCCACGCCCCGTACGGCTGGGCCGTGGCCAGCCCGCGCTTGACCTCCTCGTCGGAGATGATCCGCCCCTTGGTGGTGTCGACGAGGAACATCCGACCGGGCTGCAGCCGGCCCTTGGTGACGACGTTCTCCGGTGGGACGTCGAGCACCCCGACCTCCGACGCCATGATCACGAGGTCGTCGCTGGTGACCCAGTAGCGGCTCGGGCGCAGGCCGTTGCGGTCGAGCACGGCGCCGATCACCGTGCCGTCGGTGAAGGCGATCGACGCGGGGCCGTCCCACGGCTCCATCACCGAGCTGTGGAACTCGTAGAAGGCCCGACGCTCCGGGTCCATCGACTCGTGGTTCTCCCACGCCTCGGGGATCATCATGAGCACGGCGTGCGGGAGGGAGAAGCCGCCCATGTGGAGCAGCTCGAGCACCTCGTCGAAGGTGGCCGAATCGGACGCGCCGGGCGTGCAGATCGGGAAGATGCGGTCGAGGTCGCCGGGGAGCAGGTCGCTGGCCAGCAGCGCCTCGCGGGCCCGCATCCAGTTGCGGTTGCCCTGCACCGTGTTGATCTCGCCGTTGTGGGCGATGTACCGGAAGGGGTGGGCCAGCGGCCACGACGGGAACGTGTTGGTGGAGAACCGGCTGTGGACGAGGGCGAGGGCCGACTCCACCCGCTCGTCGACGAGGTCGGGGAAGAACTCCGGGAGCTGGGGCGTGGTGAGCATCCCCTTGTAGACGAAGGTCCGCGTGGAGAGGCTCGGGAAGTAGACGGCGTGGTCGGTCCCGGGGACGCTCAGCTCGATCTCGGCCCGCTTGCGCACGATGAAGGCCCGGCGCTCGAGGTCCATGTCGTGGAGCCCGTCGCCGGCGAGGAACAGCTGGCGGAAGGTGGGCTCGACCCGCTTGGCCGTGGCCCCGATCATGAGGTCGTTGAACGGCACGTCGCGCCACCCGAGCACCCGCAGGCCCTCGCTGGCGGCGATCTTCTCGATGCCCTGGGCCGCCTCCGACGCCTTCTCGGCGTCACGGGGCAGGAAGGCCATGCCGGCGGCGTAGGAGCCTTCCTGCGGGAGGTGGAAGCCCACCACCTCGCGGAAGAACCGGTCGGGCATCTGGAGCAGGATCCCGGCGCCGTCGCCGGTGTTCACCTCGCTCCCGAGCGCGCCGCGGTGCTGGAGGTTGCAGAGCGCCCCGATGCCGAGCTGCACCAGGGCATGGCTGCGCTCGCCCCGCATGTGGACGACGAAGTTGACACCGCAGGCATCGTGCTCGAACCGGGGGTCGTAGAGACCCTGGGCGTGCGGGAGATCACCGACGGGCGGGCTGGACAGACGACGAGCCATTCCTGACATCCTGGGAGGAACCGTTCGGGACGACACTGGCCCGTTTGCGCGAGTCGGTGAATGTAGCCGAGCCGGCGCCGAGGGAGCGAACCTGTTTCCCGCCGGTAACCGCGCACCTGTACCCCTTCCGGTAGTGTCCGGGGCGATGCCCGAACTCGCCCCGCTCGCCCGGGCCCGGGACCTCGCCGCCTTCATCGAGGCCGCCCCGTCGCCCTTCCACGCCACCGCCGAGGCCGCCCGCCGCCTCGGTGCGGCCGGGTTCCGGCCGGTCGATCCCGCCGGGCCCTGGCCCGAGGAGCCCGGCGGGTTCTACCTCCGCCGCGCCGGCGCCCTCGTGGCGTGGCGCTCGGCGCCCCGGGCCGGCGCCACCGACGGGTTCCGCATCGTCGGGGCCCACACCGACAGCCCCAACCTGCGGCTCAAGCCCCGGCCCGACACCGGCGCCGCCGGGTTCCGCCAGCTCGGGGTCGAGGTCTACGGCGGCGCCCTGTGGAACTCCTGGCTCGACCGCGACCTCGGGCTGTCGGGCCGGCTCACGGTGACCGGGCCGGACGGGGTCCGGAGCGTCCTCGTCCGCATCGACCGCCCCCTGGCCCGAATCCCCCAGCTCGCCATCCACCTCGACCGGGGCGTCAACGACACCGGGCTCAAGCTCAACCCCCAGCTCCACCTCGTCCCGGTGTGGGGCGTGGGCCCCGCCGGCGCCGGCGACCTCCTGGCCTTCGTGGCCGACGCCGCCGGGGTCGACCCCGCCGCCGTCGCCGGCCACGACCTGATGCTCCACGACCTCACCCCGCCGGCGCTCCTCGGCGCCGACGAGGCCCTGCTCAGCGCGCCCCGCATCGACAACCTGCTGTCGTGCTGGGCCGCGGTCGAGGCGCTGGTGGGCGGGCCCGACGCCGGTCCCACGGGGGTCGTCACCCTGTTCGACCACGAGGAGGTCGGGTCCGAAACGGCGGCCGGGGCCGGGTCGCCGCTGCTGCCCACCGTGCTCGAGCGGATCGTCCTCGCCCGGGGCGGCGGGCGCGAGGAGCTCCACCGGGCGCTGGCGGGGTCGATCTGCGTGTCGGCCGACGGGGCCCACGCCACCCACCCCAACTACCTCGACCGGCACGAACCGGGGCACCGGATCGCGATCAACGCCGGGCCGGTGCTCAAGCACAACAGCAACGCCCGCTACGCCACCGACGCCGAGAGCGCGGCCGTCTTCCGTACCGCGGCCGCCGCCGCCGGCGTCCCCGTGCAGGACTTCGTGGTGCGCTCCGACCTGCCCTGCGGCTCCACCATCGGCCCGATCACCGCCGCCCGCCTGGGCATCCCGGTCGTCGACGTCGGCGTCGCCCAGCTGTCGATGCACTCGGCCCGCGAGCTGTGCGGCAGCGCCGATCCGGCCTGGTTCGTCGACGCGCTGGCCGCCTTCCTGGCCGACCGGCGCTAGCTCCCGACCTCACGCACCGTCACCCGCACGACGCGCTGGTCCGGCCCCAGCAGGGGGAGGGTCACGTCGAGCCCGGCCTCCACCCGACCGACCACGGCGTCCGCTCCGACCTCCTCCGGGGCCCGCAGCACCCGGACCCCTCCCCCCGGCACCAGCACGACCGTGCCCGCATCGGCGGTGCCCCGGGCCCCCGACCCGCGGGCGACGGGGTCGTCGACCAGCTCCGCCCGGGGCAACACGGTCAGGCGGGCGTCGAACGGCTCGTCGTCGTAGGCGCCGTAGCGCGCCAACAGGACGAAGAGGTTCACCGCATCGGATGGGCCCGGCCGCAGGAGCATCCGGATCGGTCCGACCGTGGTCTCCATCTCGGCCGCGTACTGGCGGCCGGGGTCGACGCACACCGGGGGTGGGCTGCCGATGACCAGGCCCGCCACGGGCGTCGTGTTCGAGGCCGGGCAAACCGCGGGGTTGGACACCGGAAGCGCGCGGGGCGAGGAGGCGACCGTCGCGGCCACGGTCGACGCCGCCGCGTCGGGCCGCTCGGTCGTCCCGAGCACCGTCGGCCGGGACAGGCTCTCGGGCGCACGGCCCCCGCCGAACGCCACCGTGAGGAAGAGCAGGGCGATAGCCGTCGCCCACAGGGCGGCCACCCACTGCCAGCCCTTGATGCTCGGGTTGCCGGCGCCGGGCGGCGGGAAGCCGGTCGGGACGACCGTCGGCCCGTGGCGCACGGGCGGGACCCACGGGGGCGGGGACGGTGCGGGGTACACGGGCACCGGGACCCGCACCGGCTGGGGGGCCACCACGGGACGGGGCGCCGGCCGCGGCACCGAGGGCTGGCGCCCGGCGCCGTGGCCGGCCTCGCCGGGGCGGGCGAGGCGGTAGCTCGGCGAGGGCGGCGCCGGGGCGGGGTTGCGGCGGACCGCCACCCCGCCGGCCCGGGCCAGGACGCCGTCGAAGTAGGCGACCCACTCCTTCCCGCTCGTGCGCTGGTCGGGGTCGTCGCCGAGGGCCCGCCGGAGCAGGCCCATGCCGGTGGCGTCGAGGACGGCGGCGGCCTTGGACGGGTCCCGCGTCTGGGCGTTGACCTCCGGCGTGCAGCAGCGCAGGACGAACAGCCCGAGCTTGTAGCGGTCGGTCTGCTTGGTCTGCGGGCCCTTCTCCGGCGCGGTCCAGCCCGGCGAGTTGAGCTGGGGGACGGCCGAGCCCTGGCCCTGGACCCGCACAGCGTCGCAGTCGAGGAGCATCACCGTCGGCGTGGGGCGGAGGCAGTAGACGGCGTTCTTGTACGACAGGTCCCCGAACACCACGTTGCGGCCGTGGAGGAACCCGAGGGCGAAGGCCATCTCCCGGCACAGGGCGAACCGTTCGAGCCGGGTCGGCGTCTCGCCCAGGTTGCGCTGGGTGATGGCGTCGGCCACGAAGAGGTGCTGCACCTCACGGGGGATCACGTCCTGGCCGGCGCTGGTGGCGATGGTCTGGAGGTACTGCGGCGGGATCTCCTGCATGAGGTAGCCGCTGATCCGCCCCCCGTCCTCGACCACGATGGCGGGCCACACGGTGTAGGCGTCGATCACCGCCCGCTCGGCCTCCGTCAGCCCGTCGCGGAGCGCGGTGAGCACCTCGAGCGCCGGCCCGCTGACCGACGTGCGCCGGTCGAACTCCTTGTAGATGAGCGACGTGAACGGGAGGGCGCGGCCGGGGAGCTCGGCGCGGTACACCACCCCTTGCGAGCCCTCCCCCAGCTTCTTGCCGACGCGCAGGTCGGCCCGGTCGACGCGCACCGGCCGCCCCCGGTCAGGGCGCGTCCCAGCCCGGCCCCGGATCGGGGGCCGGGGTGGGCTCGACGGGTGGCGCGGCCACGCGGGCCGGCGGGGCCGGTTGCGTCGCCGAGGCGTCGATCCACACCGCGACCGCGGTGCGGTCGTCGGCGTGGGAGCGGCGGGCGAAGTCGACGTGGGCGGTGAACTGGTGGCGGGACGGGGGCAGCCGCCACAGACCGGCGAGGGCGGCCCCTACCTCGCCCGTGCCGTCGCCCAGGGCGTCGCCGACGCCGTCGGTCACCACGACCGCGGCGTCGCCGGGGAGGAGGTCGGTCGCCACCGGCACGAGCGGGCCGCCGGGCAGCAACGGGAGGGCGATCGTGGCCGAGGACGCCACGGCCTCGCCGGCGTTCTTCACACCGGTGAGATTTTCCCACCCGCCGCCCTGCCGCAGCACCCAGGCCGACGTGTCGCCGACGGCGAGCGCGGCCATGCGCCGGACCCCGGACGCGTCGGGCACGGTCGGGACGGCGGCGAACACCACCGTCGACGCCATCAGGCGGGCTGCGTCGCGGGCCTCGAGGGTGTCGTCACCGGTGTCGCGCCGGGCTTGGAGCAGGACCTGACCGGCCAGCCGGCCGACGATCTCGTCCCAGGCCAGGGCGGCCGGGTCGGCGGTGGCGAGCTGGTCGGCCACCATCCGGGCGCCCGACCGCACGATGAGGCGGGCGGCGACGTGGGAGCGGGCCCCGGCCGACACGCCGTCGGCCACCACGACCACGAACCAGCGCCCGTCCGGCGACACGGCCAGGCAGAAGTCGTCCTGGCGGGGCGTGCCCTCGTAGCGGTGGCTGGCCCCCCGCACGCTGGCGGCGCGGACGGTGAGGCTCCCGTACACGCCGGCGTCCATGACCGTGTCGGGCTGCTGGCTGCCGAGCATGGCCGGCATGCCCTCGATCGCGCTCGCACCGCCGCCGTCCCCGAAGGTCACGGGGTCGGCGCCGATGAAGCCGGACGCGGCCGGGTCCGTCACGCCGTCAGTCGAGCTCGACGTCGAAGCCGTCGGCGTTGGCCAGGGTGGTGGCCATCGCCTGCGCCGCCGCCCCCTGATCCGACTCGCCGCTGCCGACCTGGGCCAGCGAGGAGTTGACGATGCTCTTGATGAGGAGCGGGATGAGCTCGGCGATGGCCTTGGCCGGGTTGCCGCCGTCGGCCATGAACATCGCCGGCATCGCCGCGTCGCCGGTCTTGCGGTGGCGGAGGTCGCTCAGGATGGCGCGGTCGGCGTCGCCGATCCCGATCGGGATGAAGTTGGGGAACAGCCGGAAGCCGGCGCCGGTCTCACCCTCGAACTCGGTGAGCATGGCGTAGGCCTGGCGCCACGATGCCTCGTCGTCGGTGGGCGCGCCGTCGGAGAGGAAGACCGCGGTGGTGCGCTTGATGGTGAACCCGTCGGCCCGCAGCTGCTGGTAGTCGACCTCGATCTGCTGGCGCAGGGCGTGGAAGGCCTGGGCGTAGGAGGTGCCGCCGCGGACGGTGAGGGTGGGCAGCACTTCGATGGCCCGGATGTCGGTGAGCGGCAGCACCACGGTGGCCTCGTCGGAGAAGTCGATCAGCCCGAAGCGCACCATGTCGCCCACCACCGGGTTGCGCACCAGCTCGTCCCGGAGTTGGGGGAGCAGCTGGTTGAGCGTGTCGATCTTGCCGTCCTGCTGCATCGAGTACGACACGTCGGCGACCAGGTAGAACGGCAGGATCTGGATGTCGTCGTTGCTCATCGGGCAGCACGGTAGACCACTCCCCGGGCCCGACGGGGGTCCGCTGCCGATCTCAGCCCGATCTTGACCGCTCACTAGGGTGACCACCGATGGCCGACGACCGCACCCGCCGCCGCGACGTGGCCCTCGCCGCCGCGGCGATGGCGGTCCCACTGGCCGTCGCCGTGGTCGTCGTGGCCGCCCCCCGGTCGTTCCCCACGGCCGACAACGCCATCATCGAGCTGCAGGTGCGGGACGTGCCCTCGCACCTGCCCCTCTACGGGGTCTACTCCCGCTTCGGGTTCCACCACCCGGGCCCGGCCATGTTCCTGTGGCTCGCGCCGTTCTACCGGGCCCTCGGTGTGCGGGGCCTGATCGTCGGCCCGGCCGTGCTCCACGCCCTGACCCTCGCCGCCTGCGCCTGGGTCCTGCACCGGCGGGGCGGCCGGCCGCTGCTCCTGCTCGGGACGGCCACCCTCCTCCTCCTCGAGCGGTCGATGGCCTCCGAGCTCGTCGACGTGTGGAACCCGTGGCTGGCGCTCACCCCCTTCGCCCTCGCCGCCCTGCTGGCCTGGTCGGTGTGGTGCGAGGACTGGTGGGCCCTCCCCCCACTCGTCGGCGTCGTGTCGTTCGTGGTGCAGACGCACCTCAGCTACGGGATCGTCACCATCGCCCTCGTCGGCGTGGCCCTCGCCGCCCTCGCCCTGCACCGGCGGCCCCGGTGCCCGACGCCAGTGCTGCTGGTGGCGGCCGGCGTGGCCGTCGTCCTGTGGTGCCTCCCCCTCCTCGAGCAGGTGCGCCGCGACCCGGGGAACCTCTCGCTGATCCTCCGGGCCGCACGGGAGCCCTCGGAGCCGGCCGCCGGGTGGGGCAAGGCCGCCGACGCCATCACCCAGACGCTGGGGGTGCGGGCCCCCTGGCTGACCGGGGCGGAGCAGCTCGAGCCGTTCACCAACCGGGTCAGCGGTGCGCCGCTGTGGACCCTGCTCCCCACGGTGCTGGCCGTGGGGAGCGCCGCCGCTTTCGCCCGGCGTCGTCGTCGCCACGACGCGCTGGTGCTGCAGGGCATCGCCGTGGGGAGTGCCGTCGCCGCCTTCGTCGCCGTCGCCAACATCACCGGCGAGCCCTACCCGTACATCACCCGATGGCTGTGGGTGGTCGGCGCCCTCGTGTGGGCCAGCGCCGCCTGGAGCGGGCTCGACGCCTGGCTGGCGGGCCGGCCCGACCGGCCGCCGCCCCGGTCGGCCGGGCGCGCCGGCATGGTCGCCGTCGGGCTCGTGGCCGTGGTGGCCGCCGTCGCCGGCAGCCGGGCGACCTATCCCCGCCCCGACGCGTCGCTCCGCATCGACCACACCCTCGATGCCGTCCTGGCCGCCGTCCCCGCCGGCGAGGCCGTGCTGGTGCGGTACGAGGGGCCGGGCTGGGCCGAGGAGCAGACCGGCTACATCGCCGCCCTCGAACGCGAAGGGCGCGTCGGGCTCGGCACCGACGACCAGGCCTTCCAGCTCGGCGCCTACCGCACGCCCATCGAACGCCGCCCCGACGCCGAGCTCATCGTGGCCATCGACAGCAAGGCCATCGGGGCCCATCTGGCCCGGGGGGAACAGCCCCTCGTGGCCTGGGACCCACTCTCCCCCGCGGAGCGCGCCGACTTCGACGCGCTGCGCCTGCGCCTGGCCTCGGAGTACGACCTCGTGCTGCAGGGCGTGCGTCCGCCCGACCCGGTCCCGATGCCCGACCGCGAGCGGGCCGAGCGGTTCCACCAGCTCGGCCCCGCCATCGCCATCTTCCTGCACCGGCCGGCCCCCGCCGCCTGACCCGCCCGGCGATCAGAAGAGCGCGTTGGGCGCAGCCAGGCCCAGGTGCCGCCATGCCGCCGGCGTGGCCACCCGGCCGCGGGGCGTGCGCAACAGCAACCCCTGCTGGATGAGGAACGGCTCGTAGACGTCCTCGACCGTCTCGGTCGGCTCCCCCACCCCGATGGCGAGCGTGGACAGGCCCACCGGCCCGCCGCCGAAGCGCTCGCAGAGGGCCGAGAGGATGGCCCGGTCGACCTTGTCGAGGCCGAGCCCGTCGACCCCGAACAGGGCGAGACCGTCGTGGGCGGTGCGGGCGTCGATGTGCCCGCCGGCCCGCACCTCGGCGAAGTCGCGGACGCGCCGGAGCAGCCGGTTGGCGATCCGGGGCGTGCCCCGGGCCCGCCGGGCGATCTCGCCCGCCCCGGCCGGGTCGACGTCGACCCCGAGGATCCCCGCCGCCCGCACCACGATGGCCTCGAGGTCGCGGGGCTCGTAGTAGTCGAGGCGGGCGACGAGGCCGAAGCGGTCGCGCAGCGGCCCGGTGATCAGCCCGGTGCGGGTGGTGGCGCCCACCAGGGTGAAGCGGGGCAGGTCGAGGCGGATCGACCGGGCGGCCGGGCCCTTGCCCAGCACGATGTCGAGCTCGAAGTCCTCCATCGCCGGGTACAGGACCTCTTCCACGGCCCGGGACAGCCGGTGGATCTCGTCGATGAAGAGGACGTCGCCCTCCTCCAACCGGGTGAGGATCGCCGCCAGGTCGCCGGCCCGCTCGAGGGCCGGGCCCGACGTGATGTGCAGCGCCACGCCGACCTCGTTGGCCACGATCCCGGCCAGCGTGGTCTTCCCGAGGCCGGGGGGTCCGGCGAACAGGAGGTGGTCGACGGCCTGGCCCCGGCGGCGCGCCGCCTCGAGGATGATCGACAGGTGCTCCTTGAGCTCGGCCTGCCCGACGAAGTCGGCCAGCGTGCGGGGCCGCAGCCCCCCTTCCTCGCTCAGCACGTCGACGGCGTCGGCGATCTCGTCGTCGTCGGTGGCGTCGGGGCGGAGCAGTTCGTCGCGCACGGCCCGCCTCAGGAGACGGCGAGGCGCTGGAGGGCCTCGCGCAGCAGGACGGACGTGTCGCCCCCGTCGGGGAGGTCGCGCAGCACCGCCGCCACCTCGTCGGGGCCGTACCCCAACCCGGCGAGGGCGTCGCGCACGTCGGCCCGGGCCGAGGCCACCGCCGGCGTGCCGGGCGCGCTGGCCGGGGCACCGGCCGAGCCCGGCCCCTCGACGGCGCCGAGCTTGGACGTGAGCTCGACGAGGAGGCGGGCCGCTGTCTTCTTGCCCACGCCGGGCACGAGGCACAGCGCATCGACGTCGTCGTCGTGGATCACGCGGGCCAGGGCGGCGGGGTCGTGGACCGAGAGGATGGCCTGGGCCAGGGCCGGCCCGACGCCGTGGGTGGCGATGAGGATCTCGAAGCACGACCGCTCGGCCGCGGTCCCGAACCCGTAGAGCGTCTGCTGGTCCTCCCGGAAGTGGTGGTGGACGAAGACGAACACCTCGCTCCCGAGGTCGCCGAGGGTGACCGACGTGGTGGGCGACACCGCGACCCGGTAGCCGATGCCGGCCACCTCGACCAGCACCTCGCCGTCGGCCCGGTCGAGCAACGTGCCCCGCAGCGACCCGATCACGGCCGGGACCCCGAGGCGGCAGCGACGGCCCGCTGCATGGGGGCCATGGCGAGGTGGCACAGGGCCAGGGCGGCGGCATCGGCGGCGTCGGCCGGCCGGGGCGGCGCCGGGAGATCGAGGAGGGACTGGACCATGCGCTGCACCTGCTGCTTGTCGGCGCCGCCCCACCCGGCGACGACCTGCTTGACCTGGTTGGGCGAGTACTGCACCACCTCGCACCCGCGCCCGGCCGCTTCGGCCATGCAGATGCCGCTGGCCTGCCCCACCGCCATCGCCGTGCGGGCGTTCACCTGGAACAGCACCCGTTCGACCGCCAGCACCGACGGCCGGAACTCCTCGAGGAGGCCCCGGACCTCGCGCTGGAGCTCGACGAGGCGGTCCGGCACGGGGGCGGACACGGGCGTGGTGATCACCCCGAGGGCCACGGCCCGGTTGCGCCGCCCGTCGGCGGCGAGCACGCAGTAGCCGCACCGCGACAGGCCGGGGTCGATGCCGAGGACGAACACGTGTGCGAGCATACCGACGGCCCGCGACCCGGTGGCGGATCCCGCCCGGATGTGCGGGACCTGTGCACAATGCTTCAGCGCCGCCTCCCGATGCCGAAAGGCAACCGTGACCTCCGATGCCGAATCCCTCACGGGCCCCGTGAGCGCCAACGACCGAGAGCAGGCCGGGGTCTACTTCCCCCCGGTCGGCGGCGCCACGACCACCGCCGTCGCCCCGGCCGACGAGGACCACCGCCAACCCCTCGTCGCCGCCCCCGAGGGCCCGCTCGTCGTCGAGCTCCGGAACGTCACGCGGCAGTTCGGCAACGTGCTCGCCCTCTCCAACCTGTCGATCCTGGCCCCCCAGGGCCGGATCACCGTGCTCCTCGGTCCCAACGGCGCGGGCAAGACCACCGCCATCCGGGTCATCACCGGGGCGCTGTCCCCCAACCGCGGGATGGTGCGCACGTTCGGCCTCGACCCCGAGCGGGACGGCGAGTCCGTGCGGCGGCGGATCGGGATCGTGTCGGCCAAGCCGGCGCTGTACGACCGGCTCACCGGCTGGGACAACCTGCAGTACAGCGCCGAGCTCTACGGCCTGGGGCGGGAGGCGTCGGCCCAGATCCGTGACGCCGCCGGGCGCTTCGGCATCCTCGAGGCCCTCGACCAGCAGGTCGGCGGCTACAGCACCGGCATGAAGACCCGGCTGGCCCTGGCCCGCAGCGTGCTCCACGGCCCCGAGCTCCTCCTCTTCGACGAGCCCACCTCCGGGCTCGACCCGGAGAGCAGCCACGCCGTGCTCGAGCTCATCCGGGAGATGACGAGCGACGGCCGCACGGTGGTGATGTGCACCCACCTGCTCGTCGAGGCCGAGGGGCTCGCCGACCAGATCGTGGTCCTCGAGGCCGGCACCGACCTGATGTCGGGCAGCCAGGAGACCCTCATCCGGCGCTACTGGCCCCACGACCTGCTCCGGCTCGACGCCACCGACCGCGCCGCCCTCGACCGCGTGCAGGGCATGGAGGGCGTCGTCGGCTACCAGCGCAACGGGGCGGCCGCCGACGTGAGCCTCGACAGCTTCGACCGGGTGCCCGACATCGTCGACCGGCTCGTGGCCGACGGCGTGCGGCTCACCCGCGTCGAACCCCACCACCCGACGCTGGAGGAGCTCTACTTCGCCGTGCGCCGCGAGCGCCGGGCCATGGGCGTGGAGACACCGCTGTGACCGAGAGAGGAGCGCGCTGATGGCCTTCCGGCGTGAACGCATGTGGACCGTCGCCCGCACGGAGCTGCGCCAGCTCCTGCAGGCCAAGGACTTCTGGGTGCCGATGGCGCTGCTGGGCGGGATCTTCTTCGTGGTGATCCCGGCCATCCTGCTGCTGCTGATCAACAACATCGGCAACCAGCAGGCACTCCAGCAGGTGAGCAAGGCCCTCGACGTGCTCCCGGCCGCGGCCAAGCAGGCCGTCCCCCAGGGCATCCCCGAGGAGGCGAAGGTGTCGTTCACCCTCGCCGTGTTCCTGCTGGCGCCGGTGGCCGTGGTCGTGCCGCTCACCATCTCCTCCGCCGTCGGCGCGTCGAGCATCGTCGGCGAGCGCGAGCGGGGTACCGGCGAGTTCCTCGCCCACACCCCCGCCGACACCCGCGAGATCTACCTCGGCAAGCTGATCGCCAGCTGCATCCCCGGCTACATCACCACGGCGGTGGGGTTCGGCGCCTACTCCCTGCTGGTCAACGCCATGCTCATCGGCAAGATCGGCTACCTGTTCTTCCCCACCCCGGCCTGGTGGGTGCTGATCCTGTGGGAGCTCCCGCCCTTCATCGCCATCGCCCTGTCGCTCGTGCTGCGGCTCTCGGCCCGGGTGAAGTCCACGGCGGCGGCCCAGCAGGCCACCGGGCTCGTCACCTTGCCCCTCATCCTCATCGGCTACGGGCAGTCGACCGGCGCGCTCTTCGGGGCCGGCACCGTGCGGTTGGGGATGATCCTCGGCGCCGTCGCCTGGGTGGTGGCGTTGGTCTCGCTGGCCTCGGGGGTGCGCTCGATCAAGCGGTCATCGCTGCTCGGGGTGGCCGACGAGGCCTGACACCACCCCGACCAGCTCGTCCACCGAGCGGAAGGTGAACCCGGCGGCGCTGCGGTGGGCCCACCGCAGCACGCCGTCGGCGTCGATCACGAACACCGACCGCCGGTAGAACCCGAGGGGGCCGAGCACGTCGTAGGCGGTGCCGGCCACCCGCTCGGTGTCGGCCAGCAGCGGGAACCGGAAGCCGCCGTTGGCGGCCGAGAAGGCTTCGTGGTCGTCGAGGGACTGGGGGCTGACGGCCAGCACCTGCGCGTCGAGGGCCTCGAAGCGGGCGATCTCGGCCGTGTAGCTCGACAGCTGGACGGTGCAGACCGGGGAGGAGTCGGCCGGGTAGAAGGCCAGCACCACCGGCCGGCCCCGGAACTCCGTCAGGGTGTAGGTCCGCCGCGTCGAGGGCGACCCGGTGGTGCCGGGCAGCACGATCGGGGGCGCCGGCGCGCCGATCGTCGGGGTCGCGGCGGCGACGTCGTCGCTCACGCCTCGAGCGCCGCCAGCAACTCGTCGCCGATGTCGAAGTTGGCGTAGACGTCCTGGACGTCGTCGTTCTCCTCGAGGGCGTCGACCACCCGCAGCACGGCCCGGGCCGCTTCGGCGGTGTCGAGCGCCACCGTCGACGTGGGGAGCATGGTGACGTCGGCCGACTCGAAGGCGATGCCCGCGGTCTCCAGGGCCTCGCGCACGGCCGGCAGGTCACCGGGGGCGCAGGTGAGCCGCCAGGTGTCGCCCTCGGCGACGAGGTCCTCGAGCCCGGCATCGAGCGCGGCCTCCATGATCTCGTCCTCGGACGCGCCGCCGGCGATCACCATGACGCCCTTGCGCTCGAACTGCCACGAAACCGCACCCGGCTCGGCGATCGAGCCCCCGTTCTTCTTGAGGATGCTCCGGACCTCCGAGCCCGACCGGTTGCGGTTGTCGGTGAGGACCTCGATGAGCACCGCCACCCCGTTGGGGGCGTAGCCCTCGTAGGTGATCGACTCGTAGGTGACGCCCTCGAGCTCCCCCGTGCCCCGCTTGACGGCCTGCTTGATGGTGTCGAGCGGGATGGAGTTGTCGCGGGCCTTCTGGAACATCGTGCGCAGCGCCGGGTTGCTGTCGGGGTCGCCCCCGCCCTGTCGCGCCGCGACCTCCACCTGCCGGATGATCTTGGCGAAGAGCTTCCCGCGCGCCTTGTCGGTGGCGGCCTTCTTGTGCTTGATGGTCGCCCATTTGGAGTGGCCGGACATGGCGGGGACCCTAGCGTGCGGCCTCCCACCCCGCCGACCTCAGGAAGGCGCGGTGGAGGCGGTCGTCGGCGGTGAGCTCGGGGTGGAACGCGGTGACCATCACCGCCCCCTGCCGGCAGGCCACGGCCCGCCCGTCGACCTCGGCCAGGACCTCGACGCCGGGGCCGACGCGCTCCACCACCGGGGCCCGGATGAACACCGCCCGCACCACGGCCGGGTCGTCGTCGCCCCCGCCGAGGCCGCGGACGGGCAGGTCGGCCTCGAAGCTGTCGACCTGGCGACCGAAAGCGTTGCGGCGCACGGCCACGTCGATGGCTCCGAGGGAGATCTGGTCGGGCCGCCCGTCCACCACCTCGCCGGCCAGCAGGATCATCCCGGCGCAGGTGCCGAGCGCCGGCATCCCGGCGGCCAGCCGCTCCCGGAGCGGCGCCACCAACCCGGAGCGCTCGAGCAGCATCGAGATGGCGGTCGACTCGCCGCCGGGGAGGACGAGGGCGTCGACCTCGGCCAGCGCGGCCGCGGTCCGGACCTCGACGGCGACGGCGCCGAGACCCTCGATCCGCCGGGCGTGGAGGGCGAAGGCCCCCTGGACGGCGAGGACCCCGACCTTCACCAGCCGCGATCGGCGAAGGTCTGCTCCAGACCGCCGATCTCGAGACCGGGCATGGCCGGCCCCAGGCCCCGACTCACCTTCACCAGGATGTCGGGATCCTGGAAGTGGGTGGTGGCCTCCACGATGGCCTTCGCCCGGGGCGCCGGGTCGTCGCTCTTGAAGATGCCCGAGCCCACGAACACGGCCTGGGCGCCGAGCTGCATCACCAGGGCGGCGTCGGCCGGCGTGGCGATGCCGCCGGCGCAGAACAAGGGGACGGGGAGGGTGGCTGTCTCGGCCAGCTCCTGGACCAGCGGGAGCGGCGCCTGGAGCCGCTTGGCCCAGTCGAACAGCTCGGCGGCGTCGGCCTGGGTGATCTTGCGGATGTCGCCGAGGATGGTGCGGAGGTGGCGGACGGCCTCGACGATGTTGCCGGTGCCGGCCTCGCCCTTGGAACGGATCATCGCCGCCCCTTCGCTGATCCGCCGGAGGGCCTCGCCGAGGTTGGTGGCGCCGCACACGAACGGCACGGTGAAGGCCCACTTGTCGATGTGGTGGGTCTCGTCGGCCGGCGTCAGGACCTCGCTCTCGTCGACGTAGTCGACCCCGAGGGCCTGGAGGATCTGGGCCTCCACGAAGTGGCCGATGCGGGCCTTGGCCATCACCGGGATCGTGACCGCGGCCTTGATCCCCTCGATCATCTCGGGATCGCTCATGCGGGCCACGCCGCCGTCCCGGCGGATGTCGGCCGGCACCCGCTCGAGCGCCATCACCGCCGAGGCGCCGGCGTCCTCGGCGATCTTGGCCTGGTCGGGCGTGACCACGTCCATGATCACCCCGCCCTTCAACATCTCGGCCAGCCCGCGCTTGACGAGCACCGAGCCCGTCTCACGTGACAGCCCTGCAGCGGCACCGTCGGTCATGGGGCCGAGTCTATGGCCCCCCGGACCGATCCCCGGTAGTCGAATCCGGCGACCGGCGACGGCGTCGGGTCAGCGGCGCTCGCCGAGGAGGGACGCGGCGGTGGCCGGGTCCAGCGGCACCGGCGCCGGGCCTCCCGCTTCGGGCAGGGCGACCCAGGTGCGCCCCGGGGTGAGCCGGATCGGGGCGCCGGCGGGGTCGACCAGCTCCCAGCTGGCGAAGGACACGGGCCGCTTCCACCGGCCGACCACGGCCTTGCCGTCGGTGAGGACGATGGCGTCGCCCTCCCCCACGCTGACGGCCTTGGGCGAGCGGGAGTCGGCGTCGCTCTGGCCGTAGGGCACCACCAGGATCACGACGTTGTCGGGAGCCACCTGCCGGCCGTTGCTGTCCATGAAGGCGCTGCGGCCCCGGGGGTGGGACTCGTCGACCTGGAAGCGGTCCCAGCCCTTGCGCTCCTGGTCCCACACGTACTCGGCCCGCACGCCGCGGCCGAAGTCGACGACGAAGCCGGGGGTGTCGGCGGCCGAGGGCGGCAGCGCCTCCCCGGGCGCCCGGTAGGCGAAGAGCGGGTGGGGCGCCGGCTGGGGCCCCGGCGTGAACTGCTCCCGGACGGGCGCCGTGCTGCCGTAGAGGTTGTGGGGCATCTGGCGCCGGTTGTCCCGGTGGTACAGCGAGTCGTTCCGCGGGTGGCCGGCTTCGATGATGAAGCCCTGGGACACGGCCCAGTCGATCTCGGCCGTGACGCCGGCGTTGCCCCCCGACCACATGAGCACCGGTCGGCTGAGGTTGCCCATCAGGTCGACGTCGCTGCTGCGGGCCGAGCGGATGGGGCCGACCGGATCGGCGTCCTCCGAGTGGAACAGGCACATCAGCCGGGTGATGCCCTCGACCCGCTCCTCGATGCAGTCGTCGGCCTGGGTCAGGCCGGTCTGGGGCCGGGCCGGCGGCGAGTTGTCGATCTTGACGGCGACGACGCTGTGCCGGGCCTGGGCCGGATCGGCGATGGGCAGCCCGGTCAGCGGCCACGCCGTGATCGGCGCCTCCGTGGTCGGGACGGCGGGCGCCGCGGTCACGACCCCCTTGCCGTTGCCGCTCGCCGCGGCGTCGAGGTCCCCGGTCCGGACCCCGGCGGTGGCCGCCGAGCACGCCGAGGGCACGAGCACCGCGCCGGTGGCAAGGAGGGCAGAGATCGGTCGCACTGTCGCGTCACCTCCGGAACGGCCCGCGCGTGGCCACGGGTGTGCACTCCGCCTGGCGGCGACGTTACGGCGAGGGTGAGCGTCGGTGGTGGATGCTCAGCCGCTCAGCGCGCGCCCGAGGGCTTGGGCTGCCCGGGGGTGTCGGTGCGGTTGACCACGTTGGCCAGGCCCTTGGGCACGAGGCTGACCCAGGTGGTGCCCGGGGTCAGGGCGATGGCGTTGCCCTCCCCGTCGGTGATGACCGGGGCCTCGTCCTCGTTGGGCTTGGACCACCGGCCCTGCACCAGCTGGCCGTCGGTGAAGACCAACGCGTCGCCCTCGC
This sequence comes from Actinomycetes bacterium, assembly GCA_029782025.1. Taxonomy (GTDB): domain Bacteria; phylum Actinomycetota; class Acidimicrobiia; order Acidimicrobiales; family Acidimicrobilacustridaceae; genus JAKOVR01. The sequence continues at coordinate 34,737 of JAKOVR010000143.1, read as the reverse complement.
CGTCGAACTGTGCCGTGGGGACGGCGGCCCCGGCGGTGTCGCGCACACCCGAGTCGACGTACTCGACCATGAGCACGACCACGTTGGTCGGCGCGATCGGCACGCCGTCGGCGTCCTTGTGGACCTCGCCGGCCTGGCTGCGCTGCCACACGCGCTTGGTGGCGTCCCAGCGGAAGCTCACCGCGCCCTTCCCGCCGCCCCACTGGTACTCGACCCCGTCGACCGGACGGCCGTTCTTCGGCCCTGCGTCGGACTTCCGGTAGGGGAAGACCGGCTTGGGGGCGCTGCCGCCCGGGCGGGCGGCGTAGACCTTCGCCGTGTCGGTGTAGAGGTTGTACGGCGCCTGCTGCTTCTGGTCCCGGGTGTAGAGCGCCGACTCCTGGTCGGCCCCGAGGTCGACGATCGCCGCCTGGGCGATCTGGGGCCGGAACACGGTGTTGGCCCCCGAGAAGGCGAACAGCGGCTGGTTGAGCATGGTCAGGACCGACAGGTCGGTCAGGCGACCCGAGCGCACCGGCCCCACCCGGGCGGCGTCGGCCGACTGGAACACCGCGGCGAACCGGCTGGTCGCACCCTCGACCTTCTCCTCGAAGACGATGTCGGCCTGGTTGATGCCCGACGGCGGGTGGGCCTTGGCGTCGGCGTTGTCGACCTTCACCACGAGGGCGGGGCGGCCGAGCTTGGTGGCGTCGGCAGCGAGCCCAGTGAGCGGGCTCACCTTCCGGGCCGGCGCCGTGGTGCCGGGGGCGGTGCCGGCCGTGGTGGCCGGGCCCGACGCCGTCGACCGCTCCGCCGGTTGGCCCGTGACCAGGAACACCACGACGGCGGCGAGGAGGAGCAGCGCGCTCGCGACCGCGCCGGCGACCACGATCGTCTGCCGGCGCCGGGCGGCTTCGGGATCGGCGTACTCCCAGGACTCCTCCCAGTCGTCGCCGTCGCCGCCGTCGTCGGGCGCGGCGACCTCGGCCCCGTCGGCGTCGACCCAGCGCTCGCCGTCCCAATGCTGTGGCTGCCAGTCGCGGGCATCCCAGGTGGCGTCGTCGGAGGGCGGCATGTCAGAGCTCCCGGAGGGCGTCGATGCGGACCTCCAGCGCTGCGGACGATACCGCAGCGGGCCCGGTCCAGAGGTGGGCGAGGGCGGGCGGGTGCACCCCGGCGGCCGACCGCCCGGCCAGCACCTTCTCCAGGGCGCCGGCCAGCCCGGGCGGGTAGCGGGTGATGGCGATGGCCCCCCGGTCGGCCTGCCACTCCCGCAGGTCCGGGAGCTGGGACCGCAGCGGCGGGAGCACCACGGCGAGCGCACCGACCACGGGGTCGTGCACCCGGATGTGGGCGAGCTGCTGGGCCACCAACCCCTCGAGCTCCACCACGCTGAGCGACTCGACGGCGCCGCTGGTGACGACCAGCGACGGCGCCCGGGGGTCGACGGCCACGGTGCAGGCGTCGGGGGCGGCGTCGTTCACGACGTAGAGATCGGGCCGCGGGATGCCGGTGGAGGCACAGAGCCCGTCGACGAGGTTGTGCAGGCGCGGGAAGGTCTCCTCGGCGGCGGGGGTGGCGCCGAGGAGGGCCAGCGCCCGCCGGTCGGCGTGACGGATGCGGTCGACGCCGAAGGCGACACCGCCGAGGCCGGCCAGCACGAGCAGGAGGAGCGCGGGGCCGAGGAGCACCGTGAGGACCAGCCCGAGCAGCACGAGCGCGCCGGGCGGCGCCAGCAGCAGGGCGCGGCCCCGGATGGTGCGCTCCCTGTTGCGCGCCACCTCCTCGAGCACCTCGTCGTCGACCATGGGGACGGGTATCGTCGCACGCGGCGGCGCCGCCGGACGAGCCGTCATCGGCGGGCGGCGGCGTGCCGGGCCACCGCGTCCCGGTAGCAGCCGAGGTAGGCCTCGGCCAGGCGGTCCATCGAGTACTGGTCGGCCCGCTCGGCCCCGGCCTCGACGAGCGCCTTCGCCCGCCCGTCGACGTCGCCGAGCACGGCCTGCAGCGTCGCCGCCAGGGCGTCGACGTCGCCGGGCGGGAACAGGGCGGCGTAGCGGCCGTCGCCGGCCACCGCCCGGTAGCCGGGGAGGTCGCTGGCCACCACCGGCGTGCCCGACGCCATGCCCTCGAGCAGCACGATGCCGAAGGACTCGCCGCCGAGGGACGGCGTGCAGAACACGTCGGCGCCGCGGATCCGTCGCGCCTTCTCCTCGTCGCTCACCCGGCCCAGCCAGCTGATGCGCTGGTCGCCGGCGTGGGCGGCCTGCAGCCGGGCGGTGTCGGGCCCGTCGCCGGCCACCCACAACCGCACCTCGGGCGGCAGGAGGCGCATGGCGTCGAGGAGCACCTCGAGCCCCTTGCGGGGCTCGTGCCGGCCGACGAAGACGATGGTCGGCCCCGTAGTGGGAACGGGCGTGGCATCGCGGAAGGCGTCGAGCTCCACCCCGTTCCACAGCACGCGGAAGTCGGCGTCGATGTAGGCCGCGGCGGTGTCGCGGGCGTCGGTCGACACCGCGCACGACACGTCGATGTTGCGGGCGGCCCGGACGATGAGGGGCTTGAAGTACTTGTAGAGGAGGTTGCCGGCGGCGTGGTAGGTGGCCACGATCGGCGCGCTCTTGAACAGCACGGCCGTCTGCGTGGGGCCCGGGCAGAACGGCTCGTGGACGTGCACCACGTCGAACTCCTCGTCGCGCAGGGCGCGGATGGTGCGGAGCTGGGCCGAGATGTCGGGGGCGATCGGCGCCACCGACCCGTTCGACGCCGTGGGCATGCTCACGCCGAGGGGCGTCACCCCGGCGTCGGGAGGCGGACCGTCGCAGGGCCCGAGGACGCGCACCTCGTGGCCCCCCCGGCGCAGCGTGCGGGCGAGGCCGAGCACCTGGCCCTGGACCCCGCCGGGCACGGTCAGGCTGTAGGGGCACACCAGGCCGATCCGCATCCGGGCAGGCTACTCAGGGCCGGGACGCCGGCGGTCCCCCGAGTTTAGAAAGTGACTTGTCACTTCTTAAGTGGTCGTGGTACGGTCCCCCGGTGCCGAGGACGCAGGAGGAGCGCCGGGCCGGCACCCGCCAGGCCCTGCTCGACGCCACGACCCGATGCCTCGTGACCCGGGGCTACGCCGGGACCACCACCACCGCCGTGGTGCAGGAGGCCGGCGTCTCCCAGGGCGCCCTCTTCAAGCACTTCGCCTCCAAGGACGAGCTGATCGTCGCCGCGGCCGAACACCTCCACGACGAGCTGATCGCCCGCTACGTGGGACGCTTCGGGCGCCTCGCCACCACCGCCGACCCGGCCGACCGCCTCGACCGCGCCCTGCGGCTCCTGTGGCAGCTGTTCTGCTCCCGGGAGATGGCGGCGGCGCTCGAGCTCGAAGCCGCCGCCCGCACGGACGCCTCGCTGCGGGCCGCGCTGGCGCCGGCGGCGGCCCGCCACGCCGCCCGGATCCGGGCCGTGGCCGAGACCTTGTTCCCCGAGTCCGCCGCCGCCCCGGCCTTCCACCGCGCCTTCGATCTCGTGGTGGAGACGATGCACGGCATGGCCGCCAGCCGCGGCATCGGCCATGTCGCCGCGGCGGAACGGCGCCTGCTCGACCACCTCGGCGAGATCGCCCGCGCCGCGCTCGTACCCCCCGGAGACCACGATGCCCACCCCTGACCTGCCCCTCGAGGCCCTCGTCGACCTGCGCCGCTACCCGCTCCTCGACCCCGACGGCGCGGCCTTCGCCGCCGTCGTGGCCGAAGCCCGGGAGGGGCTGGCCGAGCTCGGCGCGGCCGAGCTCCCGGGCTTCCTCACCGAGGAGGGCCTGGCCGCCGTCCTGGCCGACGCCATCGAGGTCGAACCGCTCGGCTACCGCAACGCCGGACCGGCCACCGCCTACCTCGCGCTGCCCGACCAGGAGGCGCCGCCCGGCCACCCCCGCCGGTGGCTCGGCCACGCCGCCGTCCGGGCGGTGGCGTGGGACCTGTTCCCCCCGTCGTCGCCGCTGCGCCGCCTCTACGAGTGGGAGCCGATGCTGCGCTTCATCGAGCAGGTGCTCGACCGTGGGACCCTCTACCGCTACGCCGACCCACTGGGCGGGTTGAACCTGGCGTCGATGGGCGCCGGCGACGAGCTGCAGTGGCACTTCGACCAGACCGACTTCGTGGTGTCCCTGGCCGTGCGTGATGCCGACGACGGAGGCGACTTCGAGGTGGTGCCCCGGATCCGGACGGCCGACGACGAGCGCTACGACGAGGTCGCCGCCGTCCTCGGCGGGGACCGCAGCCGCGTGGTCACCCTCGGCCTCACCCCGGGCACGCTGCTCGTCTTCGAGGGTCGCCACTCGCTGCACCGGGTGAGCCCCATCGGGGGCGCCACCACCCGACTCATCGGGTTGCTGGGCTACGACACCGCGCCGGGCACCATGAGCAGCGACCTGCTCAAGCAGCTCCGGTACGGCCGCACCGAGCCGGTGGCGCGGTGATCCCCGGCACCGACCTGGCCGACCACCCCGCTCTCGTCGCGGCCCTCGCCCACGTGAAGGCCGCGGCGGCGCTCGCCAACGCCCGGGCGGGCACCATCGCCCCGACCTCGGCGCAGGCCATCGCCGCCGCCGCCGACACCGTGATCGCCGGCGACGGCCGGGGGCTGACCGGCGTGCCGCTGCTGCGGGGAGGCGGCAGCGTCGCCGTCAACGTCGCCGTCAACGAGGAGCTGGCCCGGCGGGCCGACGTCGCCCCGGCCGAGCTCAACCGCAGCCAGAGCACGGCCGACGTCGTGCACACCGCCGCCCGGCTCGCCCTCCTGGCCGAGGTGCCGGCCACCGTCGGGGCGCTCGACCAGCTGGCCGCCGACCTCGAGGCGGCGGGGCAGCGGTGGGAGGCGGCGGCACCGCACACCCTGGCCCGCACCTGCCTCCAGGACGCCCTCGCCGTGCCCACCTCGCTGTGGCCCACCGGCACGGGCCGGGCCGTGGCCCGCGCCGCCGCGGGCGTCGCCGGTAGGCTCGAGCCCCTCCGGTCGGTGGTGCTGGGCGCCACCGTCGTCGGCACGGGGTCCGGCGCCACCGAGGCCTACCGCGCCGCCGTCGTCCCCGAGCTCGCCCACCGCACCGGCCACGACCTCGGGCCGCATCCCGATCCGGCCGGCGCCCTGCAGCACGACGACGACCTGCTCGCCCTGGCCGCCGCGCTGGCCGCCGCCGCCACCCGGGTCGTGCGCATCGGCCGCGATCTCCGCCTGCTCCTGTCGGGTCCGGACGGGGGCTTCGGGGAGCTCCGGCTCCCCGCCACCGGCGACGGATCGACCTTCTTCGCGAGCAAGACCAACCCGATCGACGCCGAGACGGCGATCCAGCTCGGGTGCGCCGCCCTCGGCGCCCACGCCACCGTCACCCACCTCGCCGCCGCGGCGGAGCTCCACCTCGACGTGTTCGGGTTGGCCAGCGCCGTCGCCGTGCTCGGGCAGGCCCAGGCCGTCGCCGCCGCCGCCCGGGCCCTGTCGGCCACGGTCACGACGGCCACCGTCGATGCCGAGCGCTGCGCCACCCTCGCCGCGCTGGCCCACCCCACCAAGGAGGCTTCCCCATGAACGGCCGAGCACTCGCCGACCGGTGGCTCGCCACCCGCCCCCAGGCCCCGGTCGACCCGGCCGCCCCCGGGTGGCACCGCACGAACCCGGCCACCGGCGCTCCCCTGGCCTGGGTGGCCTTCGACGACGCCGCCGCCGTCGACCGGGCCGTGCGGCGCGCCGGCAGCGCCTTCGCCCCCGACTCGCCCTGGCGGCGCCTGTCCCGCCGCGACCGGGCCGCCGCCCTCCGCGCCGTGGGCGAGGTCGTGCGGGCCAACGCCGACGAGCTCGCCGCGCTCGTGAGCCTCGAGAACGGCAAGCTCCTCCGCGAGGCGCTCGAGGACGACATGCCCGACACCGCCGACGTGTTCGACTACTACGCCGGGTGGACCGACAAGCTCTACGGGGAGCTCTCGCCGGTCGAGGGCGACGCCTGGAACATCGTCACGCGCGATCCGGCCGGGGTGTGCGCCCTGCTCGTCCCGTGGAACTTCCCGCTGCTCCTCGCCGCGTGGAAGATCGCCCCCGCCCTCGCCATGGGCAACACCGTGGTCGTGAAGCCGTCGCCGTTCACCCCCTTCTCGCTGCTGCGCCTCACCGAGCTCGTGGCCGAGGCCGGCGTGCTGCCCGACGGCGTGCTCGAGGTGGTGGTCGGCGACGCCGACACCGGCGCCGCCCTGGTGACCCACCCCGGCGTCGCCAAGGTCAGCTTCACCGGGTCCACCGCGGTGGGACGCCGGATCCTGTCCGACGTCGCCGCCACCAACCTCGCGGCGACGACCCTGGAGCTGGGGGGCAAGTCCCCGAACATCGTCTTCGGCGACGTGCCCGACCTCGAGGCCTGCATCGAGCGCTCGTTCCACCTCATGTTCTCCCAGAAGGGCGAGAAGTGCTCGGAGCCCACCCGGTTCCTGCTCCACGAGTCGGTGCACGACGAGTTCGTCGCCGCGCTGGTGGCCAAGGCCGACGCCGTCGTCTGCGGCGACCCCTTCGATCCCGCCGCCACCCAGGGCCCGCAGTGCAACGAGGCCCAGCTCGACCGGTTGCTGGCCGGCATCGCCGCCGCCCACGACGAAGGCGCCACCCTCGTGGCCGGGGGCGGGCGCGACACGACCGGCGACAACGGCCGGGGGCTGTTCCTCCGCCCCACCATCTTCACCGGCGTCACCCCGGCGATGGCCCTGTTCCGGGACGAGCTCTTCGGGCCGGTGCTGGCCGTCACCTCGTTCCGCACCGAGGAGGAAGCCGTCGCCCTGGCCAACGACACGCCCTACGGCCTCGCCGCCGGGGTGTACACGGGCGACCTCGGCCGGGCCCGGCGGGTGGCCACGGCCCTCGACGCCGGGCAGGTGTTCGTCAACCGCTACGGCTGCTACGACTTCGCCGCCCCGTTCGGGGGCACCAAGGGCAGCGGGTGGGGCAAGGAGATGGGCATCCACTCCCTCGACGCCTACACCCGGGCCAAGAGCATCTGGCTGGCCGGCTAACCCGGGCGGGGGTGGGGCTTGCCCATCGCCTCGAGGGCCTCGTAGTCGGAGGGCCAGTTCGGCTGCTGGATGTGCCACTGCTCCGGCGCCACCCGGATCAGGTCCTCGAGGGCGTGGGCGATCGACTGGGTGATGCGCACGACGTCCTCGCGCAGCCGCTTGGCCCGGCGCTCGACGGGCAGCGGCGGGCGCACCGTGCACCAGATCCCGCCCTCGGGCTTGAAGTAGGTGGCCATCGGGATGATCGGGGCGCCGGTGCGCAGAGCCAGGGTGGCCGGGCCGGCGGGGAGCTTGGTGACCTCGCCAAAGAACTCGACCTCCACCCCGTTGCCCTCGATGTCACGGTCGGACAGGAGGCAGATCACGTGGCGCTCCTTGATGGCCCGCAGCACGGCGGTGCCGGCCTCGGGGCCGAGGGGCACCACGTGCATGCCGAGCGTGCGCCGGAAGTCGGCGAAGAAGTCGAAGAGGGCCGGCGGCTCCACCGGCTCGACCACGGCGGTGAGCGGGATCCGCTCCACCCGGGTGATCCAGAACCCGGCCCACTCCCAGCCGCCGAGGTGGGGCAGCACGATCAGCGGCCCGAACCCCCGGGCGCGGGCCCGGGCGATGTGCTCGTAGCCCTCGTAGTCGATGCCCCAGTCGATCTCGGGCACGCTCATGCCCGGCAACCGGAACGAGTCGACCCAGTAGCGGCCGTAGGCCTGGAACGACGCCAGGACCAGCCGGTCGAGCTCGTCGGCGGGCAGGTCCGGGCCGAGCACGCGCCGGAGGTTGCGCTCCACCAGCATCCGCCGCTCGGCCGAGCCCCGCACGGCCAGCTTGCTGAGGTTGTCGCTGAGCGAATCGGCCCCCACCCGGGGCAGCGTGCGGGCGAGGCGGGAGGCGGCCCGGTAGCTGGGGGTGACGACGTCCACGCCGGATCAGGTCCGCGGGCGGCGCACCCTCACGCCGTCGCCGCGGCGCAGGGCACGGCTCTGGCGGGCCTGCCGACGCCGGGCCTGACGCCGACGGCTGCCCTCCGAGAGCGGACGGCCGGCGCTGGCCTGGTGCCAGACCTTGGCGAAGCGCTGGCCCGCGGTGACGAGGGTCAGGACGAGCATCAGCACGAGGATCGGGACCAGCAGCACCGGGAAGAGGGCGCCGAGCCCGAGGAGGATCAGCCGCTCGGCCCGCTCCATCAGGCCCCCGCGGGCATCGAAGCCGAGCGACTCGGCCCGGGCCCGCTCGTAGGAGATCAGCATGCTGGCGGCGAGGACGGCCATCGGCAGCAGCGCCCAGTTCCCACCGTGGGTGTTGGAGAAGTACCAGGCCACACCGATGAGGATGAGGGCGTCGGACACCCGGTCGACGACCGAGTCGAAGAAGGCGCCGCGGGGGGAGGCGGTCCCGGAGGCCTTGGCTACCGCACCGTCGAGCACGTCGGGTACGGCCGAGAACACCCCGAACAGGAACGCGAGGGGCAGGTTCCCGAAGCCGAAGGACAGGCACACGCCGATGGCCATGGCCCCGCCGAAGGCGGTGAGATGGTCGGCGGTGATGCCGGTCTTGCGGATCTTGGAGCCGACCGGCCGGATGCTCTTCTCGAACGTGGCCCGGAAGCGACCGTCGATCATTCGTACTCCTGACGCGGGGTGCTTGCTACAGGCTAACAGCTGATTGATAGCCCGAACCAGCAGGGCGCTGTGACATGCGTGACGGTACCGCGCGGCCCGTAGGGTGGCAGGGATGACCGGGCCCGATGTGTCTCAGCTCCCCCCGGGCGACGCCGTCGTCGCCCTGCGCTCCTATCCCCGCCGGTTCCGGGCCGTGCTCGGCCCCCTCCCCGACGATCCCGACGGCGTCGACGCCCTGGCCCTGCGGGCCGGCCCCGATGGCCACAGCGCCCTCGACCTGCTCGTCGACGCCGTCCGCACCCTCGGCGTGGCCGGCCGGGCGCTCCACCAGATCGTCTACACCGACGACCCGGTGCTCCACCCCGGCGTGATGGACCCGGCGGCCCGCCACTGGGAACAGGCGATCGTGGGTGGGGTGGCCGACGCCCTCACCGAGCTCGACGACGACGCCACCGAGCTGGCCGACGCCGCGGGGAAGCTCGGCGGGCGGGACTGGCGCCGCACCGGCTCCGTGGCGGGCTCGGCCGCCACCGTCACGGCACTCGACGTGCTGCGGGAGGCCGTGCGCACCGTGGCCGACGATCTCCACCGGGCCGAGGCGGCGATGGCCGCGTCCCGGCGCTGAGCCGGTCCGGCCTCAGCTCCAGTCTTCGGGGTTGTCCTCGACGAACCACTCGACCACGGACCCGTCGACGCCGTCGATCAGCACCAGGCCGCGCTTCTCGGGCGGGTTCTCGGCCGAGTAGAGCAGGAGGCGCCAGGTCGGGCGGCTCCGGATGCCCCGCCACCCCATCTGGGCCGACGCGTGGCCCACCGGGAACCCCACCTGGGCGACGGCGGCGACCAGCGCGTCGCGCTCGTCGACGGCGAGGTCCCAGCCGGCGGCGAAGCTGTAGACGCCGAGGGCGGCCAGACCGATGCCGGCCCACAGGAACCCGCTGTTGACCAGGGCCGAGCCGCCGTCGCGCTGGGTGGCCCACAACCCGATGCACAGCGCGGCGACGACCCAGTAGAGCACCGCGGGGATCCGGCGCCGGTTGTTGTTGGGGAACAGGTAGGGCCCGACGTACCCGGCGGCGTCGAGGTCGGCGGGCAGCGCGTCGCGGATCTGGTCCTCGGAGAGGGGGGCGTCGTCGGGCATCGGGGGCGACGGTAGCGGGGCCGCCTCAGCGGGGCCAGGCCGCGCGGAGCTTGGCCCAGCTCTGCCCCAGCGTCTCGGGCAGCACCCTCGTCTCGGCGATGGCGGTCATGAAGTTGGTGTCGCCGTCCCAGCGGGGCAGGCAGTGCACGTGGAGGTGGTCGGGCACGCCGGCGCCGCCGGCCCGGCCGAGGTTCATCCCGACGTTCACCCCGTCGCATCGGTAGGCCGCCGTGATGGCCGACACCGACGCCGTGACCAGCTCCCAGAGCTCGGTGTGCTCCTCCCGGCCCAACCCGCTCAGCGCCGGCTCGGCCCGGTTGGGCAGCACCAGCACGTGGCCGTTGGTGTACGGGTAGGCGTTGAGGATCACGAAGCAGGTCTCGCCCCGGTGCACGATGAAGGTCTCCTCGTCGGGTCGGCCCGACCCGAGGATCCGCTCGAACAGCGAGCCCGACGCGTCGGGCGCCAGCACCGAGTCGTCGTTGGTGACCTGCTGGATGTAGGCGCTGCGCCAGCCGGCCCAGAGGTGGTCGAGGCTCACCGGTGTTCCTCTCAGCGCCGGCAGGCCGTGCGCGGCCCGACCGACCAACCCGACCCGGTCCTCGTCACGATCATGCGCTGGGTGACGCGGCCCGAGTCGTCCTTCCACACGAACACCACCTCGCTCGCCGTCCGGCTCAGCTCGGTGCGGGACCCGACCGCCGCCGGCGCGCGGGCCGCCGCATCTTCGGGCGACGCCCCCTCATAGGCCTTCTGGGTGGTGGTCACGTTCCGGCCCGACGGATCGAAGCCGCCGACTCCCTCGAACAGCTGCATCGGCGTCGCGCAGGCGAAGTACGGCGCACCCGCGGGGCAATGCGTCGCCGCGTACGCCGCAACCTTCTCGTACCGCGCCAGCGCTTCGGCGATGGCGGACCGGGCCGGCGACGCGCCGTTGGATTCCGACCGGTACAGCTCGACGAGCGGCGACAGGTCGCTCTTGATCTCGTCCGGTGCGCTGGCGAGGAATCGTTCGGCGTCGGCGACCCCCTGCTGTTTGGTGGTGCTCGGCGTGGTGGACGGCGCCACCTCGGGACGGGCACTCCAGTAGCGCGCCGCCTCGGCGCAAAAGGGCGTCTCCTGCGTGGCCGCCGGCGCCGAAGTTCCCGCCGCCGCGGCCGCGTTGGCGGACGCCGCCGGCGCCCCTCCCCCACCAGCCGAGGACCCGGCGGTGCTCCCGCAGCTCGCGAGCACCGCGGCGGACAGCAGGCCGGACGCGAACCCGATCGGCCGCGCCCAGCGGCGTCCGAGGCTCACCGGTGCGCCGCCACGTCGGCGGCGAGGCGCTCGACGAAGGCGTCGATCGTGACGCCCCGCTCCACGTCGCCGCCGCGGGGGTTGACGCCGGCCGTGCCGGCGGCCATGTCGTCGTCGCCGACCACGAGGACATAGGGGAGCTTCTCGAGCTTGGCCTTGCGGATGCGGCCGCCCAGCGGCTCGTCGGCGCGGACGCTGTCGGCCCGGAACCCGGCGTCGCGGAGGCGCCGCACCACGTCGGCGGCATAGGGCTCGTGGTCGTCGCGGACGGGGAGCACCCGCACCTGCACCGGGGCCAGCCAGGCCGGGAAGGCGCCGGCGTAGTGCTCCACCAGCACCGCGAAGAACCGTTCGATCGACCCGAAGAGGGCGCGGTGGATCATGATCGGGCGGTGGCGGCCGCCGTCGCGGCCGACGTACTCGAGCTCGAAGCGCTGGGGCAGCTGGAAGTCGACCTGGATGGTGGACATCTGCCACGTGCGGCCGATGGCATCGCGGGCCTGCACCGAGATCTTGGGCCCGTAGAACGCTCCGCCCCCTTCGTCGAGGACCAAGTCGAGCTCCATCGCCTCGGCCACCGACCGCAGCGCTTCGGTGGCCTCGGCCCACTCCTCGTCGGTGCCGACGGCCTTGGTCTCGGGCTTGGTGGACAGCTCGAGGTAGAAGTCGTCGAGGCCGTAGTCGCGCAGCAGGTCGAGCACGAAGACGAGGAGGCCCTGGAGCTCCTCGACCATCTGCTCCTTGGTGGTGAAGATGTGGGCGTCGTCCTGGGTGAAGCCCCGGCCCCGCGTCAGCCCGTGGACGACGCCGCTCTTCTCGTAGCGGTACACCGTGCCGAACTCGAACAGCCGCAGTGGCAGCTCCCGGTACGAGCGCTGCCGGCTCCTGAAGATCAGGATGTGGAACGGGCAGTTCATCGGCTTGAGGTAGTAGTCGGTGCCCCCGTCGAGCTCCATGGGCGGGTACATGCCGTCGGCGTACCAGTCGAGGTGCCCGCTCGTCTCGAACAGATTCGCCCGGGTGATGTGGGGCGAGTACACGAACTCGTAGTCGGCGGCCTCGTGGCGCGCACGGCTGTAGTCCTCCATCAGGCGGCGCACGATCCCGCCCTTCGGGTGGAACACGGCGAGCCCGGACCCGATCTCCTCGGGGAAGGAGAACAGGTCGAGCTCCACGCCGAGGCGGCGGTGGTCGCGCTTCTCGGCCTCCTCGAGCATGTGGAGGTGGGCGTCGAGCGCCTTCTTGGACTCCCACGCCGTGCCGTAGATCCGCTGGAGCATGGGGCCCTTCTCGTTGCCCCGCCAGTAGGCACCGGCCACCTTCATGAGCTTGAAGTGACCGAGCCGGCTGGTCGACGGCACGTGGGGGCCGAGGCACAGGTCGACGAAGGCGTCGGTGTTGCGGTAGGTGCTCACGGTGCCGTCGCCGGCCACCTCCGAGGCGTCGACCTTCTCGATGATCTCGCGCTTGTAGGGCTGGTCGGCGAAGAGCTCGAGGCCCTCGGCCATCGTGGCCACCCCCCGCACGAAGGGCTGGTCGGCGGCGACGATCTCGCGCATCTTGGCGTCGATGGCCTCGAGGTCGGCATCGGAGAAGGTCTGGCCGCCGGGCAGCTCGAAGTCGTAGTAGAAGCCGTGCTCGATGGCCGGGCCGATGGCGTAGCGCGCCCCGGGGAACAGCGCCGTGACCGCCTGGGCCAGCACGTGGCTGGTGGAGTGGCGCAGCACCTCCCGCCCGGCGTCGGAGTCGGCGGTGACCACGGCCACGGTGGCGCCGTCGGGCAGCGGGGCGGACAGATCGGCGAGCTGGCCGTCGACCGCCACGACGAGGGCGGCCTTGGCCAGCTTGGGGCCGATCGCAGCGGCGAGATCGGTGCCGGTGGCGCCGGCCGGGAGCTGCCTGGTCGCGCCATCGGGGAGGGTGATCGTGATCTCGTCTGCCATAGGCGGCCGATGCTACCCAGCGGCCGCGACGCCCCCGAAGCCGGTTCGTGCTACTTCGTGGTCTCGACCCAGGTGTTCGACAGGTTGAACGTGCCCCAGGTCAGGGGCTGGGCCTCGCCCTTCCCGTCGGGCATGTTGACCTCGTCGATGCCGTGCACGCCGGTGCGGGCCAGCACCGCCCACTTGGCGTGGAAGAGGTAGATGTAGGGCACGTGCTCGGCCCACTGCTTCCACACCGTGGCGTAGTCGGCCTTGCGCTTGGCCGGGTCGGTCTCGGCCCGGCCGGCGTTGAGCGCGGCGTCGGTCTCGGCGTTGGTCCACCGGGGGAAGTTGAGCGAGATCCCGCCCTCCGGGCCGACGTTCTTGCCGGTCCAGAAGTGGTAGTTGATGTCGGGGTCCTCGCCGTTCCAGAACTGGAACATCAGGACGTTGAACTGGCCACCGACGACGGTGCCCGAGAACTTGGTCTCCTCCTGGGAGTCGACCCCGACCTCGAAGCCGGCGCCCCGCCACATCGATTGGAGGGCCTGCCCGAGCTGGAGGCCGTCGGCCGTACCGATGACGGCGATGTTGATCTTGGGTGCGGCGCCGCCGTTCTTGGCCTTCCACGCGTCGACCAGCGCCTTGGCCTTGGCCATGTCCGGCTCCGGGTAGCCGGCGTCGCTGTACCAGGGCGACTTCTTCGTGAACGGACCGTCGGCGATGTCGAACGCGTCCTCGTAGATGGCCGAGATCTGCTTGCGGTCGGTGGCGAGCAGCAGGGCCTTGCGCAGACCCTCGTCGGCGGTCGGCCCGGTCTGGCAGTTGATGATCAGCACCTCCTCGTCGCCCTCGGATTCGTCGATGATGGCGTTGAACCCGGCCGGGACCTCGCCCTTGACCACCTTGGCCAGCGCGCCGGGCGAGTTGTCGGTGAGCATGTCGATGTCGCCCGCCTTCAACGCCGCCATCCGGGAGCTGGCGTCCGGCATCGGCTTGAAGGTCACCTGATCGAGGTACGGGAGCGGGCGACCCGCCGCGTCCTTCCGCCAGTAGTTGGGGTTCTTGACGGCGACGAACTTGTTGTCGGGGGTCCAGTCCTGCATCTTGAACGGCCCGGACCCGATGGGGTGGGCGTGGTCCTCGTTGCGGAGCATCTCGGGGGCGACGATGAACCCGGCCTGGCCCGTGAACAGGGCCGGGAAGTTGGCCCACTCCTGGTCGAGGGTGACCTTGGCCGTGTAGTCGTCGACCTTGCTGATGTCGGTGACGGGCTGGAAGGCGAACGCCGTGAGCGCGGACTTCTTGTAGACGCCGAGGTTGAACACCACGGCGTGGCCGTCGACCGGCTCCCCGTTGGTGAACGAGATCCCCTTGCGCACCTTGATCAGCCAGGTCTTGTTCTTGTCCTGCGACTCGAACGACTCGGCCAGCCAGGGATGGAGCTGGCCGTCCTCCCCGGTGACGACGAGCGGGTCGAAGATGGCTCGGGCCACGGCGATGGGCCCGGGACCCCACCGGTCGGCCTGGGGCGACCAACCCGACGATTCACCCGTCAGCCCCACGACGAGCGTGCCCCCGGATCGGGGCTGGCCGGTGGTCGACGTGGCGCCCCCGGCGTTGCCGACGGCGTCGTTCGACTTCGAACACCCCGGCAGGGCCACGACCAGCGCAGCCGCGGCCACGATCAACAGCAGGGTCTTGCGCATGCGGCACCCCTTCCCTCGGTGTTCCGCCGTAACCGCCTCGGAGCCCGAGGGTACCACCCGCCTCAGGCCGAACGGATGACCGCGGTCTCGGCCGGGAGCGCCTCGCTCTTCTTGGTGGCGTACTCGTCGACGTACTCCTGACCCGAGAGCTCGCGGATCTCGTACATCAGCTCGTCGGTGATCTGGCGCAGCACCAGCCGGTCGTCGGGCCGGTCGACGTACCGCTTGACGTCGATGGGCCGACCGAAGCGGAGCCGGACGTAGCCGAACAGCTTGGGCACCTTGGCGTCCGGTGGCATGATGTCGACGGTGCCCTGGATCCCCACCGGGATGATCGGGCATCCCGTCCGCAGCGCGAGGCGGGCGGCTCCGGTGTGGCCCTTGTGGAGCTTGCCGCTGCGCGACCGGGTGCCCTCGGGGTAGATGCCGAAGAGCTCACCCCGTTCGAGCACCGACGCCGCGGCGTCGAGCGCCGCCCGGGACGCGTCGCCCCCCGAGCGGTCGATGGGGATCATGCCCATGGCCGGGAACAGGTACTTGGTCTTCCAGGAGTCGAGGTACTCGGCCTTGCCCACGTAGGTGATCCGACGCTCGAGGGCGGCCGGGAGGAAGAACGAGTCGAGGACCGACACGTGGTTCGGGCAGATCAGCGCGCCACCGGTGGTCGGGACGTGCTCCTGGCCCTGCACCTTGACCCGGGTGAAGAAGGTGAACACCGGCCGGAGCACGGCCTTGGCCACCTCGTGCAGTTGTCCGGCATCCCGATCTCCCATCGGGCCGAACACTACAGCCCGACGCCGAGCAGGCGTGCGGCCAGGCGGACGCCCTCGCCGGCGTCGGCCGCGGCATCGATGGCCGACACGGCGGCGGGGGTGTCGAGGTCGTCGTCGAGCGCCGCCCGGACGGCGGCCAGGGCGGACTCGCTCTCCACCGAGGAGGGCCCGGACGCCGCCTGCCACCGCTCGAGGCGCTGCGCAGCCGCGGGCATGATCGAGTCGTTCCACTCCCACGAATCCCGGTAGTGGTGCGACACGATGGCGAGGCGGATGGCGCGCGTGTCGAAGGTCTTGCGCAGCTCGCTCACGAACACCAGGTTGCCGAGGCTCTTCGACATCTTCTCGCCGTCCATGCGCACCATCGCCTGGTGCATCCAGTGGCGCACGAAGGGCACACCGGTGGCCGCCTCGGACTGGGCCGCCTCGCACTCGTGGTGGGGGAAGATCAGATCGCCGCCGCCGCCGTGGAGGTCGATCGTGGTGTCGAGCTCGCGGAGGGCGAGGGCGGAGCACTCGATGTGCCAGCCCGGCCGGCCCGGGCCCCACAGCGACTCCCACGCCGGTTCGTCGGGCAGCGAGGGCTGCCACAGGACGAAGTCGAGCGGGTCGTCCTTGTTGGGATCCTCGACGTTGCCGCCCCGCTCGGCCGCGTAGCGCAGCATGTCGTCGCGGCTCATGTGGCTCACCTGCCCGAAGCCCGGGAAGGAACTCACGTCGAAGTACACGGCCCCACCCCGCACGTAGGCGTGGCCCCGGTCGAGCACCATGCCGATGAAGCCGCGGATGTCGGCGATGGCCGAGGTGGCCCGCGGCTCGCTCCAGCACTCGACCACGTCGAGGGCCTCCATGTCGCTGTCGAAGCGGGCCGTCTCGGCTGCCGCCAGGTCGAGGTAGTGGACGCCGAGCTCCCGCGCCTTGCGGAGCAGGTCGTCGTCGACGTCGGTGACGTTGCGGACGCAGCGCGTGTCGTGCCCCCGGTCGCGCAGCCGCCGCTGGAGCACGTCGTAGGTCACGTACGTGGCGGCGTGCCCCAGATGGGTGGCGTCGTACGGCGTGATGCCGCACGTGTACATGAGCACCGTGGGCCCCGGCGTGAAGGGCACGATCTCCTGCCGGCTGGTGCAGTAGAGCCGCATCGGCTGGTCGGCCTGGTTGGGTTCGGCCGCAACCGGCGGCCGTCGGAGATCTGCTTCGGGCACAGGGGCGAAGGCTACCCGTGCTTGAGCCCGCTGAATCGCACCGCCACCCGCGTCTTGTAGCGGACGTTCAGCTGGAGCAGCACCGCGGCGAAGGCCTCGATGGGCGCGGCGTTGGACAGCTGGCCGGCGTCGAGCGGGTTCATGTCGGGGATCCGGTTCACGATGTCGATCGTGGCCTCGGTGGCGGTCTTGTGGTCCGAGCAGATCAGCACGTCGGAGTCGACCGGCTCGTTGAGGTCGCCGAGCTCCTTGGCCGGGACGTGGTGGAACGCCGCCGACACGAGCGAGCGGGGCACCGCGGCCTGGACGCTCGCCGCCACCGACCCCCGCGGCGGCACGAGCGGCTGGAACTCGTTGCCCACCTTGGCGAGGGCGTTGGCCATGGAGATCACGACCTTGCCCTGGAGCTGGCGGCTCACCGACGCCGCGGTGGCCCCCGCCGCGTCCCACGGGGTGGCGATCACGACGAGGTCGGCGTTGGCCGCCCCGATGTTGTCGGCCGCCTCGATCGGGAGGTTCATCCCGTCCCACCGCTCGAGGAGGTGGTCGCGCACCTCCATCGCCTTGTACTTCGAGCGCGACCCGACGACGACGTCGAAGCCGACCGACGCGAGGCGGGCAGCCAGGCCGCTGCCGGCTGGGCCCGTGGCACCGAGAATCCCGATTTGCATGGCGGCACCCTAGACGCCGGTCCGCCATGCAGGTCCAACTGCTGACGGACCATCAGGCGAACGGCGACGGGCGACGCGCTGGTCTACCCTGGTCCTCGTGGCCGGCGTGTCGACGCATTCACCCGCGCTGGCCGGTGCCGCCGAGGTGGTCGCCCTCGTCCGGCGCCAGGCCGATGCCCAGGGGCGAGACGATCTGGTCGCCGCGCTCGACCGCATCCGGTCGGGCCTCACCGTGGCGCCGGTGCGGGTCGTGTTCGTCGGCGAGCCGGCCCAGGGCAAGACCAGCGTGGTCAACGCCCTCGTCGGTGCGCCGGTGCTGCCGGTGGGGGCCACCACCGCCGTGCCCGTCGAGGTCCACCTCGGCGAAACCTACGAGGCCGCCCTCTGGACCGACAGCGTCGACAGCGCGTCGGGGGCCACCCGCCGCGCCGTGTCCTTCGCCGACGCCCACGGGCTGGCCAGCGAGGTCGTCAACCCCGGCAACCGCTGGCGCCTGCACGCCATCGAGCTGGCCGTGCCGTCGTCCACCCTGCACCGCGGGCTGTGCCTGGTCGACACACCTCCCCTGTCGAGGCTGTGGAACGCCGCGGCGCTGCGCACCGTCGCCGCCTTCGGCAGCGCCGCCGCGGTCGTGCTGGTGACCAGCGCCAGCGCCGAGCTCACGGCGACCGAGCTCGACGTGCTGCGGGTCGCCCACGGCCTCTGCCAGCAGATCGTCGTGGCGGTCAACGGCACCACCACCTACCGGCAGTGGCCCTCGGTGGTCGAGCGCGACCAGCTCCTGCTCGAGCGGGCCGGCATCTCGGCCACGGTGATCCCGCTCGACGCCGCGCCGTACTGGGGTCCCGCCGGGGGGCGCCCGCCGGGGCCCGACCCCGGCATGGCGATGCTGCTCGCCCACCTGGGCGAGCAGGTGGTGCTCGACCACGAGCAGGCCCGGATCAGCCGGGCGCTGACCGAGACCTTCTGGGCCGCCGACCGCCTCCGCATGCGGCTGGTGGCCGAGCGGGCCCTGATCGGCGACGACGCCGCCCTCGACGCCACCCTGGCGCGGCTGCGGGCGGCCGCCGGCCATGCCCACGATCTGTGCGGGGCCGACGCCGGCTGGTCACGGGCGCTCGACGACGGCATGCGGCGGCTGCGGGCCGATCTCGCCGCCGACCTGCGCTCGGAGATCGAGCAGCTCCGGCTCGACGCCGGCGACGACCTGGCGGCCGGCGTCGGCGACCCTGCCGCCTTCACCGTCCACCTGCACACCCGCATCGCCCGGGCCGCCGTCCGCTTCCAGCGGGTGCGCAAGCTGTCACTGCGGGCGCTGTGCGACCGGGTGGCCCAGCAGTTCCGCGACGACTGCAGCGCCGTGGTCGCCGCCCTCGCCGTGTCGCCCGAGGCCCACGCCCTCCTCCACCCCCGCCTCGACCGGCCCGATCTCGACGGGCGGGGCACCGTCACCACGCTGCCGGTCGGCGTCAGCGAGTCGCTGCCCCCGATCGACCTGCGCGACCTGGCCAGCGGGTGGGTCCACGCCGCGCAGCGCTTCCTCGAGGCCGACACCGAGCGGATCCTCACCGACGTGGCCCACGACATCGACCTGCGGTGCCGCGACCGGGCGACCGAGTTGCACCGGTCGCTGGTCGAGGTCCTCACGTCGCTGACGGTGCTGCGCGGCGTCGACCCCGCAGCCATCGCCCGCCGCGAGGCCGTCCTCAGCACCGACCTCGCCGTGCTCACCGCCTTCCCGTGGGCCGCCGGCGATCCCGACGCCGTGGTCGATCTGCGCCACGGGCCGGACACCCCGTGAGCGACTCGGACCTCGACCGCCTCCGCGCCGTCCTCCCCAAGTACGACATCGACGGCGAGATCGGTCGGGGTGGCTGGGGCGTCGTCCTGCTCGGCACCCACCGCGACCTCGGTCGGCCGGTCGCCATCAAGCAGCTCCCGACGGCCATGAGCGGCGACCCGACCGCGGTGGCCCGCTTCCGCAGCGAGGCCCGCCTCGTCGCCTCGCTCGACCACCCCCACATCGTGCCGGTGTACGACTTCGTCGACGACGCCGGGCTGTGCGTCTTGGTGATGGAGTACCTCGCCGCCGGCACCCTCTGGCAGCGCTTCACCGACCAGGGGCTGGCCATCGAGACGTCGTGCGCCCTGATGCTCGCCGCCGCCGCCGCCCTGCAGCACGCCCACAGCCGGGGGGTCCTCCACCGCGACATCAAGCCCGAGAACTTCCTCTTCAACGCCTCGGGCACGATGAAGCTCGGCGACTTCGGCATCGCCAAGCTCGTCAACCAGGGCCAGACCGGGTTCACCCTGGCCGGGCAGGTGGTGGGCACGCCCGCGTACATGGCGCCCGAGCAGGCCACGGGCGGTGAGCTCAGCCCGGCCACCGACGTGTACTCGTGCGGCGCCATGCTCTACGAGCTGCTGACCGGCGAGCTGCCCTTCCCCGAGACGGCCGAGGTGCTCAGCCAGCTGTTCCAGCGGGTGTCCCGCAACCCGACGCCGATCGCCGAGATCCGGCCCGACCTCCCCTACGTCCTCGGCGAGGTGGTGATGCGGGCGCTGCAGCGCGACCCGGCCGACCGCTACCCGAGCGCGGAGGCCTTCGGGGTGGCGCTGGCCCACGCCGCCTCCCGGGCCTTCGGGGCGGGCTGGCTGGTGCGCTCGGGGGTCCCGGTGCTCGGCGCCTCCGCCCTCGTCGCCGCGGCCGAGCAGCCCTCCGAGGCCACCGTCGTGGTGCCGACCACCACGGCCCGCCAACACCCGACCACCACCCACGCCCGCCTCGGCGACGTGCTCGGCGGCACCCCCGCCCCGACCCCCGCGCCGGTCCCCACACCGGCCCCGGCCGCGCCGGTCGCCGCGCCCCGCCGGCGTGTGCTCCCGTGGGTGGCGGCGGCGGTGACCGTGCTGCTGGTCACGACCGGGGCGACCGTCGCCGCCCTGCGATCTCGCGACACGGGCACGGCCGCGGAATCGGCCAGCACGCCCGCCCCCGTCTCGACCCCCGTCTCGACCACGGCACCGACGCCGGTGGTCACGGCCCCCACGGTCGTGGCCGTCCAACCCGAGTCCGGCGGGCGCTACACGGTGACGTGGGCCGACGCCGCCGGCGCCACCGCCCACTACCTCGACATCACCCAGCAGGACGGTGACCGCACCCGGTCGTACCGCTTCGCCGCGTCGGCCAGCCCCCAGACCGTGCAGCTCGAGGCCACCGGGCAGACGTGCGTGCGCCTGGCCTCGGCCGGCAGCGGCGGTCTCACCTGGAGCCAGCCGTCCTGCCGGTAACGTGCCGCCGACGCCACGAGTCGGAGGACCCATGCCCCTGTTGGACGGAAAGCGCATCGTCATCACCGGTGTCCTCACCGAGGCCTCGCTGGCCTTCGGCGTGGCCAAGCTGGCCCAGGAGGAGGGGGCCGAGGTGGTCCTCACCAGCCTCGAATCGATGATGAAGCACACGGCCCGGGCGGCGCGGAAGCTGCCGGTCGAGCCCGAGCTGCTGGCCTTCGACGTGTCCGACCCCGCCCAGGTGGCCACCCTCCGCGACGCCCTCGCCGCCAAGTGGGACCGCGTCGACGGCGCCCTGCACGCCATCGGGTTCGCCCCGCCGGTGTGCCTCGGCGGCACCTTCCTCGAGGCCCAGTGGGACGACGTCGCCGTCGCCGTGAACGTGTCGGCCTACTCGCTCAAGGCGCTGGCCGACGCCGTCGCGCCGCTGATGACCGACGGCGGGTCGATCGTCGGGCTCGACTTCGACGCCACCGTGAGCTGGCCCGCCTACGACTGGATGGGCGTGGCCAAGGCTGCCTTCGAGAGCACGGCCCGCTACCTGGCCCGCTACCTCGGGCCCCAGGGCGTGCGGGTCAACCTCATCTCGGCCGGCCCGATCAAGACGGTGGCGGCCCGGTCGATCCCCGGGTTCCACCAGTTCGAGGACGTGTGGGACACCCGGGCCCCGCTCGGGTGGAACGTGAAGGACCCCTCCGCCGTGGCCCGCTCCACGGTCGCGCTGCTCTCGGACTGGTTCCCGATGACGACGGGCGAGATCATCCACGTCGACGGCGGGTATCACGCCATGGGCGCGTAGCCGGGGTTCGCCACCGCCAGCTTGTCGGCCACGTCGGCCCGCACCGACGCCGCCACCTCGTCGAGGCGGTCGTCGAGGGCGCCGGCCCGGATGGCCGCCGCCAGCGCGGCGTCGTCGTCGAACCCGAGGGCGGCCAGCCGGGCGGCGTGGGCCACGGCCTGGCCCGGGCCGAGCTGGAGCTCCCGCTCGAGCATGCGCAGGGCGTTGACGGCGACCCGGGTGTGGAACTGCACGCGCCCCGACGTGGCGTCGAGCACGTCGCGTTCGAGGTGCTCGCGCACGGCCTCGGCCAGCTCGGCCGCGGTGGGACGGCCGTGCAGCCCGGGCGCGGCCGGGGTCGGCCGATCGCCGGCGGGGAGGGCGGCGGGCACCCCGAGCAGGTCGAGCAGGTCGTGCTCGGTCTCGCACACCCGCCGGCCGATAGTGGCCAGCTCGACCGAGCGCGACGCGCCGCTGAGGTGGGTGTGGGCCTGCAGGATGCAGATGGCCCCCCAGCGCAGGCAGCCCACCGTCTCCCACCACCGCAACGCCGGGAGGTCGACCGGCGCGCCCCCGGCCGCGGCGTAGCCGTCGAGCAGCTCGTCGTACGGACCGAGCCCCGCCACCGGTTCGGCGCCGCCGAACCGCCAGGCCCGGGTGCAGAACCAGCCGAGGTCCTCCAGCGGGTCGCCGACGTGGGCCAGCTCCCAGTCGAGCACGGCGGCCAGCCCGTCGGCGTCGACCAGGAGGTTGCCGAGGCGGAAGTCGCCGTGCACGACCGCCGGCGGGCGGGGCGGGGGCCGGTTGGCCCGGAGCCAGCGCAAGGCCAGCTCGAAGGCCGGGTGGGGCTCACCCAACGAGTCGAGCAGCGCCACGCTGGCGTCGAGGGGATCCTGGGGTCGGAGGTGCCCGACCTCGGCCAGCGGGATGCGGTGGATGGCGGCCAGCGCATCGGCGCACTGGCCGACCAGGCGCCGGCGGGCCTCGGCGTAGTCGTCGTCCCGGAGGATGCGCCGGGCGATGGCCTCGCCTCCCACCCGGGCCATCACGAGGACGGCGGCGCCGGCCACGGCCGGATCGTCGGTGGCGGCCACGACCGGGGCGACGGCCACGCCGTGGGTCGCGGCGGCGCGGAGCAGCCGGGCCTCGGCCTCCATGCTGAAGGTGGCGCTCAGGGCCCCGGCCCGGACGCGCTGGAGCACGAGCGCCCGCGGGCCGTCCTGGCCGACCACGTCGACGGCGAAGGTCTCCCGTGACGCGCCGCCCGACAGCCGGGCGTGGCCGGCCACCCGGAGGGTGGGGTCCCCGAGCTCGGCCTGCAGGAAGGCGGCCAGGGGGGCGGGATCGAGGTCAGCCATGGTCACCGTCGGTCTCGTCGAGGATGTCGCCGACCAGCTCCTCGAGGAGGTCCTCGAGCGTGAGCAGGCCGGCCACGGCCTCGTCCTCGCCGAGGACGACGGCCAGGTGCACCCGGGCCCGCCGCATGCGCAGGAGCACGTCCTCGAGCGACCAGTCGACCCGCACCTTCAGGAGACGGCGCACGAGGCGGGGCGGCACCGGGGCGTCGCGCCCCTCGGCCGGGACGGTGAGCAGGTCCTTGCTGTGGATGAAGCCGCGGTAGCGGTCGATGTCGCCGGCGTCGGCCACCAGCAGCCTCGAGTGGCCCGAGGTGACCACCAGCGCCTCGGCCTCGCCGACCGAGGCCGAAGCCGGCACCCACACGATGTCGTCCCGGGGGACCATCACCGAGGCGGCGTCCCGGCCGCCGAAGTCGAGCACCCCGGTGAGCAGCTCGTGGGCGAAGTCCTCGATCACGCCTTCCTCGTGCGACTCGGCCAGCATCACGGCGAACTCCTCGACGGTGCGGGCCTCCCCCAGCTCGTCCCGGGGCTCGACCCGGAAGAAGCGGCGGGAGATGAACCACGCCGCCCCGTTAAGCACCCGCACCAGCGGGCGGCACACCGACAAGTAGGCGCGGGCCGGCCGGGCCAGGAGGAGCAGGGTGCGCTCGGGGTTGGCGAGGGCGATGCTCTTCGGCACCATCTCGCCGATCAGCAGGTGGAGGAAGGCGACGATCCCGAGGCCGACGAGCAGGGCGACGGCGTGGAGGACGCTTTCGTTGATCCCCGTGGGTGCCAGCAGCTGGGCCAGCCCGTCGACCACCGCCGGCTCGGCCACGAAGCCGATGGCGAGGGACGCGATCGTGATCCCGAGCTGCGAGCCGGCAAGCTGCATCGTGAGGTCGGCGGTGGCGTCCAGCGCGGTCTCCGCCGCCCGGGCGCCGTCGTCGGCCAGCGCCGCCAGCTTCGACCGGCGGGACCCGACGAGCGAGAACTCGACGGCCACGAAGAACCCGTTGACCAGCAGGAGCAGGAGGCCGACGACGACGGTGGCGGTGTTCACGCGTCGAGCTCCCGCGTGACCCGCACGTCCACGATGCGGCGCTTGTCGACCGTGACCACCTCGAAGCGCCACGGGCCGTAGTCGACGACCTCGCCCTGCTCGGGCACGTGGCCGAGCTCGTCGAGCAGGAAGCCGGCCAGCGTCTCGAAGTCGCCGTCGGGCATCTCGAACCCGGTGGCATCCTCCACCTCGTCGGGGTGCAGCGCGGCCGGGATCACCTGGCTGCGACCCGGGAGCGCCGGGGTGTACTCCGGGGTGAGCGGGTCGAACTCGTCGGCGATCTCCCCGACGATCTCCTCCACGAGATCCTCGAGGGTCACGATCCCCGCCGTCCCGCCGTACTCGTCGACCACGACCACGAGGTGGGACCGCGACTGCTGCATGTCGGCCAGCAGCGGCTGGAGGAGCAGGCTCTCGGGAACGGCCCGGGCCTCGTCCATCAGCTCCCCCACCGTCGTGCCGCCGCGGTCCTCGGGGGCGAGCCGGTGCACGGACTTCACCCAGACGACGCCCCGGACGTCGTCGAGGTCGGCCCCGTACACGGGGAACCGGCTGTGCCCGGTGGCGATCGACAGGGCCACGAGGTCGGCCGCCGAGTCGCCCTCGCCGATGCCCACCACCTCGACCCGGGGGACGAGCACGTCGGCCGCGGACTTCTCGGTGAAGCGGATCGACCGGGCCAGGAGGCGCGACGCCGAGTCGGCGATGGTGCCCTCCTCGGCCGACGTCTCGATCAGCACGGCCAGCTCCGAGAGGCTCCGCACGGCCTGGAGCTCCTCGCGGGGTTCGATGCCGAGCTTGCGCACCACCCCGTTGGCCGCCCGGTTGAGCACCCGGATCACCGGCCCGAACACGGCCCCGTACACCCGGAGGAAGGGGGCGAGCAGGAGGGCGGCGCGCTCGGGCCCGGCGATGGCGAGCGTCTTGGGGACGAGCTCGCCGAGCACCATCTCGGCCAGGGTGGCGATGGTGAGGGCCACCACCACCCCGACGAACGGGGTGGCGCCGTGGAGCACCGGCTCGAGCACCGGCTCGATGAGGTGGGCCAGCGACGGCTCGGCCACGAAGCCGAGGAGCAGGCTGGCCACGGTGATCCCGAACTGCACCCCGGACAGGTGGAACGCGGCGTGCTTCAGCACGCCCCGGGCGGCGCGGGCGCGCCGGCTCCCCGCTTCCGCCATCGCCTCCACCCGCCCCCGGTCGGAGGCCACGAGGGCG
Source organism: Actinomycetes bacterium (assembly GCA_029782025.1). Classification (GTDB taxonomy): domain Bacteria; phylum Actinomycetota; class Acidimicrobiia; order Acidimicrobiales; family Acidimicrobilacustridaceae; genus JAKOVR01. Next base: position 9,698 of record JAKOVR010000143.1, on the reverse strand, counting down.
AACTCGGCGGCGACGAACACGCCGGTGGCGAAGATCAGCAGGCCGATGGCCAGCAGGCCGAGCACGGAATCGATGTCGGTGCAGCTCCCGTTCGGGGTACGAGTGCCGCGAGCGTACCGGCCCGCCCCGACCGGTCAGGCGACCGGCGTGCCCACCAACTCGACGGCGTCGATCTCGGCCCAGCCGGTGCCGAGCACCGACTGGTCGACGGTGATGGCCACGGCGTCGACCGGATGGGCAACCTCGAGGCCCTTCAGGTACCCCTGCACCGGGCACCCGTCGGGGGCCGCCGGGGCGCCCTGGTACACGACGGTGCGCTGGCCGTCCGGCCCGAGCAGCGCCAGCTCCACGACCTGACCGGGGTTGTAGGTCTGGTACACCTGCAGCTCGGTCGCCCGGACCGGCCGCGGGAACCGCACGGTCAACGTCGCCCGCTCGTCCCGGGCCTTGGAGGCCCAGGCCTTGGGATCGTCGGCGCAGGACGGGTCCACGTCGGGCGCACCGATGGCGGACGTGGCGTTCCACGAGCTCCCGGGCTCGGCGCCGTAGTTGGAGGTGGCGGTGGCGCTCGACGCCCACTGGCGGATCGTGCCGGGGGCCGCAGGGGTCGCCACCGTGGCCGGCGCCGGCCCCCGACCGAGACGCGCCACCCGCCCCCCGGACGGCCGGGCCGTCGTGCCCGGGGCCGTCGCCGCGGGCTGGTCGCTCGGTCGTTCGCTGGCCGCGGGCGGCGACGCCGACCCGCCGCACCCGGCCGCCAGGACCAGGACCGAGACCGCCACGACAACCCGCATCCCCCGACGGTAGCAAGGCCACGATTCGCCCCCTCGTCCACCCTCCCGTAGCGTGGCGCCCCTGTGGACGGCGGCGCACTCCTCCTTGCCTGTCTCGTGATCGCGGCCGGATCGGCCATCCAGGGCGCCGTGGGGTTCGGCGTCAACCTCTTCGCCGCCCCGCTGTTGGTGCTCATCAGCCACGACTTCGTGCCGGCGCCGATGATCGTGGCGTCGTTCGTCCTCAACCTGCTGCTGATCCGACGAGAGCAGGGCAGCCACCACTGGGGCGCGGTGCGCTGGCCGCTGATCGGCTCCGTGCCCGGGGCGGTGCTCGGTGCGTGGACGCTGCGCACGCTCGACGGCAACGGCGACGTCCTCGGCCTCTTCTTCGGCGGGTTGATCCTGCTCGCGGTGCTGCTCTCAGCGTCGGGCCTGCACCCCCGCCCCACCGACCCGGCGATGCTGGGGGCCGGGGCGGCATCGGGCTTCATGGGCACTGCCGTCGGCATCGGCGGCCCCCCGATCGCCATGATGTTCCAGCGCCACGCCGGGGCCGACGTCCGCGGCGCGCTGGCCCGGTTCTTCCTCTTCGGCTCGGTGGTGTCACTGGCCCTGCTCGCCGTCTTCGACCGGTTCCACGTCCACGACCTCACCGTCGGCGTGCTCCTCCTCCCCGGGACGGTGCTTGGCTTCGTCCTGTCCGGACCGCTCGCCCGCCGCGTCGACGGCCACCACGTGCGCGTCGCCGTCCTCGCCCTGTCGGCCGCCTCGGCCCTGGCCACCATCGGGCAGGCCCTCGTGCACATCGCCAGCCGATGACGGTGCCGGGCCCGCCGCCCCTCCCCCTGCGCCTCGAGGGGGTGTCGCACCGCTACGGCGACCGCCCCGTGCTCGCTCCCCTCGATCTCGAGGTCGGCCCCGGTCAGCACTGGGTGGTGATCGGGCCCAACGGCTGCGGGAAGACCACCCTGCTGCGGATCGCCAGCCTCACCCTCCACCCGACCACCGGCACCGTGGCCGTGCTCGGCGAGGTGCTCGGCCGGACCGACGTGCGCACGCTGCGCCGGCGGGTCGGGTTCGCCAGCGCCGCGGTGGCGGCCAGCCTCCGCCCCGGGCTCAGCGCCTTCGACGCCGTGCTCACCGGCCGCCGGGCCGCCCTCGAACCCTGGTGGCACACCTACGACGACGACGACCGGGCCGCCACCAACGCGGCGTTGACGCGGGTGGGCATGGCCCACCTCGCCGACCATGCGTTGGGCACGCTGTCGTCGGGCGAGCGCCAACGGGTGCTCCTGGCCCGGGCGCTCGTCCTCGACCCGGCCCTGGTGTGCCTCGACGAGCCCGCCGCCGGCCTCGACTTCCCGGGCCGGGAGGAGGTCGTCGACACCCTCGCCGCGCTGGCCGCCCAACCGTCGGCCCCGGCCAGCCTGCTCGTCACCCATCACCTCGAGGAGGTGCCGCCGACCGCCACCCACGCCCTCGTGCTGCGGGCCGGCCGGGTGCTGGCGACCGGCCCGGTCGAGGCCGTCCTCACGGGCGCCGTGCTGAGCGAGGCCTTCGGCCGTTCGGTGACCGTGGAGCGCGACGGCGGTCGGTGGTGGGCCCGGGTCAGTCCGTCTCGGTGACCCTGGCCCGCAGGCGGGGACGGCTCTGAGCGATCTCGTCTCGGAGCATGCGCTCGAGCAGCGCACCGCCGAAGCTGCCGCCGTAGTGGAGCCGCATCACGAGCGTGCTGGCCGGGTCCCCCTGGTCATCATCGGCCCGCACCTCGGCCTCCAGGACCCAGGCCGAATGGGTCCGGCCGTCGAGCTCCCGGCGCTCGAAGCGGACCCGCTCGCCCTCGACCCGTTCGGTGCACACCATCCGCAGCCGCTTGGACCGGGCCAGCGGGCCGAGCCGGCCCCGCAGGTCGACCGACCAGACGTCGGGCTCGTCGGGGTCGGGCACCACCCGGGTGACGATGCCGAGCCAGAGCGGGTACGTGGCCAGGTCACGGACCTCGGCGAAGAGGCGGGCGGGCGGGCACGGCGCGGCCAGGTCGGCGGTGAGGTCCACCCTCAGCCGACCCCGAACATCACGAGCAGCACGCCGAAGGAGTTGATCGTCATGTGGGCGATCACCCCGGCCCCGCAGCGGCCGGTGCGGGCCCGCAGGAGGCCGAGGACCAGCCCGAAGACGGTGATGTGGATCACGAGGAAGGCGGCGGCGGCGGCCGACGGCGCGGCCTGGAAGTGGAGGATCCCGAACAGCACCGTGGAGAGGGCGACGGCCCACCCGGTGCCGAGCCGGCGCTGGATGGCGGTGAAGGCCAACCCCCGGAAGAACAGCTCCTCCACCACGGGGGCGCCGACGGCGGCGCCGAGGCCCAGCACCACGAACACCCTGCGGCTGGTCGACCAGGAGTCGGTGAGGAACTGCCCGTTGCTGATGGCCTCGATCTTCAGCGCCGATTCGGCGGCGGCGACCAGCGCGCCGGCCACGATGGCCACCACGCCGCCGACCAGCCCCAGCCCGAGGTCGTCGGGCCAGCGGAACCAGTACTGGAAGTCGTCGCGGAGGGTGCCGAGCCCCCGCCACTTGGACGCGATCAGCGACCACCCCCCGAGCCCGCCCCACGTGGCCGCCAGCCCGAGGATGGCGATGACCGGCGAGTTGGTGTCGATCTCGGACGCCGCGCCGCCGCCCTGGACGGCGGCCACCATCACCACCGGCAGGATGGCGACGAACGTGAGCACGAACATGGCCAGCAGGCCGAACCCGATGTCGCCGCAGCCCCACCGCATGGTGCGCGGGGGCGGCGCGCCGGTCGGCACCCACCCGCGGGTGGGGTCGTAGGCCCATTCCCCGGCCCAGTGCTGGTCGGGCAGCGTCATGGCGTGGGTGGCCGCGAGCGTCGGTTCCGGGTGCACATCGGACCTATTCCACCACGTCGCGGGGCATTACCGACGGTCGGCGGGCATCCCGTAACGTCGCTCCCATGCAGCGCACCCTGTTCTCCGACGAGCACGACCTGTTCCGCGACAGCTTCCGCCGTTTCGTCGAGCGCGAGATCGCGCCCCACCACGAGCAGTGGGAGGCCGACGGCGTCGTGCCCCGGTCGCTGTTCACCGCCGCGGCGGCCAGCGGGTTCCTCTGCATGGGTGCACCGGAGGAGTACGGCGGCGGCGGCGTCGACGACTTCCGGTACAACCTCATCATCTCCGAGGAGATCCAGCGGGCCGGGGTCGCGGGCAGCGGCCTCGGGCTCACCCTCCACAACGACATCTGCCTGCCCTACTTCCTGCACCTCACCACCGACGAGCAGAAGGCCCGGTGGCTCCCGGGCATGTGCCGCGGGGAGCTGATCACCGCCGTCGCCATGACCGAGCCCGGGGTCGGCTCCGACCTTGCCGGCATGAAGACCACCGCCCTGCGCGACGGCGAGGTGTACGTGGTCAACGGGTCGAAGACCTTCATCACCAACGGCATCAACGCCGACCTGGTGATCACCGCGGTGAAGACCGATCCGGGGCAGCGCCACAAGGGCATGAGCCTGCTCGTACTCGAGCGGGGCATGGAGGGCTTCGAGCGGGGCCGCAACCTCGACAAGGTGGGGCTGCACGCGCAGGACACGGCCGAGCTGTTCTTCACCGACGTGCGGGTGCCGGCGGCCAACCTCCTCGGAGCCGAGGGCGACGGGTTCCTCAACCTGGTGCGCAACCTCCCGCAGGAGCGGCTCTCGATCGCCATGTCGGCCGTGGCCGCCGCCCGGCAGGCCTTCGAGTGGACCCTCGCCTACTGCAAGGAGCGGGAGGCCTTCGGCCAGCCCATCGGGTCGTTCCAGAACTCCCGGTTCTGGCTGGCCGAGATGGCTACCGAGATCACGGTGGCCGAGACCTTCGTCGACCGGTGCGTGCTGGCCCTCACCGCCGGCGAGCTCACGGCCGAGGAGGCGGCGATGGCCAAGTGGTGGTGCACGGAGCTGCAGTTCCGCGTCGTGAACCGGGGCGTGCAGCTCCACGGCGGCTACGGCTACATGATCGAGTACCCGATCGCGCGCGCCTTCGTCGATGCCCGCATCCAGACGATCTACGGCGGCACCACCGAGATCATGAAGGAGATCATCGGCCGCAGCCTCGGCGTGTAGTCAGGCCGCCCGGGTCCAGGCCGCGACGATCACGTCGCGGGCGTAGTGGGTGGCGCGGTCGCCGCACCCGGTGGCCCGCTCCACCCCCACCGGGGGCGGAGGCGCCGGCGGGGGGAGCCACCATCGACGACCGCACGGATCGTACGGTCGGCCGTCGGGACGGATGACGGTGAACGCCCCGGTGTCGGCATCGCGCCGGATCCCCCACCCGTCGACGTGGATCTTCCGGTGGTGGTACGGGCACAGGAGCACGAGGTTGTCGAGCTGCGTGGGGCCGCCATGCGACGCCCACTGGATGTGGTGGGCCCGCAACCGGTCGGTGCGTCCGCAGTCCTCCCACTGGCACCCGCGGTCGCGCCCCCACAGGGCCCGGAGCTGGTTCGCCGTGGCCACCCGCGACGGCTTGGTGAGGAACACCGGGTCGCCCCGCACGGTCTCGAGCAGGAAGCGGATCGAGGAGGAGGCGAGGATCGACCCGACGAACCCGGGCCCGACCCAGCCCCCGCCCTGGATCCAACCCGCCACCGGTTCCTCGACCGGGACGCCGTGGGCGGCGAGGAAGGTGCCGAGGTCGCAGTGGACGACCACCTGGTGGTGATCGGGCAGCCGACCCTCCACCGCCTCGGCGAAGAGCGCCCGCTCCGCCGCCTCGGTGAACACGTCGAGCGGCGACGGCGTCTCCCGCCCCGGCTCCACGTCATGGGCCGGGCCGGACGCGATCAGCGAGGCGCGGCACGCTGCCAGCGCCGCGTCCATCGTGGCCCCCAGCTCGGGCGACACGTCGCCCCGGATCCGCCAGCGGCCATCGCGCCCGAAGCCCCACGACACTCGGTCCGGGCGGTCGGCTGACGGCTCGGCGTCGCGCATCGACCGGGCCACGTCACGGACGAAGATCTCCAGCTGCGGTGCCGAGGCGCTGGCCACGGTGGTGAGGATCTCCTCCTCGTTGGCCGGCGAGGCCACGCGCGCCAGCCGCCGGAACGACCCGAGCGAGATCCGACCGATCCGCAGCTCCTCGAAGACCCGAGGGCACCGCTCGATCGCCGCCGCCGCCTCGCACAACTGCCCTGCCTCGGCGTTGTCGAGCCCGGCCTCGTGGGCGAGCCACCAGCGGGGGGTGGTCCCGCCGAGGAAGTCGGCCAGGTCGGTCTCGATCTCGGCGGCGACCGACACCAGCTCGGCCTGCAGCACCGAGATCTGCATGGCCAGCTCCCGGGCCCGGACGGCGAGCTGCTCCACCCGCGGGTAGCCCGAGCCGGCACCGGGGGCGCCGCCCCCGAGCTCGCTCATCGCCACCACCGATCCATCCATGACCGACAGCATATTGCCCCATACGTACGTTCGCAATTAATACCGACGAACTGCTGCAGTTGAAGGTGTCACCCCTGGCCGTACCGAGCCGGCTGGCGCGGTCACGGCCCGTGGGCCCGGTGGTACCGTCGCCGGGTGGACGACACCGCCGGCGAGCGGGACGGTCCCCGCCCGATCGACCTCGCGGTGATCGGCCTCGGGTTGGCGCTCCTCGTCCTCGTCGCGGGCGGACTCTTCGGGGCTCTCCGGGACGACACCCCGGCCCGGTGCGCGTGGCCGTGCCAGCCCGAGGTGCGGATCGATCTGTCGGGGTTCCCGGCCGTGGCCGGCCACCCGCTCTCGCTCGTGTGCCTGCCGGGCGGCGACTGCCTCCAGCTCCGTCTGTGCCTCCACGACCGCGCCTGCACGACCGTTCGGCTCTCCGCCACCGTCGTCACCCTTCCCCTCCCCTCGCCCTCCGAGGAGCTGGTGGTCGACTCGCTGACGGTGACCGATGCGGGCGGCCGAGCGGTCCTCACCGCCGGGCCCGCCCGGATCCGACCGCAGCGGGTCCCGCTCACCGCCCCGGACTGCCCGCCCTTCTGCCTCGTCGCCGTCGTCGCCGTCGGGGCCGACGGCACGGTGCGGGAGACGTAGCGGCGCCCCCGATCAGCGCTGGAGCCAGGCCAGCTCGGCCGCCATGCCGTCGCGCAGCCCGGTGACCGGCGCCCAGCCGAGCAGCGACCGGGCCTTGTCGATCGACCCGCCCGTGCGGTAGGCATCGCCCGGGGCGGCGTCGCGGCGGTCGAGGGCGATCGGCCCACCGAGCAGGTCCTCGGCCACGCCGATGGCCTCGGCCAGCGACACGGCGCTGCCGCCCGACACGTTGAAGACCTCGGCCGGGGCCACATCGGCGTCGCCGGCGGCGAGGTTGGCGGCCACGACGTCGCCCACGTAGGTGAACTCCCGCACCTGGCTGCCGTCGCCGTACATCGGGAACGGCTCGCCCCGGACCCCGGCGGTGAGCAACCGGTGGAAGGCCATGTCGGGGCGCTGCCGGGGCCCGTACACGGTGAAGTAGCGCAGCACCACCGACGGGACGCCCCAGTTGTCGGCGTAGGTGCGGCACAGGAACTCGGCCGCGAGCTTGGTGACGCCGTAGGGGCTACGGGGGCGCGGGGTGTCGGTCTCGAGGGTGGGATAGCGCTCGGCGTTGCCGTACACCGACGAGCTCGACGCGAACACCAGCCGGCGGGTGCCGGTGGCCCGGCAGGCCTCGAGGAGCCGCTGGGTGGCGAGGATGTTGTGGCTGTCGTACTCGGCGAACCCGTCGGCCCACGAGAGCCGCACGCCGGGCTGGCCGGCCAGGTGGTAGACGACCTCGACGCCGTCGAGCAGGGCGGGGAGGTCGGCCACCCGCAGGTCGGCGTCGACCCGCTCGATCCGCTCCGCCCCCGGCGCGCCGAGGGCGGCGGCGAGGTTGGCCTCCTTCACCGCCCGGTCGTAGTACGGCGTGAAGCAGTCGACGGCGCGCACGACGTCGCCCCGGGCGACGAGCGCCTCGACGAGATGGGAGCCGATGAACCCGGCGGCACCGGTGACCAGGACCTGCACCGGTGCATGATGCCAGGTGGCGTCCCCTACCGGCGCAGCAGGTCCTTGGCGATGTGGGTGATCTGGATCTCGTCGGTGCCGGCGTAGATCTGGAGCACCTTGGCGTCGCGGCAGAGCTGCTCGACCTTGAACTCCGACATGTAGCCGTTGCCCCCGAAGAGCTGCACCGCCTCGAGGGCCACCTCCATGGCGGCACGGGCCGAGTACAGCTTCATGGCCGACGCCTCGGCCAGGGTGAGCCCCACGCCGGCCTGGCCCATCTCGATGTAGCGGAACACGAGGTTCTGCACGTTGAGGCGGTGCACCTCCATCTTGGCCAGCTTCTCCTGGATCAGCTGGAACTCGCCGATGGGCTGGCCGAACTGCACGCGGTTCTTGGCGTACTCGACGGAGAGCTCGAGGCACTGCGAGATGATGCCGAGCGCCATGGCGGCGACGCCGGAGCGCTCCATGGAGAACGTGTCCTTGGCGCCCTCGCGGCCGCCGGACGGGACGTCCTCGGTCTCGCCGATGAGCCGGTCGCGCCCGACCCGGACGTCGGAGAGGAACAGCTCGCCCGTGGGCGAGGAGTGCATGCCCATCTTGCGCAGCGGCTTGCTCTGCTCGAGGCCGGGCATGCCCCGGTCGAGCACGAACGAGAGGATCTTGCGCTCGGCCGGCGGGTTGCCCTCGTCGAGCTTGCAGATGAACACGATGGTGTCGGCGTAGGGGCCGTTGGTGATGAAGGTCTTCGAGCCGTTGAGCACGTACTCGTCGCCGTCGCGCCGGGCGGTGGACTTCATCGAGCCGAAGGCGTCGGACCCCGAGTTCGGTTCCGTGATGGCCCAGGCCCCGACCTTCTCCATCGTGAGGAGCTCGGGGACCCACCGCTCCTTCTGGGCGATCGTGCCCCGGCTGGAGATGGCGGCGGCGGTGAGCCCCATCGACACGCCCATCGCCGTGACGATGCCGGGCGAGTAGCGGCAGAGCTCGATGATGGGGATCATCGTGAAGGACGGATCCATCCCGCCCTCGCGCTCCTTCTTGGCCGGGGGCTCCTCGCCGCGGGCCTTGGCCTCGGCTGCCGCCTTCTCGGCCTCGATGCGCTTCTTGAACCCGTCGCGGGCCATCGCGTCCATGCCGAAGGTGGCGAAGAGCTTGCGGAGCAGGTCATAGGGCGGGGTGTCGCCGTGCTCGAGCTCCTCGTGGATCGGTACCAGCTCCTTCTCGATGAACTGGCGCACCGCATCGCGGAGCATCTTCTGCTCGTCGGTCCAGTCGAACACGGCTCCCCCTTGATTCGGGAATCAACAACGGCGTGCACCCTACCGAGCGTCGAGGGGCGGGGGCCAACCGGCACCGCTGCTGACCTGCCCGGAGCGTCGGTCCGGCGCTACCATCGCCGGTCCCTCCGCCCCCACGGGAGCCTGCGGCCGCGTGGCCACCACCGCATCCGACCCCACCGCCCAGCCCGCCACGCCCGCCGCCGCCCCCGGCGCCCGGCCCCGCGGCGGGCACCTCCCGTACTTCCCGGCCCTCGACGGGATCCGGGCGGTCGCCGTCATCGCCGTGCTCTGCTTCCACGGCGGGTTCGAGTGGGCTGCCGGCGGCTACCTCGGCGTGTCGACCTTCTTCACGCTGTCGGGCTTCCTCATCACCAGCCTCCTCCTGGCCGAGCGCAGCGCCACCCGCACCATCGACCTGGCCAGCTTCTGGGTCCGGCGCTTCCGCCGGCTGATGCCCGCCTCGCTCGCCGCCCTCGCGCTGGTGGCCCTGTTCGGGCTGCTCGCCGCCAGCGACTTGCAGCGCAAGAACATCCAGGGCGACGTGCTCGGCGCCCTGGCCTACGTGGCCAACTGGCGCTTCGTCCTCTCCGGCCAGGGCTACAACGCCATCTTCTCCGGGGGCTCGCC
>JAKOVR010000123.1 GCA_029782025.1 Actinomycetes bacterium | reverse complement strand
CAGGCCATCGACGACGCCGGCTACGACATCGCCTGACCCGACCCCGTCCCTTGGGTGCGTAAGGGTGCGCTATGCGCGCCCTTACGCACCCAAGGACGCGAGGGCGGCGTCGTACCGTGGGGCGACGGCCGACCAGTCGTAGGCGGCCATGGCGGGGCGGAGGCCGGCGACGGCGGCCCGGGCGGTGGGGAGGTCGGTCAGCACGGCCCGCAGCCGGTCGAAGAGCCGGCCCCGGTACAGCGCCGCGGGGTGGAAGGCCTCGGGCACCAGTTCGGGGTAGCTGAGCCGGCGCGGCAGCAACGGCACGCACCCGGCGGCCATGGCTTCCACCATGGCGATGCCGAAGAACTCGTGGATCGCCGTGCTCACGACGACGTCGCTGCGCAGCAGCAGGGCGCGGTAGCCGTCGCGGTCGACCCAGCCCCAGGTGTCGATCCGGTCGGCCAGCACCTCCCGGGCGGCGTCGAACTCGCGAGGGTGGGTCCGCCGGTTCTCCCCCACCACGGCCAGGCGGAACGGGACGCCCTGCTCGGCCAGCTTCACCACGATGCCGAAGAACTGCTGGGGGTTCTTGTCGTGGTCCCACCGGTGGTTCCACAGCACCAGGGGTGGATCACCGGCGTCGGCCGTGGAGGTGCGGGCGGCCTCGATGAGCGGCACGGCGTCGACGCCGACCGGGAGCACGGTGGTCCGGTCGACCACGCCGGCGAGGTGGGCGGTGTGCGGGCGGTCGGGCACGCCGGCGAGGAACGGTGGCAGCGCCGCGACCAGCGCGTCGCGATGGAACGCCGAGTTGCACCAGACGGCGTCGGCCACGGCCATGGACCGCCAGTTGGCCATGGCGAACTCCTCCTCGGGCTGCTGCGAGGGCCCGACCGGGAAGAGCAGCTGGCTCTCGTGGAGGTAGACGGCGACGGGCATGGCGGGGTGGAGGTCGCGCCGGAGGAAGCCGAGCAGGCTGGACACGTCGACGGTGCCCGACACCACCAGCGCGTCGGGCGGCCCGACGGTCCCGATCAGCTCCCGCACCTCGTCGGCGAGGGTGAGCGACCCGCCTCGCATGCGCCACCGCCAGAACCGACCGTCGTGACGGACCACGTGGAGCTCATGGGTGGAGGCGCCGGCCAGCCCGGCGGCCCACGCCTCGTGGCTCCCGGCCGCCCATGGCTCGACCACGATCACCCGCACGCGGCACCCCCTGCCCCCGGGATCCCTGGGGTGCGTAAGGGTGCGCTATGCGCGCCCTCACGCACCCAAGGATCGACGGTCGAGCGGCGCACCGGGTCAGCCGTAGTGGCGGGGCACCCGCGGGCCGATCCCGCACACGATCTCGTAGGCGATGGTGCCGAGGCGCTCGGCCCACTCCCCGGCGGTGATCTCGTCGGCCCCCTGCCGGCCGAGCAGCACCACCTCGTCGCCGGGCTCGACGGCGGCCGCACCGGGCGCACCGCAGTCGACCATCAGCTGGTCCATCGTCACGACGCCCACGATCGGCCGGCGCTCGCCACCGACCAGCACCTCGCCGCCAGCCGCCGCCAGCTGCCGGGGCACACCGTCGGCGTACCCGATGGGGACGGTGGCCACCACCCGGGGCTCGGCGAAGGTGTGCCGCTGCCCGTACGAGATGCCCTCGCCCGCGTCGACCGTCTTCACGTAGGCCACCTCGGCCCGGAGCGAGAGGGCCGGCCGCAGGCCGAGGGCGGCGGCCGACCCGGCCAGCTCCGGTGACGGGGGGATGCCGTACACGGCGATCCCGCAGCGGACGAGGTCGAACCGGGACCGGAGGTGGTCGAGCGCACCGGCCGAGTTGGCGGCGTGGCGCAACGGCACGTCGATCCCCGCTTCGACCAGGGCGGCGACGACGGCGTCGAAGCGGTCGAGCTGCTCGTCGGCGAACGGGTTGCCGGGTTCGTCGGCGGTGGCGAGGTGGGTCCACACCCCTTCGAGCTCGACGCCGGGTTGGGCGACGACGGCCTGGGCCAGCGCCACCACGTCGGCGGGCCGGGCGCCGACCCGGTTCATGCCCGTGTTGACCTTCAGGTGCAGCCGGGCCGTCCGCTCCTCCTGGGCGGCGGCGTCGGCCGCCGCTTCGATCCCCTCGCGGGTGTAGACCGTGAGCCGCAGGTCCCAGTGGATCGCCGCGCCGACGTCGTCGGGCCGGGGCTCGCTGAGGAGCAGGATCGGCGCCGTGATCCCCGCCTTGCGGAGGACGGCGCCCTCCTCCACGAGGGCGACGGCCAGCCACGTGGCGCCGGACCGGAGCGCCTCCTGGGCCACCGCGATGGCGCCGTGGCCGTAGCCGTCGGCCTTCACGACGGCGCACACCCCCGCCGGGGCCACGGCCGCGGCGAGGGCACGCACGTTGTCGGCGATGGCGTCGAGATCGACGTCGGCGCGGGCAGCACGCACGCTCGGCCTACTCCTCGCGCACGAGGACGCGCACGATGTCGCCGCGGGCGATGAGCCCGACCAGGCGGCCGACGCTGTCCACGACGGCGAGGCGGGACACGTCCTTCTCGTGCATCAGCGTGGCGGCGTCCTCGATCGTGGCATCGGGCCGGATCGACACCACGTCACGGGTCATGACCTCGCCCACGGTGGCACCGAGGGCCTTGGCGATCTCCTCGTCGACCTGCTTGTGGGGCAGCTCGATGTTGACGCCGAGCAGGTTGATCACGGTGGGCACGTGGAGACGGGCGTCGCGGATGACGAGATCGGCGGTCGAGAGCATGCCGATGACCGCGCGCTCGTCGTCGACGACCGGGCCGGCGTCGACGCCCCGGTCGACGAGCAGCACCATGGCCTCCCGCACGTTGTCGCCGGGCCGGAACGCGAGCACGTCGGTGGTCATGACGTCGGCGATCGGGGTGGTGCGGGGCATGGTGGGGGCCTTTCGGAGGCGGCGGTCACGCCGGCGGGCTGAGGATGGCGGAGAGCGCCGCCGGGACGAGGCCCGGAAGGTCGCTGGCGGTCAGGCCGCGGCGCCAGCCTAGAGAACCGGCACGGCCGTGGACCACGGCGCCGGCCGCCGCGGCCCGGAACGGCGCCAGGCCCTGGGCACACAGGGCGCCGATCACGCCGGCCAGGACGTCGCCGGACCCGAGGGTGGCGAGCCGGGCGTCGCCGGCCCGGCTGGCGAGCACGCTCCCGGCCGGCTCGGCCACGAGGGTGCACGGGCCCTTGAGCAGCACCACGGCCCCGGTGCGGGCGGCGAGGTCCCGGACGGCGGCGAAGCGGTCCGGCCCCGGACGGTTCCCCCCGCCGATCCGGGCGGCCTCGCCGTCATGCGGGGTGAGCACGGTGGTGGGACCGCACACCTCGGCCGCCCGGTCGCCGAGCAGGGTGAGCGCGTCGGCGTCGACCACGCAGGGCACGGGGCAGGCGGCGACGATCTCGGCCACCTCGGCCGCGTGGCCGGGGTCGAGGCCGAGCCCGTTGCCGATCACGATCGCCCCGAAGCGGGCAGCCTCGGCCAGGACGACCTCGGCCCACCCCGTGGCCGGCAGCACCGTGCTCACGGCCTCCACCGGTCGGCGGGCCGACACCGAACCGCTGGGCGAGCTGGTGCGGACGTAGCCGGCCCCGGCCCGCATGGCCCCCCGGGCCGTGAGGTCGGCGGCGCCCTCGAGCCCGGGGCTGCCCCCGATCACCCACACCGCGGTCTTCCACTTGTGGGTGGTGGGCGACGGCTCGGGGAGCCAGCCGGCCACATCTTCGTCCTGCACCAACCCGGCGCGGGCCGACGACACGTCGAGCCCGATGTCGGCGACCTCCACCGCGCCGGCAAGGGAGGCGCCCGGCTCGAGCACCAGCCCGGGCTTCAGGGCGGCGAAGGTGACGGTACGGCGAGCCGCCCACGGCACCCCGCCCATGGCGCCGGTGGTGCCGTCAACCCCCGACGGGATGTCGACCGCCACGACGGGCACGGTGCGGCCGGCCCGATCGACGGGGAGGGGCGGCGGGGCGAACGTGCCCCGGAAACCAGTGCCGTAGGCCGCGTCCACCACGAGATCGCAGGCGGGGAGCTCGGGCGGCAGCGCGGCGGCGTCGACGACGGTGCCGCGCACCCCCCGGCGGGCCAGGCGCCGCATCGCCGCCCGCCCGTCGGCCCCGTTGTTGCCCTTGCCGGCCACGACCACCACCCGCCGGCCGTAGGTGCCGCCCAGCTCGTCGATCACGGCCCGGGCCACGGCCGCGCCGGCCCGTTCGATCAGGACGGCCACCGGTTCGGGCGCGGCGGCGTCGATCGCACCCATCTCCGCCGGTGTCACGATCGGGATCACGGCTCGATCCTTGCACGCAACCAGGGCGGGGGCGCGGCCCCCTCGCCGGCGCGGGCCGGCGGCCGGCGTGAGGGCGGCCGGCGCTAGCCCGACGAAGCCCCCGGATCGGCGCCGGGCCCGAGGGCCAGCGCCAGAGCGACGGCGACGCGGTCGGTGTGGGTGATGGTGAGGCGCCACGAGGCGATGCCCTGTGCCGAGGCCGCCGCCGCCGCGGCGTCGTGGAGCACCAGCGACGGCTGGCCCGACTCGTCGTCGCGCACCACCTCGATGCTGGTCATGGGCACCGACCACAACCCGAGGCCCATGGCCTTGAGCGTGGCCTCCTTCGCCGCGAACCTCGCGGCGAAGCGCTCGGTGGGGTCCCGTCGGGCCCGGCAGTACTCGGTCTCAGCCGGGGTGAACACCCGGTCGGCGAAGCGGGGGGTGCGCTCGAGCACGGTGGCCATCCGGTCGAGCTCGACCAGGTCGACCCCGAGGCCGACCACCCCGGCCACCCCTTCGAGCAGGCCGGCAGCGGCGACGGCCAGCACGGCTTCGTCGGCCCGGGCCGCGTCCGTCGCACCCACCGTTCGCCCCGAACCGGCCCGACGTCAGGCCGAGCGCCAGCGCTCGGCCAGGTCGTTGATGGGCTGGGTCATCAGATCGAGGAGCGGGACCGTGGTGAGCAGATCGTCGCGGAAGGAGTCCTCGGTCTCGGTCACCGCGTCCTTCAGGGCCTGCAGCCGGCCCCGGTAGCCCTGGAGCACGGTGCGCAGCGTGGCCAGCGGCACCTCCTCCCGCAACCGCACGTGCAGCAGCGTGAGGCCCGTGGGCTGGTTGTCCTTCACCTCGGGGACGATCAGGACGGTGCGACCGTCGGCCCGGCCCCGGGCGAGCAGCACCTGGCGCTCGGAGGCGACGCGGTGCTTCTGGCCCCGGAGCACCGGGTTCTCCTCGGTGCGGCTGACCAGCTCCCGCCCGATGCCGCCCCGGTCGACGACGGCGATGGTGGCGGCCCGCTCGGGCTCGCCCGAGTCGGCCACCTCGACGCTCCCCTCGATGCGGTAGCGGGTGTAGCCCAGCACCTCGTCGACGAGGGGGTCGAGCACGGCGACGTTGCGCAGGGCCACGTAGCTGAGCCGGTCGCGGGCGACGCCGGCGGCCAGCACCGCCTGCACCAGCGACGCCTCCAGCAGCGTCTCGTCGGACCGGCTGATGCCGACGGTGACGGTCTTGGCCTGGTGCTTGATGGCGTCGACAGGGCGGGTGAGCTCCTCGATACCCTTGGTGAGCGCGCTGGTGAGATCCTCCACCACCACCGAGGGCGTGCCGACCTTGCCGTGCTCGACCTGGTAGAGGTCGAGGGGCACGACCCCGAGGGCGTAGCGGAGCAGCGACGCCACCCGCACCGCGGTGGACGCCTCCATGTGGCCGTCGTAGTCGCTGGCCCGCAGGCTGTCGAAGAAGCGGGCGGCATGGGGTTGGAGGTGGGGGCGGAGCAGCGTGAGCACGTCGGGCTCGACGTCGCCGGGCTCGGCGCCGCCGCCCGCACCCACCGCGTGGGCCGTCGGCGCCAGTGCCGACACCGCGGCCTCGATGGCGGCCCGCGCCTCGCGCAACGGCCGGGCCGACGCGTCGATGGCGAGGGCGGCCTCGTAGCCGAAGAGGTGGCCGACCATGGCCGACAGGACGAAGGCGAGCGACGGGTGGGTCTCGGGGACGTACACCACCTGCAGGGCGGCGTTGAACCGCTCCTCGCCCTCGCTGGCCACCACGATCGGGGCGGCCTTGTGGGCCCGGTAGATCGCCACCTCCTTGGCCACGTCGTCGGCGGTGGAGCCGGAGAGCCCGGCGGCGCAGACGAAGATCAGCGGCTCGGCCGAGAGGTCGATGTGCTTCTTGTCCTCGGTGGCGTCGCAGGCGATCGACTTGTAGCAGAGCTCGGAGAGCTTGATCCGCACCTCGCGGGCGGCGATCCGGTTGGCGCCGTTGCCGACGATGGCCCAGTAGCGCCGGCTGATGGCGAACCGCTGGGCCGCCTCGGCCAGGGCGGGACGGGTGGCCATGGTGCGGGCCATCAGGTCGGGCAGGCCGCGCATCGCCGCCAGCACATCGGCCTTCGGGTAGGTCGAGGACAGCCCGACCTCCTGGGCGATGGCGACGGCGAGCAGCACCCCCGCAGCGATCTGGCTGTAGAACGCCTTGGTGGACGCGACGCTCATCTCCACGTCACGCCCGTCGGAGGTGTAGACGACCCCGTCGCTCTTGTCGGTCAGGTCGGAGTTGCGCCGGTTGACGATGGCGATGACCTTGGCGCCGCGGGCCCGGACGATGTCGACGGTGCGGTTGGTGTCGGTGGTGGTGCCCGACTGGCTGACCGCCACCACGAGGGTGTCGGCCATGTCGGCCCGCACCGAGAAGCCCGAGAGCTCCGTGGCCAGGACGGCGTCGACGAGCAGGTCGGACCCGGCCGTGGCCTCCCGCAGCGCCACGGCGAAGGCCTCGCTGGCGGCGGCGGCGGTGCCCTGGCCGATGGCCAACACCCGGGTGATGCGCCCCTCGCGCAAGGCCACCCGCACGACGTCGGGCAGCGACTCGGGGGGCAGGGCCACCGTGAGCCCGCTGCCGTCGGCCGCCTCCACGAGCTTGCCCCGCAGCGTCTTGCGGAACGAGCTCGGCGCCTCGCCGATCTCCTTCAGCAGGAAATGCGGCGCCGACCCCCGGTCGATGTCGCGGGTGGTGATCTGCGCCGTGGCCAGGTCGGTAGGCCGGACCGGCAGCGGCGTGCCGTCGTAGGACCAGCGCTCGATCCCCTCCACGGCGCCGGCGGCGTCGGCCCGCAGGCGGATCACCTGACCCCGCGATGCGGTGGGGTTGTCGGGATCGGCTGGGGTCTCGCCGTCCATGCGCAGGTAGGTGGCCGTCTCCTCGACCACGCCGTAGGGCTCGCTGGCCACCACGAACAGGTCGTCGGCCACGCCGACGTAGAGGGCCTGCCCGCTCCCCCGAAGCGCGAGGTAGAGGTCGTCGGGCGTGGCCGCGCAGCTGGCGGCGATGGCCACAGAGCCTTCCAGCCGGTTGACCGTGGTCCGGAACGCCTCGATGGCGTCGACGCCGTCGCGCATCGCCCGCGACGTGAGGGTGGGGATCACCTTGGCGTCGGTGGTGATCTCGGCCGGGATGCGCAGCCCGTCGTTGGCCTTCAGGTCGGCGAAGTTGTCGACGTCGCCGTTGAGGACGGCGGTGACGTACGGACCCTCGGCGCCGTCGAGCTCCTCGGAGTTCAGCGGGTGGGCGTTGGGCTGGCTGATGATGCCGACGCTGGCCCACCGGGTGTGGCCGAGCACGAGGGTGCGGGCGGCGGGGTGGGCCAGCGCCTGACGGAGCAGGTCGTCGTCGCGGATCGCGGCGCGCAGGGCGCGGGTGTTGTCGCCGAGCTCCCCGATCTCGGCCGAGGCCTTGAACACGAAGCTCAGGTGCCCTTCCGGCGTGCGGACCGACGCGCTGGTGAACAGCGGATCGGCGGCCCGGGCGTGGATGGCGGCGGCGATCGCCGGGGCGTCGAGGTCGAGCCCGTGGTCGCGCACGAGCACCGAGAGACCGGCGCTGTCGCGCCCTCGCACCTCGAGCCGGTCGAGCGCGGACAGGGCCTGCTGGATCGACAGGTAGCCCTCCACCGCGGCGAGGCTCGGAGCGACCGCACCGTCGCCGAGGAGCTCGGCCACGGCGACGAGGGTGCGGAGGCGGTCGCGGTCGATGGCCCAGGCCGCGTCCTTGACGGCGATCAGGGCGGCGTTGATGGCCTCGAGGTGCTCGGCCAGGGGCGACGGGGCGCCGTGCTCGTCGTCGAGCGCCGCCTCGATGCCGGCGACGCCGTCCCACACCGCCGCCATGGTGGTGCGCAGCGACGCCTCCAGGACGCGGTCGCCGAGGAGCGCCTGCAGGCCGGGGACGCCCCGGAGGAGGCGGTCGGCGGCGGCGAGGTCGGCCGCGACCGCCAGCAGCGCGGCGGCGGGGTCGGGCCGGCCGAGCGCGGCGGCCAAAGCGGCAGGGGCGCCGTCGACCAGGGCGACGACCTCGGTGGGCGTGGGCGCCGGGCGCGCACTGCGGCGCCGGGCGATGGCGATGATGCCGCACATGGGGGCGGAGCTCCTTCGGGGGAGACGGCGCCGGCCACGCTGCCGGACCACGAGCTGAAGGGAGGAGTCTAGTGGCGCGGGGCTACGCGCCCGGTGCGGCGGCCTCGATCGCCCGCGCCAACCGGTCGGCCACCTCCGCCGCCTGCGCCCCGCTGGCCGCCTCCACCATGACCCGCACCAGCGGCTCCGTGCCGCTCGACCGCACCAGCACCCGGCCGGTGGCGCCGAGCTCGGTCTCGGCCCGGGCGATCTCGTCGGCCACGAGGGCGGCGCCGTCGATCCCCCGCCGGCTGACCCGCACGTTGACGAGGACCTGGGGGAGCCGGTCCATGACCGCGGCCAGCGCCGACAGCGGCTGGCCGGCGCGGACGAGGAGGTCGAGCACCTGCACGCCGGTGAGCAGGCCGTCGCCGGTGGTGGCGAGGTCACGGAAGATCACATGGCCGCTCTGCTCACCCCCGAGCGAGTAGCGGCCGGCCTCGAGGGCCTCGAGGACGTAGCGGTCGCCGACCTTGGTGTCGACGACGGTGATGCCGTGGGCCTGCATGGCCAGCCGGAAGCCCAGGTTGGACATCACGGTGACCACCACGGTGTCGCCGGCCAGGAGGCCCCGTCGGTGACGGTCGACCGCGCACATGGCGATGAGCTGATCCCCGTCGACCAGGTCGCCGTGCTCGTCGACGGCGAGCACCCGGTCGGCGTCGCCGTCGAAGGCCAGGCCGCACATCGCGCCGTGGGCCACGACCGCGTCCCGGAGGGCGGTGGGGTGGGTGGAGCCGCAGTCGGCGTTGATGTTGCGGCCATCGGGCTCGGCGTTGATCACCACGACCTCGGCGCCGAGGGCCCGCAGGACGCGGGGCCCGACGTCGGAGGCGGCCCCGTTGGCGCAGTCGACGACGACGGTGAGGCCGTCGAGGCGGCGACCGTCGATCGAGGCGGCGACCGCGGCCTCGTACCGGGCGACGCGGGCGGCATCGACCGGCGCCGGGGCGGCGGCCGGCGCGGGGGCATCGAGGGTGGCGGCGGCCACGAGGGTGGCTACCTCGGCCTCGAACCGCTCCTCCACCTCGTCGGAGAGCTTGGTCCCGCCGGCGGCGAAGAACTTGATGCCGTTGTCGGTGTAGGGGTTGTGGGACGCCGAGATCATCGCCCCGGCGATCCCCTCTTCCCGGGTGATGCAGGCCACCGCCGGCGTGGGCACGACCCCGAGCTCTTCGACCTCGACGCCCTCCCGACGCAGACCCTCCTCGAGCAGGGCGGCGATCCGCGGCCCGCTCTCCCGTGGATCCCGGCCGAGCACGAACCGCCGGCCCCCGAGGACCCGGGCGGCGGCCTGGCCCAGGGCGATCACGAAGGCGTCGGCGAACTCGTCGGCGTGGCCCCGTACCCCGTCGGTCCCGAACTTCAGCGTCATGGTGGGCGAACGCTACCGGCCGGCCCGGCGGCGGGGCGAGATGTTGGAGCGGGTCAGCCCGGCACGAGGCAGGCGATCGTCGGCTCGCTGGTCGCCGGCGGCGGGCGACGGGTCGTGCCCGGCGTGGTGCCGGGCGCCGTGCCGGGCGCGGTGCCCGGATTGGAGCCCGGCGGCCCCAGCCGGACCGGGCTGTCGGCGACGGGACCGTACGAGGCCAGGCACACCCGGTCGCCGTCGGTGGCCGGCGGACCGATGGTGTCGGAGCCGGTGCGTTCGGCGACGATGGCCCCGGTCGAACGGTCGAGCGCCACCACACCCTGGCTGTCACCGAGGATGGCGTAGCGCTCGCC
>JAKOVR010000108.1 GCA_029782025.1 Actinomycetes bacterium | reverse complement strand
GTGGCGCGACCCGGCCCACGTGGCCGGGTTCATCGACGCCCTCGACCCCGAGGTGCTCACCGGCGACCCGGTGGCCTTCGCCCACCTGGCCGAGCTGCCCGTGACCGTCCGGCCCACCGCCCTCCTGTCGTCGGCCATGACCCTGACCGACGGCGCCCGCGACGCCCTCGAAGCCCGGTTCGGCTGCCCGGCCATCGACGTCTACGGCATGACCGAGGCGGGGCCGATCGCCGCCGCCGTGCCCGGCCGCGGGCACGTCGTGCTCCAGCCCCGCCTCCACGTGGAGATCCTCGACCCCGACGGCCGGCCGGTGCCCGACGGGGAGCGCGGCGAGGTGGTGCTCACCGGCGGGTTCAACCCGGCCTTCCCGCTGCTGCGCTACCGCACCGGCGACCACGCCGCCCGGGGCGAGGCCGGCGGGCGCACGGTGCTGCTCGGCCTCGAGGGCCGGGCCCCGGTGGCCTTCCGCTCGGCCGACGGCCGCGCCGTGAACACCATCGACGTCACGGTGGCCCTGACCGGCCTCCCCCTCGCCCGCTCCCACGTCCACCAGGACGACGCCGGCGCCCTCGACGTGGGGGTGCAGTGGATCGGGACAGCGGCGCCAGGCGAGATCGACCGGGCCGAGGCCTCGGTGCGGGCCGCGCTGGGCCGGCTCTTCGGTGCGGTGCCGATCGTGCTGCGGGACGTCACCGGCGAACCGGAGCAGGTGCGCTACCGGGCCGGGTGACCGGCGGGCCCGATCGCCGGAGGGCCTCGGCGTGGTCGCGGCACACCGCGGCGAGGACGTCGGCCGACGCCCACCCGGCGGCGAGGAACGGGGCGGCGGCGGGCGGCGCGAGGTCGGCGACCCGCACCCCGGTGGGGTCGAGCACCGACGCGGCGAGGTCCCACACCGCGGCGCACCAGCCGACGATGCCGGCGCCGCCGAGGCCGCACCGCACCGCCGGATCGACGTAGGGCAGCAGGTAGGGGACGCGCCCGAGGGCGCCGTCGAGAAGGCGCACCACCAGGCCGCCGTCGGCGGTGCCGGGCAGGAAGTCGCGGCTGTCGAGGAGGTCGTCGAGACCGGCGGCGGCCCGGTCGACGCCAGCGCGCTCGGCCGCCACGGTGACGCCGGACGGCAGGGCGGCGCGCACGAAGGCCAGCGTCCCGCCGGTGGCGCGGTCGTCGTCCACCAGCACCCACCGGCCCGGTGGCACGGCGGCGAGCTGCTCGGCCAGCGGGGGCCAACCGGGGCGGGCGGCATGGCCGAGGAAGCGGCCACCGCCCAGGTCGAACACGCGGCTCACGCCCAGGTCGACGGTGCCGGGGACGAGGGGGTCGAGGCTGAGCACGGGCCCCGCCGGCGGCGCCGACGGCGGGAGGGGCACGGGCTCGACCCGTTCGCTGAGGAGCGCCAGCAGGCCGTCCTGGAAGCGCCGCCACGCCGGGCCGTCGAGGCCGAGCGGCGCCGCGACCGCCGGCCCCTCGAGGCGCACGCCCACCCGGGCCGGGGTCGGGGCGGCGGCCGGGTCGACCAGCCCGGGGTCGAGGGCGCGCGATGCGGCCGGGTGGTCGCCCGACGCGAAGCAGATCCGGCCGGCGGCGATGGCGGGGGCCACCCGGGGGTCGAGCCGCCACCGCTCCCACTCGGCCTCCCAGTCGGGGCCGGGGCGGCCCACGACCACGGCCCGGCCCCGCGGGGCGAAGGCCAGGGCGAAGCGGGCGTTGTCGCCGCCGCACACGAAGGCCACCTCGAGGCGGGGGTCGAGGTGGTGACGGAGGTAGGCGGTCAGGCGGGCCGTGACGTCGGTGTAGTTGACAGCGACGCGACGGTGGTGGGCCTCCCACGGGTCGGCGGCCAGCCAGCCGTCCTCGTCGGCGGCCGCCAGCGCGGCCTCGACCGCGGCCAGCCGGGCCGACGCCGGCGGCACCCCGGCGCCCCACTTGCGGGCCAGGTACTGGTCGTGGCCGGGCGAGAGGTACCCGCCGACCACCCACCACCCCGCCGCCGCGGCGTCGGCCCGGGCCCGGCGGAGCAGCTCGAGGTGGCCGTCGTGCACGGGATGGAACCCACCGGTGGCCAGGAGGACGACGGGTGGCCCGGCCGTGCCGGCCGGCGGGCCGGCGGCCAGGGCGCGGCGGACGTGGTCGACCGGGGTGCAGAGCCAGCCCACGTCGTCGAGCGGGGCGTCGTCGGGGTCGTCGTCGTCGAAGAACCCGGCGTCGTAGGCCGCCGCGCTCCCCCAGCGCCGCGCCACCTCGGCCAGGTACGGGTCGCGGGCGATCTTGGGCGGCGGCGGGGGGTCGGCCCCGCGCCCGTCGGGCACGGCCTCGTAGACCACGTCGGCCCGGATGACCACCCGCGGTGCCGCCCCGGCCCACGGGGCCACGTCGTGGGCCCGGCGGTGGTCGAAGAGGGCCACCCGCCCGGCCACGGGCGCGACGGCGGCCCGCACCTCGTGGGGCTCGGTCGGCCGGTCCCAGTCGTCGTGGTCGCGGGCCCACACGGGGAGGTGGTCCTGCCCGCCGTCGACAAGGCGCAGCTCGCCGCCCTCGCCGGGCCCGGCGGTGGTCAGGAAGAACACGGCGGAAGAGAGGGTGCGCCGGCCGTCGCCGTAGTCGAAGCCGGCGTCGTGGTGCACGAGGTGGTGCCCGCCCCGCTCGTAGCGCATGAACCGCAGCACGGGGCTGAGGCCGACCACCCGCCAGGTGCGGTGGCCGGGCCGGTCGGCGGTGGCGAACCAGTCGGTGGGATCGGCCGGGCCGAGGAACCGCACCGACGGCACGGCCGGGGCGAGTCGGGCCCACAGCGCGGCGGCCAGCGGGGGCGAGAAGGCGGTGGCGCGGTGCGAGCCGACGCCGGCCGAGGCCCGCGTGCCGGTGACCCCGACGGGCTCGAGCGGCGCCCCGTCGAGGGCGGCGGCGAGCCGGGCGCAGTCGTCCGGGGTGAGCACGCCGTCGACGATCCGGACCCCGGCGGGATGGTCCACGATCGTCGGCCACGGCCCGCCCACCGCGGCGGGGTCGAGGGCGGCGAGCCGGTCGGGCGGCGACCACGCGCCGGGGACGACGGCCGGGTCGGGCGGGTGCTCGCCCCGGCCGGCCAGCACCTCGTCGGGCCAGCCGCCGGGCACGCCGCGGGGCAGCACGTCGAGGTGGACGGCCGGCGATCCCACCCGGTACTTGTGGGCGTTGCGGGCGTGGTGGCGGGCCACCGCGGCCGCCGCCGCCTCCAGGCGCGCCGCGTCGGCTGGCGGCATGGCGGCGGCGACGGCCTGCGGGTCGCGCCCGAGCTCGCGCAGCCGGAGCACCAGCTCCACGTCGTCGTAGCCGGCGCCGATCACCTCGGCGTCGGTGCGGCCGTCCCACAGGTCGCCGGTGGGGGCGGCGGCCAGCACCTCGGCCGGGACCCCGAGCCGCGTGGCGACGGCCCGCACCTCGGCCTTGTGGAGGTCGGAGAGCGGCTGGAGGTCGACCATCCCGTCGGAGGCCTTGCCGAAGAACCCGAGGTACGCGCCCTCGTCGCGGTTGGTGGTGCCCACCACCACCGAGCGGTGGCCCTGGGCCTGCAGGAGGGCGGCGGCGCCGTAGAGCACCGGCGTGCGCTCGACCGCCAGCGCCTGGCCGGCGACCCACCCGTCGGGCGGGGTGCGGCTGGCCGCGGCCAGCGCGTCGAGGAGGCCGGCGTGGCCGGCGGCGAGGGGCACGGTCCAGGCCTCGACCCCGAAGGCGGCGGCGACCCGCCGGGCCCGGTCGGCGGCGGCGGCCTGGCCTGTGGCCCCCGGGCCCTCGATGGGCACCACCACGGCCACGACGCGACGCAACGGCGAGCCGGGCTGGCGGGCGGCGCGGTCGAGGAGGGCGAGGACGGCGGCGGAGTCGACGCCGCCGCTCAGCCCGACCACCGCGGCGTCGAGCCCTTCGGCCGCGAACCACCCCACCAGCCGGCCGACCTTGGCCGCCACGACCTCGGCCGCGTCGAACGCCCGCTGCCGGCGGAGCTCGGCGAGCAGGGCGTCGACGCCGTCGGGGCTCACCGGAACACGAACTCGGCGCCCGTGGAGAACTTGGTGAGGGTCACCTCGGCCGGCTCGTCGGCCGGCGGGTGGCCGAGGGTCACGGCCCACGCCGCCCGCGCCCCCGCCGGCGCGGCGAGGGCCGTCGCCCGGGCGGTGGGGTCGACGGCGGTGACGATGGCGTCGAGGGGGGCCAGGGCCTCGGCCCCGCCGGCGGCGAGGAGGGCGGGCCAGCAGAAGCCCGACGGCTCGGCCGTGGCCGGGCAGTCGGCCAGGGCCACCACCACCTGCCCGGCGTCAGCGTCGAGGGTGACCGACCAGCCCACGTAGGAGCGGGGCCGGAAGGCGGGGTGCAGGTCGAGGACGAGGGCGAGGTCGGCCAGCGGGTCGCCGGTGCCGAAGGCGCGGGCCAGGCGCATGGCCACCACCCCGGCCACCCCGATGAACTGCTTGCGGCCGAGCTCCACCGCGGCGTCGCCCCCGAAGCGCTCGTCGACGGCGTGGAGGAACGACAGCACGAGCAGGTGGCCCTGGAGCGCGACCTCGTCGGCCAGGGCCCGCAGCGTGGCGGTGGAGAACCGCTCCAGCCGGAGGTCCGAGTCGACCGGGCCGTGGTAGGCGGTGTCGCCGTCGGCGGCGTCGGGATCGTCGGCGGCGACGGCAGGCACGGGCTGCTGCCCGGCCTCGGTGGCCGCCACCCAGAACGCGCCGGGCGGCTCCTCGGCCGCCGGCCCGTCGGGACGGATCTCCACCGTCCAGTGGCAGTGGGGGTGGCGGTCGGCGGGCACGCGGGGCGGGCGGTGGACCGGCAGCACCACGGCCCGCGGGTTGGACGCGCACGCGGTGGCCGGGAAGGTGGGGTCCTCGATGGCGTGGCACATCGTGAGCACCAGCTCCTCACCCATGGGCTCGACATCCATCAGCGCGCCGCAGTGGTCGAGCCGGAACTCGCCGTGGTCGTGGTCGTGCACCGTGTAGCGGAAGTCGAGGAACTGCGGCGGGGCCCCCACGTCGAACTGCATGCCCTTGAAGATGGTCTCGACGCTGTCGCCGCCGAAGCCGAGGAGCTGCTGGGTGCGCCGCGTGTAGACCGGCGACGCCCCCATCCACTCGTCGATGGCGACGTCGCGCATGGCGTCGACGCCGAAGCGGCCCATGAGCTCGGGCATGCCGGCCCGGTCGATGAGGTGGCCGGCGAGGAGGCACTCCCGGCCGTAGACGGCGAGGCGGTCGCGGGCGAGCGGCGGCGGGGACGCGGGCATGGCCGGCACGCTACCCCCGGCCGTCGACCACCGCCGCGGCGACGTCGGGCACGTTGGTGATGAGGCCGTCGACGCCGTCGTCGAGGAGCGCGGCCATCCGGGCGGGGTCGTCGACGGTCCACGGGTACACGGCCAGACCCCGGGCGTGGGCGGCGGCCACGACCTCGGCGGTGACGTCCTCGTGGTAGGGGTTGAGGGCGACGTGACCGGCGTCGGCCGCCACGGCCACCGCGTCGACGGCGGCGGCGTGCTCGAAGACGAGCAGGGCGGTGGGCAGCGCGGGGGCCAGGCGGCGCACGGCCCGGAGGAGGGCGCCGTCGAAGGAGCTCACGAGGGTCCGCTCCGGCGAGAGGTGGGCGGCGACCACGGCGAGGATGACCGGCAGCCGGGTGTGATCCGGGTCGTAGCCGGGTTCGGTCGGCCAGGACTTGATCTCCACGTTCACCCCGAGGGGCCGACCGGACCGGGCCCCCGGTTGTTCGCATGCAGTTAGCGCGTCGGCCAGGGTCGAGACCCACGGGGGGAGGTCGGTCCGGTCACGCTCCGCGATCACCAGCGGTCCGGTTTCGACATCCTCGATTGTCGGATCGTGGTGCACGACCGGGACGCCGTCGGCGGTGAGCCGGACGTCGAGCTCCACCCAGTCAGCACCCAACGTGGCCGCACCGCGGAAGGCCTCGACCGTGTTCTCCCGGAAAACCGAGGAAGCTCCCCGGTGCCCGATCACCAGCGGGCGGCGAATTTCACGTTCAGTGGTCACATCAACACCCCGTCAAGTCGTGGTCAAGTGTCACAGAAAACATTTCTTCGACCCCTTGAAACCTCATTCCAAAGGCAATACCGTGTGCCCCGACCCAGCCGCACGC
>JAKOVR010000092.1 GCA_029782025.1 Actinomycetes bacterium | reverse complement strand
CCTGCCCTCGGACCGGTGGGCGGTGCTGGTCCAGATCACCGGCGTCGTGACGCTCGAGCTCGTCCTCTTCGTCGGCGTGCCGGCCCGGTTGGTGGGGCTGACGGTGCACGGCCTCTCCCTCGGGCAGCGGGCCACCCTCGGGGTCGTCACCGTGGTGCTGAGCGTGGTGGCCGTCGTGCCGGCGCTGGTCGTCGGGCGGCTCAGCACGGAGCTGATCGGGCGGGACGCCTACCGGCCGCTCGGGGTCCTCCTGTTCTTCGTGGCCCTGGTGCTCCAGATCGCCGGCGTGGTGGTGGTGAAGGCCGTGGCCCTGGCCGCCAAGCTCCTCGGTCGCACGACGGGGGAGGATGAACTAGAACAGGTTCTATGAGCGACCACGTCACCGTGATCTCGTCGGACTGCCACGCCGGCGGCAACCACGAGCAGTACCGCGAGTACCTCGACCCGGCCTTCCGCGACCGGTTCGACGAGTGGCGGGGCCGCTACAAGAACCCGTTCCGCGACCTGCAGGACGACACCCGGTCGCGCAACTGGGACGACGCCCGCCGAAACGGCGACCTCGACGCCGACGGGGTGGCGGCCGAGGTGCTCTTCCCCAACACCGTGCCCCCGTTCTTCCCGACCGGGGTGGTGATCGCCCCGGCGCCCGTCACCCGGGAGGACTACGAGCTGCGCCAGGCCGGCATCCGGGCCCACAACCGGTGGCTGGCCGACTTCGTGGCCGCCTTCCCCCACCGCCGCATCGGGCTCACCCAGATCCTGCTCAACGACGTCGACGATGCCGTGGCCGAGATCCGGTGGGGCGCCGAGCACGGCATGCGCGGGGTGCTGCTGCCCGGCGTGGCCCCCAACACCCTCGACCCGCTCTTCTCGCCGGCCTACGAGCCGATCTGGCAGACGTGCAACGAGCTGGGTCAGCCCGTCACCCACCACGGCGGCGGGTCGGCCGTGCCGGACATGGGCCGGCACCCGGCGTCGATGGTCATGTACATCATGGAGGTCGGCTTCTACGCCAACCGCGCCCTGTGGCACCTCGTGCTCTCCGGGGTGTTCGACCGCCACCCCGAGCTGGTGCTCGTGCTCACCGAGCAGGGCTCGGCCTGGGTGCCCGAGGTGCTGGCCCGCATGGACTCGATCCACGATTCGATCGTGGCCGGTCGCTTCGGCGGCGAGCTCGGCCCCACCAGCCTCGAGGTCCGCCGCCGGCCCAGCGAGGTGTTCGCCGAGAACTGCTTCGTGGGGGCCAGCTTCCCGGCGCCGTCCGATGCCGCCGTCATGCGGGAGGTGGGCATCGACCGGTTCATGTGGGGCAGCGACTACCCCCACCTGGAAGGCACGTTCCCCCACAGCCGCGACTCGCTCCGCTTCACCTTCGCCGGGTGGACCGACGCCGAGCGCCGGGCCGTGCTCGGCGAGACCGCGGCCCGGGTCTACGGGGTCGACCTCGCCGCTCTGGCACCGGTGGCCGAGGCGGTGGGCCCCACGACCGCCGACCTGGCCCAGCCGCTCGCGGGCATCCCCGACGGGGCGACCAGCCCCGCCTTCCACCGGACCTGACGGGCGACCCGCGGCGCAGCGATGGCGCGGTCGGTACCGTGGATCGATGCCCGAGCGGTCGGTCACGTTCCGCCCCTCCCGCCGCTACCAGGCGGCGAAGATGCTGCCGTTCATCCCCTGGGTCGCCGTGGGCGTCATCCGCTCGAGGCCGGTCATGGTGGCCCCGGTGTTGGTCTGGGTGGCCTTCTACTGGCTCGCCGCTGTGGCCAACGTCCGGCTGTCGGGAACCCCGACCACCGTGTCGGCGTCCCGGATCCGCGGGGCCCAATCGTTGCGGCGGCGGTGGTCGGTGCGCCCCCCTGGCCTGGGCATGATCGAATCCGTCTCGGTGGCTCCTCGGTGGTTCGCCCGTGTGGTGATCGTGGAGGCCACCGATGACGACGGCGTTCGCTTCCGGTGGGCCCTGGACGCGCCGCGAGCGTTGCGGTGGGGTCGGGACGAGGGGTTCGACGCCGACGTCGATGTCCTCCGGCAGCTGTGGCGGGAAGCGACGAGCGGCACGCCCCACGGCTGAGCCCGCGGCGTGCCGGCTCGTAGGGTGGGCCGATGCCGATCGACGACGAACTCTCGACGAACCGGGCCTCGACCCTTCGTGGCCTGGTCACGGTCGACAGCCCCTGGTCGT
>JAKOVR010000089.1 GCA_029782025.1 Actinomycetes bacterium | reverse complement strand
ACCAATCCGCACCCACGGGAACCCGGGGTCAGGAGGAGCCGAGCCGGGCCAGCAGGCGGTCGACCAGCTCGGCCTGGGCCGGCACCAGCAGGCGGCGCGTCTCCTCGGGGCGGCACCACCGGGCCTCGTCGATCTCGGGGACCAGCACCGTGCGGCCCGAGCCCCGCCGCAGCTCGACCTCGATGGTGGTGCTGACGACGGTCCCCACGTCGAGATCGCCCTCGAGGGCGAAGGCGTGCACGACCTTGCCGGCCCGTTGGCGGACGGTGCCGAGATCGATGGCCTCGCCGGGCGGCGGCGGTGAGCCGAGCTCCTCCTCGAACTCGCGGCGGGCGGCCATCTCGGGGTCTTCGCCCGGGTCGATCACGCCCTTGGGGATCGACCACGCCCCCTCCTGCCTGCCCTTCCAGAACGGTCCCCCCGGGTGCACGATGAGCACCTCGACCGCCGGCGCATCCGATGCCGACCCCGATGACCCCGACGACCCCGAGAGACCCGGCGCCGCCTCGGCGTCGGTGCGCCGGTACAGCAGGATGCCGGCGCTGTGGGGAGCCATCCCCCCAGGGTGCCACGCCGTCGTCGTCGGGCCAGCCCCGCCGACCTGCCGCCGGACCCTGCGCCCACCCATGGCAACAGCGTGGACCACCGGGGTTATCGTGGCGCCGACCGCACAGCACAAGGGGGAACCACGATGCGCGACGTCGTGATCGTCGAGGCCGGCCGCAGCGCCGTGGGCCGCAAGAACGGCAGCCTCGCCCACACCCATCCGATCGACATGCTCGGCCCCGTCCAGCGGGCAGTGATCGAGCGGGCCGGCGTCGACCCGTCGATCATCGGTCAGGTGGTGGGCGGCTGCATCGACCAGGTTGGCGCCCAGTCGGGCAACATCACCCGCAACGCATGGCTGGCCGCCGGCCTCCCGATGGAGGTGGCCGCCACCACGGTCGACAGCGCCTGCGGCTCGTCGCAGCAGGCCATGAATCTCGCCATCTCGCTCGTGGCCTCCGGTGCGGAGGACGTCGTGCTGGCCTGCGGCGTGGAGAACATGAGCACCGTGCCCCTCGGGGCC
>JAKOVR010000030.1 GCA_029782025.1 Actinomycetes bacterium | reverse complement strand
ATGGCGTCGGGCACCTTCGACCCCGACCGCTACGGGCCGGTCACCAGCGGGTCGGTCGCCGTGGGTCGCAAGCTCAGCACCACCTGGCTCAACACCCCCCAGGCCCTGCTGCCTCTCGTCGTCCTCCCCGTCGGCGGTGCGGTGGCCCTGTTCGTCACGACGCGGCGCCGGCGGTCGGCGGCGGCCTGACCGGTCGATCGGGCCGCCGAACGGCGTGCCGCTCCTTCGCCGTCGCGCACTAGCGTGGCCGGCCATGGCTGATCTGCAGGCAACGATCGAAGACCTCTGGAGTCGACGCACCGAGCTCGCGCCCGACGACGCGGACGCCAACCGGGCCATCTTCGAGGCCATCACGCTCCTCGACACCGGCGCGGCACGGGTGGCCGAGTGGGCCGCCGACGGGTCGGGCGACGTCGTCGTGCACCAGTGGCTCAAGCAGGCGATCCTCCTGTACTTCAAGCAGTCGCAGATGTCGACCATCGAGCTCGGGCCCTTCGAGTACGCCGACAAGATCCCGCTCAAGACCGACTACGCCAGCCGCGGGGTGCGCGTCGTGCCGGGTGCATCGGCCCGGTTCGGGGCGTTCCTCGACCGGGGGGTGGTGATGATGCCGAGCTACGTCAACATCGGTGCCCACGTCGGGGCCAACACGATGGTCGACACCTGGGCCACGGTCGGTTCGTGCGCCCAGATCGGTGCCAACGTCCACCTGTCGGGCGGCGTCGGCATCGGCGGCGTCCTCGAGCCCCCGCAGGCGGCCCCCATCATGATCGGCGACGAGGCCTTCATCGGCAGCCGGTGCATGGTGGTCGACGGGGCGCGGGTCGGGGCCGGGGCCGTGCTGGGCGCCGGCTGCATCCTGAGCGGCACCATCCCGGTGATCGACGCCGCCACCGGCGAGGAGCTCAGCCGGGGCTTCGTCCCGCCGTGGTCGGTCGCGGTGTCGGCCACCCGGTCGAAGGACTTCCCCGGTGGCACCTTCGGCCTCCCCTGCATCCTCGTCCTCAAGCGGCTCACCGAGGGCGAGCGCCACGACAAGACCCACCTCAACGACGTGCTCCGGGACCACGGCGCCACCACCTGAGATGGATGCCCCGGGGGGTCCGCCGGCCGGAACCGGCGCCGAGGAGCTGCTCGCCCTCACCGCCGAGCTCATCGACATCCCGTCGCCGAGCCGGGACGAGACCGCCATCGTCGCCCACATCGAGACGCGGCTCCGGGCCGTGCCGTGGCTGGGCGTCGACCGGGTCGGCGACAACCTGGTGGCCCGGACCGACCTCGGCCGGGCCCAGCGGGTGCTGCTCGCCGGCCACACCGACACGGTGCCGGCCAACGGCAACGAGCGGGCCGTGCGGGAGGGCGACCGGGTCGCCGGGCTGGGGGCGTCCGACATGAAGGGCGGGCTGGCCGTGATGCTGGCCCTGGCCACCACGGTCGACGCGCCCGTCGTCGACGTCACCTACGTGTTCTACGCCCGGGAGGAGATCGCGGCCGCCGAGAGCGGGCTCTTGGAGCTGGCCACGGCCCGAGCCGACCTCCTGGCCGCCGACGTGGCCATCCTGGGCGAGCCCACCGGCGCCTCCATCGAAGCCGGGTGCCAGGGCACGTTGCGGCTGGAGGTGGAGCTGGTGGGGGAGCGGGCCCACACCGCCCGCCCGTGGATGGGACGCAACGCCGTCCACCGCCTGGGCCGGCTGCTCGCCGTCGTGGACGCCTGGCCGGGGCGGGAGCCCGAGATCGACGGCTGCACCTATCGGGAGGCCCTGCAGGCGGTGCTGGTGGCCGGCGGCGTGGCCGCCAACGTCGTGCCCGACCGGGCCACCGTGACCCTGAACCACCGGTTCGCGCCCGACCGGACCCCGGAGCAGGCCGAGACCTTCGTCCGCGAGCTGCTGGCGCCGGTCCTCGAACCGGACGACACGGTCCGGGTCGTCGACGTCGCCGCGGGCGCGCCCCCGGGGCTGACCCACCCGCTGCTGCAGTCGCTGGTGGAGGACAACGGGCTCGCCGTGTCGGCCAAGTACGGCTGGACCGACGTGGCCCGGTTCGCCGCGCTCGGCGTGCCGTCCACCAACTTCGGCCCCGGCGACTCGGCGCTCGCCCACACCGCCGGCGAATGGGTCGACGGACCGGCGCTGGTCCGCGTGCACGACGCCCTGCGCCGGCTGCTGACCGGGGCGGGCGTCCCGCCCGCCCCTCGCCGGTAGGCTCACGCCGACCCGACCGACCGGCGGGCGACGATCCGGCGCCGCGGGCCCGGACCACACGGCAAGGAGCACACCCGTCATGGGGATCGAGATCGGCCAGGAGGCCCCCGACTTCGCACTCAAGAACACCGCAGGCGAGGTGGTGACCCTCAGCAGCTTCCGGGGAACCCCGGTGCTGCTGGTGTTCTACCCGTTCACGTTCACCGCCATCTGTGAGGGCGAGCTGTGCCGCATCCGGGACGACTTCAGCCAGTTCGAGGCGGCCGGCGTCCAGGTGCTGGCCGTGTCGTGCGACAGCAAGAACTCCCAGAAGGTGTGGAGCGAGCAGATGGGCTACACGTTCCCGGTGCTGTCGGACTTCTGGCCCCACGGCGAGGCGGCCAAGGCCTACGGCGTGTTCAACGACACCCTCGGGTGCGCCGAGCGGGCGTCGTTCCTGATCGGCGCCGACGGCACGGTCGTGGACACCTTCGCCTCGGGCGGGATCGGCACGGCGCGGGAGCCGGAGCGCTACGCCGAGGCGCTGGCCAAGCTCTGACGGCGTCGCTCCGGGGCGTCACGCCCCGACGGTCTGGTGGCCGGCCCGACGGGGCCGGCCACCGACGCGTGGACCCGGATCAGAGCCGGCGCAGGACCGTGACCACCTTGCCGAAGACGGTGACCTCTTTGCGGTCGAACACCATCGGCTCCATGGTCGGGTTGGCCGGGATCAGCTTCACCTGGTCGCCCTCGTAGGCGAACGTCTTCACGGTGGCCTCCTCCCCCGGGATCCCGGCGATCACGATCTCACCGGGGAACGCCGTGTTCTGGGTGCGGGCCACCACGTAGTCGCCGTGGAGGATGCCGGCGTCGATCATCGAGTCGCCCCGGACGCGCAGCATGAAGAGCTCCCCTTCGCCGGTGAAGTCGGACGGCAGCGGGTAGATCTCCTCGACGTTCTGCTGGGCGAGGACGTCGGTGCCGGCGGCGACATCGCCCACGAGGGGGACGTAGCCGACGGGGCGGCGCTCCATCGCCTTGCCCGAGTTCGGGTCGTAGCGGACCTCGATGGCCCGCGGCTTGGACGGGTCGCGCTTGAGGTAGCCCATGCGCTGCAGGGCCTTGAGATGGGTGTGGACGGTGGACGGCGAGGTGAGCCCCACCGCTTCGCCGATCTCGCGCACGGAGGGCGGGAACCCACGGTCTCGCACGCTGCGCTCGATGTACTCGAGGATCTGCAGCTGTCGGGATGAAGGCCGCTTGTTCATCGCGGCACCCCTTTCTGTTGCCGGTGGTGATCTCTTCCGGTGGTGGTCGGGCCCGCCCAGGGGGACGGAACACTCGTTCGGAGCGTACCTCGCGGAGCCCGTTCGTGCAAACAGGCGTTCGTCTTGACCAGAACGGGTGTGCGTGTCACCATGATCGGGCCGACGAACACCGGTTCGTTCGTCTGGATGTTCTCCGTACGGGCGTTCTAGCAGATCGCCCGACCCGAGACGGGGATGGGTCCCGCCCGTTCCTGTCACACCCCGTGAGGAAGATGTCGCCATGGCAGCACTCGTGTTCCCCTCCAGCTCCGCCCCCTCCCGTCCGGCCCGTACCGGCACACCCCATCTGGTCGTGCTCCCCGGTGGCCGGGCCGCCGTGCGCCGGCAGCGGTCGTCCGCTCGCCGGTCCCGCCGGGTGTACCTGCGTCGCCGGGTCGTCGCCGTGGCCGCCGTGCTCCTCACGGGGTGGGCGGCCGTCCAGCTGCTGGTGGTCACCGCGGGCTGGGTGGGGTCCCGGTTCCAACCCGCCGCCACCGAGATCGCCACCACCGACACCGCCGGGGCCGCACCCGCCGCGCTCGCTCCCCGCGCCGCCCCCGCCCCGGCCGTGCCCGTCCCCGCCACCCCGTCGGAGGTCTACGTGGTCCAACCGGGCGACACCTTGTGGCGCATCGCCTCGGCGCTGCGCCCCGAGAGCGATCCGCGGGACGTCGTGCGGGTCCTGCAGCAACGGGCTGGGGGATCGGTCGTCCACCCGGGCCAGCGGATCGACATCGCCGACCTCCCCTGAGCGCCGTGCTCGCCGTGCCCCCCGCCGATCGCATCGCGCCGGTCGTGGCCCTCCGGCCCACCGACGAGGCCCGCCGCCGACATCCGGCCGGCCACCATCCGGCGGCCCCGCCGGCGGTCAGCTGGGCGCCGCGGGGAGATACCGCTAGCGTCGTGGCCGTGCGGTGTCCGTCCTGTGCTTCGTTGGACGACAAGGTCATCGACTCGCGCATGTCCGACGACGGCGCGAGCATCCGGCGGCGCCGGGCCTGCCTCACGTGCGGGCGGCGGTTCACCACCTTCGAGCGCCTCGAGGAGCTCCCGCTGCTGGTGGTGAAGCGGTCCGGGGATCGGGTGCCCTTCGACCGGTCCAAGATCGAGGCCGGGATACGGGCTGCGGCCAAGGGCCGCCCGCTCGACGACGCCGCCATCGCCGCCCTGGTGGACGACGTGGAGGAGGCGGCCCGGGTCGGCGGTGCCGAGGTCACCAGCGAGCAGCTCGGCCTGGCCGTGCTCGATGCCCTGCGCGATGTCGACCAGGTCGCCTACGTGCGCT
The DNA here is from genome assembly GCA_029782025.1 of Actinomycetes bacterium. Lineage (GTDB taxonomy): Bacteria > Actinomycetota > Acidimicrobiia > Acidimicrobiales > Acidimicrobilacustridaceae > JAKOVR01. Next base: position 10,150 of record JAKOVR010000030.1, on the reverse strand, counting down.
TCGCCAGCGTCTACAAGGGGTTCGACGATGCCGCCGACTTCCAGCGGGAGCTGCGGCTGCTGAAGGCCACCGCCCCGAAGCGGCACTGACCCGGGCCGTCAGCCCGCCGGGCGGTCCAGCAGGGCCCGCAGGAAGAGCGCCCCGGAGCCCTCGAGCACGTGGGCGAAGGTGGCAGCCAGGGGACGGCCGGAGCCGGGATCGGCCAGGAGCCGCCCGGCCCCGCCCCCGACCATCGTCGGGGCCACGGTGAGGCACACCTCGTCGATGGCGCCGAGGGCGAACAGCGAGGCGTTGAGGGCGGGGCCGCCCTCGCACAGCACCACCCGGTGCCCGGCCTCGTGGAGGGCGCGCAGGGCGCGGTCGAGATCGACCTCGGTCTCGCCGGCGGCCAGGACGTCGGCGCCGGGCAACTGCGAGGCGCGCGCGGCACCGGCAGCCGAGGTGATCACCAGCGGGCGCTGGGTGCCGTCCTCGAACAGACGAGCCCCCGGCGCCAGGTCGACCCGCCCCGTGACCACGGCCAGGCGGGGGAGGGCGGTGCGGCCCGCGGCCAGACGCCGGGCCGTCGCTTCGTCGCTCAGCCGGGCCGGCCCGTAGTTCTCGGCCCGGGCCGTCCCGGCGCCCACGAGGACCACGTCGGCCGCTTCCCGCAGCAGGCGGAACACCGCCCGGTCGTCGTCGTTGGACAGGCCGCCGGAGCGACCTTCCGCGTCGGTCACGGCCCCGTCGATCGACGCCACCATGTTGCACACCACCCACGGCCGCCCCGCCTTCGGTGTCCTCGGCGGGGCCGGATCGAGGTACAGCCGGGCCAATTCGGCCGCGGAGAGGGGCGATCCGCCCGTTCCGGGGCCGAGGAGGAGGTGCATCGGGCTCGAACCTACCCGGAAGCAACTTCAAGTTTCGATGAAGGTCGAGGCGCCGGGCTTGAGGGATCCACCGCTCGGTGCCGATAGGGCACTACATCTGGAGGCCCGTTCCAGGAAACCGGGACGGGACCGGGGCGAACGGTGACCGGACGGCGCCGGGGAGGACCGAGCATGGGGCTGATGAAGCGAGCGGTGGCGCCGGTCGGTGCGGTGGCCCACGCGGCGAGGCGGCCGACCACCTACGCCGGGCACGTCAAGGAGCTCACCTCCACGGTGGTCACGGTCGGCATGTGGCCGACCGGCTTCCGTGACCGGGGCCTGGCCGAGCTCGGCGACCCGGCCGAGCCCTCGCCCATCGCCACGCCGGTGCTGCTCGTCCATGGGTACGGCGCCAACAAGTCCAACTGGCTCTTCGTCCGCCGCTTCCTCTCCCAGGCCGGCTTCGAGCGCCTCCACGCCCTGAACTACAACCCGCTCGCCGCCGACATCCCCGAGCTGGCCGCCCGCTGCAAGGAGCGGGCCGAGGCGCTGATGGCCCACTTCGGCGTCGACCGCATCCACATCGTCGGCCACTCGCTCGGCGGCATCATCGCCCGCTACGCCGTGCAGGTCCTCGGGCTCCGGGGGGTCGACGTGTGCGTGACGGTGGCCTCGCCCCACGGCGGCGTGCGCCTCGCCGCCTACGGCAGCCCGCTCTCCCAGCTCAGCCCCTTCGCCTCGGGCCTGCAGCTCCGGCCCGACTCCGCGGTGATGACCCTCCTGCGGTCCACCGCCCGGCCCGTCCCCACCCGGTTCGTGGCCTACTACTCGAACCTCGATCTGGTCGTGCCCGCCCGCCGGGCCAAGATCGTCGAGCCCGAGCTCGCCGCCACCAACGTGCTGGTGAAGGATCACGGGCACCTCTCGATCATGCTCTCGCGTCGCCTCTCGACCTCGATCGTCGACCAGCTCGCCGCCGCCGAGGGCCTGCCCGGCTACGGCGCGCCGGTGCGGCCGCTCGGTGGGGCCCGCGTCGCGGCCGCTCAGGGGCCCGGCGAGGGCCGCGACCGGCCCTCCGTTGCGCTCGGCTGAGGTCGCGTCCTCCACACCTCGGCCCGCGTTGTCCCCATCTCCTGTGGACGACGGGCCCGAAAACCCGGCGGAATTCACCCCATATTCACAGGGTGTCCCCTTTACTCCCACAGCGTGGACTCCGTAGGTTTGCTGAGGTCAGAGGACAGCGGCGAGAGCGATCGGATGGTGGCTGGCGTCTCTGGTTCTTGGCTGGCAGAGCACGACTCCTTGGGGGCAGTCCGTTCTCCGTCCCGGTGCCCATCCGGGTGGTGGGGGTCGGGGCGAAGTGTCCTCGTACCTGCTCGCTCCCGCCGTTGTCCCTGACCGCTCCGCACCCGTTCCCGCAGGTCAGCGGGTTGGTGCCCGCCCGCGCGCGGTGACCGGCCCGGGGTCAGAAAAAGAACGCCGAGAAACCCTTGACAGCGGGAGAACTACAAGGCTGTAATTACCGCTACATCTTGTGGCCCTGGGCAGCAGGGGAGCGCCACAACCACAACATCTTGTGCCCGAACGGCACGCCCGGGTCGACGGAGCCCCAGGCGCCACGGGCCGTGGTTCGCGCTGTGGTCGCCGGTACCGTCGGTGGTCGCACCAGGGGTCAGATGGGCGGTTCCGTAGGCACGTACACCACCGAGATCGCCGCGCTCGACGAGCGCACCGCAGGGGAACATCGAATCGTCCGTAGGAGGACCCAACCATGGCCATGGCGCCTGAGCAGCTCGGCATCGGCATCCGCCGCCACTTCACCACCAAGGGGATCCACCCCTACGACATGGTCACGTGGGAGCGCCGCGATGCCCGCATCACCAACTATCGGGACGGCTCGGTCGCCTTCGAGCAGCTCGGCGTGGAGGTGCCGGCCGACTGGTCGTTGAACGCCACGAACATCCTGGCCCAGAAGTACTTCCGGGGCACCCTCGGCACCCCCGAGCGGGAGTGGTCGCTCAAGCAGGTGGCCGACCGCGTGGTCGACACCATCACCGCCTGGGGGCAGCGTGACGGCTACTTCACCGACGCCGAGGAGGCGGAGGCCTTCTCCGACGAGCTCAAGTACCTGATCGTCACCCAGCGGGCGGCGTTCAACTCCCCGGTCTGGTTCAACATCGGCGTGGCCGGCGTGCCCCAGCAGGCGAGCGCCTGCTTCATCCTGTCGGTGGACGACACGATGGAGGCCATCCTCAACTGGTACGTCGAGGAAGGCACGATCTTCCGAGGCGGGTCGGGCTCGGGCGTGAACCTCTCCCGCATCCGGTCCTCCTACGAGCGGCTCAAGGGCGGCGGCACCGCGTCGGGCCCGGTCAGCTTCATGCGGGGGGCCGACGCCTCGGCCGGCACCATCAAGTCGGGCGGCAAGACCCGCCGCGCCGCCAAGATGGTCATCCTCGACGTCGGTCACCCCGACGTGGAGGAGTTCATCTGGTGCAAGGCCAGCGAGGAGCGCAAGGCCCGGGTGCTGAGCGAGGCCGGCTTCGACATGGACCTCGACGGCAAGGACAGCCACTCGATCCAGTACCAGAACGCCAACAACTCGGTGCGGGTCACCGACGAGTTCATGCAGGCCGTGGTCGACGACGCCGACTGGCACCTCCGTGCCGTCACCACCGGCGAGATCATCCGCACCGTCCGTGCCCGCGACCTGATGCGCCAGATCAGCCAGGCGGCCTGGGAGTGCGCCGACCCGGGCATGCAGTTCGACACCACGATCAACCACTGGCACACCGCATGCACCACGGGCCGCATCAACGGCTCGAACCCGTGCTCGGAGTACATGCACCTCGACAACTCGGCCTGCAACCTCGCCAGCCTCAACCTGCTGACGTACCTCCAGGCCGACGACCGGTTCGACGTGGCCGCCTTCAAGCATTCGGTCGAGGTCGTCTTCACCGCCCAGGAGATCCTGGTCGGCAACGCCGACTACCCGACCAAGCCCATCGGTGAGACCTCCCGCCGGTTCCGCCAGCTCGGCATCGGCTACGCCAACCTCGGCGCCCTGCTGATGGCCCTCGGCCTCCCGTACGACTCCGACGAGGGCCGGGCCCTCGCCGCCGCCATCACCTCGGTGATGACCGGGCACGCCTACCACACCTCGGCCCGCACGGCCGGCCGCATGGGGCCCTTCGCCGGCTACGCCGAGAACGCCGAGCACATGCTCCGGGTGCTCCAGCAGCACCGGGCCGCGGCGGCCCACATCGACGAGGAGCTCGTGCCCCACGACCTGCTCGACGCCGCCCGCGAGGCGTGGGACGAGGCCTGCGACCTGGCCGAGGTCTACGGGGTGCGCAACTCCCAGGCGTCGGTGCTGGCCCCCACCGGCACGATCGGCCTCCTCATGGACTGCGACACCACCGGCATCGAGCCCGACCTCGGGCTGGTGAAGACCAAGAAGCTGGTCGGCGGCGGCACCATGTCGATCGTCAACCAGACCGTCCCGCGGGCGCTGCGCCGCCTCGGCTACACCGACGCCCAGATCGCCGACGTCGTCGCCCACATCGACGAGCACAAGACGATCCTCGGTGCCCCCCACCTGACGGCCGGCCACGTGCCGGTGTTCGCCTGCTCGATGGGCGACAACACCATCCACTACATGGGGCACGTGAAGATGATGGGAGCGGTCCAGCCCTTCATCAGCGGCGCCATCTCCAAGACGGTGAACATGCCCGAGGACGTCTCGGTCGAGGACGTCGAGCAGCTCCACATCGAGGCGTGGCAGCTCGGCCTCAAGGCCGTCGCCATCTACCGCGACAACTGCAAGGTCGCCCAGCCGCTCTCCACCACCAAGAAGGAGAGCGCCGCCGCCCCCGAGAGCGCGGCCGCCGCGTCCGACGCGATCCAGGTCATCGAGCGGGTGGTCGAGAAGGTGGTCAACGTCCCGATCCGGGAGCGGCTGCCCCGCACCCGCTCCTCCCGCACCTTCGAGTTCCGGGTGGCCGACTGCAAGGGCTTCGTGACCGTCGGCGAGTACGAGGACGGCCGCCCCGGCGAGATCTTCGTGAAGGTGTCCAAGCAGGGCTCCACCCTCGCCGGGATCATGGACGCCTTCGCCATTGCCATCAGCCACGGCCTCCAGTACGGCGTGCCGCTGCGCAGCTACGTCGAGGCCTTCACCGGCATGCGCTTCGAGCCCGCCGGCATGACCGACGACCCGGACATCCGCATCGCCAACAGCCTCATGGACTACCTCTTCCGCCGGCTGGCCGTGATGTACCTGTCGCAGGCCGAGCGGGCCGAGCTCAACATCTTCACCACCCAGGAGCGGCTCCAGCCCACGCTGCCCGGGGTGGAGGAGACCGCGGTCGAGACGGTGCAGGGCCACGACATCCCGGCCGACCCGCCGTCGGTGGAGTCGGCCTCGGAGCTCATCGCCAAGCTGGAGCGTCCCGCCGCCCCGGCGGTGCCGGAGGCCCCGCGGCCGGTGGCCCACAGCGACGCCCCCATCTGCATGCAGTGCGGCGTCCAGATGCAGCGGGCCGGGAGCTGCCACGCCTGCCCGAGCTGCGGCAGCACCAGCGGCTGTTCCTGAACCTCGGGGGACCCCGGCATGACCATCACCGGGGTCCCCCGCAAGTTCGGGCTGGTGCCCGACGATCCCGACCGGGCCTGGGTGCTCGCCCGCATGGCCGACCTGACCGGTGCCCGGCGGGGGTGGGTCAACATCCAGCCGGCGCTCCACGAGGACGACACCGTCGAGGCCCCGCCCCGCCCGCCCGGTTGGCTCGCCAGCCGGGCGCCGGCCGTCCCGCTCGCCACGTGGACGGCGCCCTCGGCCAACCGGAAGGGCCCGGTGCCGGCCCAGGTCGGCATCCAGCACGGCGCCGGCATGCGGGCGCTCCCGTGGTTGCGTGAGCAGGGGGTGCCCCGCCCCGAGGGCTGGCGGACGGTGAGCGACAGCCCGATGCGGGGTGTCGTGCTCGAGCTGCCCGACGGCGTCGCCCCGGTCGAGATCCTCGACTGGATCGTCGGGGCGGCGAGCCGGCTCTGCCCGGCCGAACCGGCGGGGCGCTGGCAGGCCACCGTGTTCGACCCCGAAGGCTGACCGCCTAGGCCGGCGGCCACCCGTCGCGCTCGTAGCGCCAGCCCGCCCTGGTCATCCAGAGCCGGTGCCGGCCGCCCGGGCGCCCCGGGTCGGCGTCGTCGTCGCCGTAGGCCACATCGCCGTCGTAGAGGGCCACGATGTCGTCGCCCACGGTGGCGATCCGGGTGGCGAACCACTCGGGCGGGCGGGAGCGGGCGTGCTCGAGGAGGGCGTCGACCCGGTCGAACAGGGCGAGGTACTCCAGGCTGATCCACGTCGGCGGCGCCAGCTCGATCTCGCGCCGGTTGGCCCGGGTGAGGGCGTCGGCCGGTGCGTACCAGCCGTGGTCGTGGATCTCCCCGCCGTCGATCACCACGGCCCCGAGCCCGGCCGGGGCGGCGGCGGCGAAGAACCAGGTGGCGAACCGCTTGTTCGACATCGCCGGCGGGGTCCAGTGCGAGAACCACACCAGCGATCCCGGATCGACGGCCAGGCCGGCCTCCTCGCCGGCCTCCCGGACGGCCGCCATCCGAGCCGCCGCCTCGTCGTCGTGGGGCGGGTGGCCGGCCGCGACGGCGGCCGCACGGTCGGCGTCGTCGACCCGGCCACCGGGGAACACCCACAGCCCGCCGGCGAAGCTGAGCTTGGAGTTCCGGCGCAGCAGGAGCACCTCGATGCCGGTGTCGTCGGCGTCCCGAGCGATCACCACGGTGGCGGCGGGGATCGCCGGCACGGCCTCCCGCGCGCCGTCGTCAGGGGGTGGGGCCTCGTACGGTGCCATACGTCCTCCCGGGGGCCGCGTAGGGTGATCATCATGGCCGCTCCACCCGCGGCCGGTGGTCACGCACCGGCGGTGCCCGGCCGGATCCCGGCGCTCGACGGGCTGCGCGGGCTCGCCCTCGTCGGCATCCTGCTCTTCCACGCCGACCTCGCGCCGGGCGGGTTCCTCTCGGTCGACACGTTCTTCGCCCTCTCCGGCTTCCTCATCACCGGCCTCCTCCTGCGGGAGCACGCCGGGTCCGGCACGGTGCGGCTCCGGTCCTTCTGGGCCCGCCGGGCCCGCCGGCTCCTCCCGGGGCTGGTCCTGCTCCTGGCTGGCATCGCCGCATACGCGTGGTGGTTCGCGCCGCCCGGCGACGGTCCGCGCATCCGGGCCGCGTCGATCGGCACGGCGGCCTACGTCGCCAACTGGCAGGCCATCGCCGCCGGGCAGGGCTACTGGGACCGCTTCCTCACCCCGTCGCCCCTCGGCCACGCCTGGACCTTGGCGGTGGAGGAGCAGTTCTACCTGGTGTGGCCGCTGGTGGCGCTGGCCGTGCTGCGGGCCGGGACGGGCCGGGTCGGGCCGCTCCTCGCCACCTGCCTCGTCGGCGCCGCGGGCTCGGCCGCCGCCATGGCCCTCCTGTACGAGCCCGGCGCCGAGCCGTCGCGGGTCTACCTCGGGACCGACACCCGGGCGGCCGCGCTGCTGCTCGGCGCGGCGCTGGCCTGCCGCGAGGCCACGGCCCGCCGCCCGGGTCGCCCGGGCGGGGGGAGCGGGGGACCGGCCCGGCAGGTCGGGCTCGACGTCGCCGCCGGCGCGTCGTTGGCCGGCCTGCTGCTGGCGTGGGCGACCGTCGACGGGTTGGCGGCGCCGCTCTACCGGGGTGGCTTCCTGCTGCTGTGCCTCCCCGTGCTCGTGCTGATCCGGGCCGCCGTGTCGCCGGTGCCGGGGCTCGTCGCCCGCGCCCTCGCCTGGGCGCCGCTCCGCCTGCTCGGCACGGTGTCCTACGGGGCCTACCTCTGGCACTGGCCCGCGTTCATCGTGGTGCGCAGCCACGTGCCCGACCTGGCGCCGTGGCCGCGGTTCGCCCTGCAACTCGCCGCCACGGCGCCGCTGGCCGTCGGCTCCTACCTCCTGGTCGAGCGGCCGATCCACCGTCGCGGGCTGGCCGCCCTGCCGCATCCCTCGTTGGCCCCGGTGGCCGTGGTCGTCACCGCCGTGCTCCTGCTCGGTGCCACGGCCGGCCCCGGCGATCCCGCGGGGAGCGACGTCCGCCGGGCCGCGCCCGGGGTGCTGGCGCCGCTGCCCACGGCCGAGACCGGCAGCTCGTCGCCGGGCACCGCGCCGCCCGGGTCGGCGCCCGGCCGTCCGGCCCCGGCCCGGCCCCGGCGGGTCCTGGTGGTGGGCGACTCGCTCGGTTGGTTCCTCGGGCAGGAGCTGGCCGACCACGGCGACCGGTACGGCGTGGTGGCGGCGAACCGGGCGATCCCGAACTGCTTCCTCGACCGGGGCACCGGTCGGGTGCGATACCAGGGGGCCATCGTCGAGCAGGAGCCGGACATCTGCCGCACCTGGCCGCAACGCTGGGCCGACGACGTGGCCGCGTTCGCGCCCGACGTCGTGCTGGTGGTGTTCGGCAACCTCGGCAACGGCGACCGCGAGGTCGACGGTGCGTGGGCCGCGCCGTGCAGCGACCGCTTCGGGCGGTGGTTCGGTGGGGAGCTGGCCGAGGCCGCCCGGGTGCTGGGCGCTCGCGGCGCGGCCGTGGCGGTGACTACGGTTCCGTACCCGAGGTTCCCCTTCCTCCCGCGCTCGCTCGACGCCGCCACCGATTGCATGAACCGGACCATCGCCACCACCTTCACCCGCACGGGTTCGGCGCGGGTGGTCGACCTGGGCGGCTGGGTGTGCCCGGCCGCCGACCGGTGCGTCCGGGAGGTCGGCGGGGTGAACCTCCGCCCCGACGGCGTGCACTTCGAGGGGGAGGGCGCCGCCCTCGCCGCGGCGTGGGTGCTCGACCAGGTCGGCGTCCCGTGAGCGCGGCCTCGCCCCGGCCCCGCGTCGGGCGTGGCGCGCCGCGCCGCCGGCGGTCCGTCGCCGTGGTGGCGCTGGCGATCATCGGTGGCTTCGGGTCGATCGGGGCGGCCTGCGGCCGGCCTTCGGCCGCCGACCGCGACCCGCCGGTGATCGACGGCAAGCGGGTCAGGGACAACCCGGTCGAGGACTTCTCCGACAGCGGGAACGGGCAGGGTGGCGCGCCGGCGCCGGTGGAGATGGGACCGCCGGCCGGGGCCGGGGCCGCGTCCGGGGGGGCAGCGACCGAGGCCCCCAAGGTCCTCCTGGCCGGCGACTCGATCGCCTTCTTCCTCTCCATCCCGATCGTCAACGGCCAGAAGGGCCTGGGCATCGTCGCCCAGACCCAGGCCAAGCAGGTGTGCGGGCTGGTGCCCGTCACCGCCATGCGGCACGAGGACGGCTCGCTCGATCCCAACGTCGCCCTGTGCACCTGGCCGGCGACATGGGCGCCGGGCGAGCTCGACGCGTTCCGTCCCGATGTGGTGCTGTTGGCCACGGGCGCGCCGCCGATCGTCGAGTACCAGATCGAGGGCCAGTTCCGGGCGCCGTGCGACGCCACCTTCGACGCGTGGTACACGGCCGAGTTCGCCAAGGTCGTCGACCTGCTCGGGTCGCGCGGTGCGTTCGTCGCCGTGGCCAACACGGCCTATCCGGCGACCTTCCCCGCCATCCCGCACGGGGTGGAGCGCACGGACTGCCTCAACCGCGACATGGCGGCGGCGATCGTGGGCAAGCGGGCCGCCATCGTCGACCTGCGGTCGTGGGTGTGCCCGGGGGGTACCTGCGCCACGACCCGTGATGGCGTGGTCCTCCGCCCCGACGGCGTGCACTACACCAAGGAGGGCGCCGACCTCGTCGCCGCCTGGCTCGTGCCCGAGGCGCTGCGCCTGGCCGGGCGTGCCCCGGCCCGGCCCGCCAGCCGCTGACGGCCCGCTCGAGCCGACCCTTGTCGGCCTCTCGGATTCGTGCCATCATCGCGGAGAATGCCGTTCTCCTCCGACGATTCCAGCGCTCCCCACGGCACCCCCGGCCCGTTGTGGCAGGAGCGGGCGCTGGCCCGGTCGCTGGGCGACGCCCGGGCCCGCTCGATGGAGCGCCTCGCCGGGTTCGTCGGTGCGGCCCGCGAGCTGGCGGCCGAGAGCGGCACCTCGGAGTTCACGGTGCAGCAGGTCGTCGCCGCGTCCAAGCAGTCGCTGAAGAGCTTCTACCGGCACTTCGGCGGCAAGGACGACCTTCTCCTCGCGCTCATCGAGGAGGACTGCCACGTCGGCGCCGCCTTCCTGGTGGAGATGGTGGACCGCCACCGTGCCCCCGCCGAGCGGCTGCGGGCCTGGGTCCAGGGCATCTTCGAGCTCCTCGCCGCCGGGGAGACCGGCT
>JAKOVR010000027.1 GCA_029782025.1 Actinomycetes bacterium | reverse complement strand
GGCCTGGTTGCCGTAGGTGGGCGACCCGTTCGGGAAGTTGCCGTAGATCGACGCCGGGTTCTTCGACGGCTGGAAGTCGGTCCGGCGGTTGCTCATGATGTTGTCCCGCACGGTGGTGTTCGAGGAGTACCAGGGGTAGCCGTCGGTGAGGGCCGAGCCGATGTTCACGTGGCTGGCGTTGCCGTCGAAGAGGTTGTTGGCGATGAGCGTGCCGTCGGCTCGAGGCCAGGTCTGGAGGCCCCGCCAGCCGTTGTCGTAGATCAGGTTGTTGGTCACCTGCGCCCGGTGGCTGTACACGAGGTAGACGCCGTGCGACCCCGAGTCGGTCGTCGACCAGGTGAGCGTGGTCGAGTTGCCGCAGTCGTGGATCCGGTTGCCGTCGATCACCACGTCGTCGGAGGGGTCGCCGTTGTCGACGTTGGTGTAGGCCGACATCGACCCGAGGTTGATGCAGATGCCGTACGGGTTGGCGATGTCGTTGTTGCGGAGCTCGATCCGGTCGCCCTGGATCTGGAGGCTGGTCCCCTTCGGGTGGTCCGGTGCGCCGGTGAAGCGGAGGTCTCGGATGACGACGTCGTGGACGTCGGGGTTCACCCGCATCTCCCCGCCGAAGCTGGCCGTGCCGCCGGGCTCGGCCTGGACCGTGACCGGGGAACCGGCGATGCCGCCCTTGCGGATCACGCCGGTGCCGACGTAGCCGTACTGGTCGCGCCAGTCGAGGGCGGAGCCGTTCTTCACACACCCGACCTGGCCGGGAGCGAGGAGGTCGGTCAGGGCCTGCAGGGTGCGCACCGGGTTGGCCTGGGTGCCGTCGCCGGTCCAGCTCCCGCCGTGGGCGGCGTCGGCGGCCCAGCGGCTGCAGGTCACGGCGGCGTCGGCCGCGGGGGCCGGCCCGGAGGCGGCGGCACCGGCGAACACCGGCAACGAGGTCAGCGCCGACAGGGCGACGAGCCCGGCGGCACCGAAGCGGTGGCGACGGGAGGTGGTGGTGGAGGCGTGCTCGGTCATGGGTCGATCATCCGGTGACCGACCGCCCGCCTCTGTGCGCGGGGTAACACATGGGACGTGCGCCTCGTCCTGCACCTGGTCTCGTGGGTGCGCAATGTCACGGCGGATTCAAGCGGCGGTTGCCATGACAAGCTCGGTGAGCTTCTCCAATGGTGTAGCCCATTCGAGGGTCTTGCGGGGCCTGGTGTTGAGGCTGAGAGCGAACCGTTCGAGGTCTTCGGGGGTGTGGACTGATAGGTCGGTGCCTTTGGGCATGTATTGGCGGAGCAGGCCGTTGGTGTTCTCGTTGCTGCCTCGTTGCCAGGGTGAGTGCGGGTCGCAGAAGTAGATCGGGATGCCGGTATCGACGGTGAACTGGACGTGTTCGGCCATCTCGCGTCCTTGGTCCCAGGTGATCGACTTGCGGATCAGTTCTGGGAGCTTGGCCATGGCGTCGGCCATGGCGTTGCGGACCGTTTCCGCGGTGCGGTCTCCGTCCAGGTGCAACAGGATCACGAACCGGGTGGACCGCTCGACGAGGGTCCCGACCGCGCTCTTGCCGTCTTTGCCGATGATGAGATCGCCTTCCCAGTGGCCCGGCACGGCCCGATCCTCGATCTCGGCGGGACGATCCGAGATCATCACCATGTCGGAGATCTTGCCGCGGTGCTCCTGGCGTCCTCGCTGCTTGCGTTTGGCTCGCCCGGTCCGAAGACAGGCAGCAAGCTCACGCCGGAGCTCGCCTCTGCCCTGCACGTACAAGCTCTTGTAGATCGTTTCGTGCGACACCCACATCTCCGGTCGATCGGGGAACGTCCGGCGGAGCCAGTTGGCGATCTCTTCCGGTGACCACCACTGTTCCAGCTTCTCCACGACCAGGCCGCAGAGCACCGGGTTCGCCTCGAGCTTGGTGCGCTTCGGGCGAGCGGCACGCTGTCGAGCGGCCCGATGAGCGTCGGCGGCCTTGTAGCCATCCCGCCCACCGTTGCGCTTGACCTCCCTCGCGATGGTCGATCCCGGTCGCCCCAGTTCGTCGCCGATCCGGTTGAACGACCAACCAGCCATGAGACCCACCTGGATCCCGATCCGGTCTTCGGTGCCCAGCTGGCCCGGCCCGGGCGACCACACCCGGTCAGACAACATCACCCCACCAAAGGGACGAAGGACCCGAAACACGACCGCCCGGGTCACCCCAACCTCATTCGCGATCTGCCGCTGCGACTGACCCTGAGCGGCCCGCCGAATGATCTCGTTCCGCTCCTTCTCTGGCAGGTACTGCCACCGACGCTTCGCCATCAACACGCCTCCTCGATAGGCCCTCAACTGTCACGGGCCCACCAAGCCGAAGCGCGCACCCCCTGAACCCGCCCACGGTCGCCGATGCATTGCGCACCCACGGGGTCGGGGCGGGGCCGGCGTCGGGCGCGCTTGCCCACCGATCTGTGGTGGACTGGAGGCATGAGCGAGACGTTGGCGGCGGGGAGCTCCTTCGCAGGGCTCGAGGTGGTGGAGCAGGTGGCGACGGGTGGGATGAGCGTGCTGTATCGCGCCGTGGACCCGTCGTTGGGGCGGACGGTGGCGTTGAAGGTGATGGCGGAGCGGTTGTCGGATGACGACACGTTCCGGCGGCGGTTCCTGACGGAGTGCCGGGCGGCGTCGGCGATCGATCATCCGAACGTGATCCCGGTGTACGCGGCCGGGGAGCACGAGGGGCGCCTGTACCTCACGATGCGGTTCGTGCCCGGGGGGTCGGATCTTCGCCGTCTGCTGCGCACGTCGGGTCCGTTGGCTCCCGAGGTGGCGGTGGCGGTGCTGGGCCAGCTGGGTGGGGCGCTCGATGCGGTGCACCAGGCGGGGCTGGTGCACCGGGACGTCAAGCCCGAGAACGTGCTGTTGGCCGAGACGGCGCCGGGGTCGGCGCCGTTCGTGTACCTCACCGACTTCGGGGTGAGTCGGGGTGGGGCGGGGTCGACGATGACCGAGCCGGGGAGCATCGTGGGCACGTTGGCATATGCCGCGCCGGAGCAGATCCGCTCGGCGCCGGTGTCGCCCCGGACCGATGTGTACGCGATGGCGTGCGTGGCCTTCGAGTGTCTGACGGGTCATCGGCCCTTCGAGCCCGACAACGAGGCGGCGCTGCTGTACGCCCATCTGCACGATGGCCCGCCGCCGGTGTCGTCGTGGCGTCCGGAGCTGCCGGCCTCGGTGGATGGTGTGTTCGCTGCCGCGTTGGCCAAGGAGCCCGAGGAGCGCCCGGCGTCGGCTGGCGCGTTCGTGGCCGGTCTGGCCGCCGCGCTCGGTCTGGACCCGGTCCGCACCACCGGTCCGCTGCCGGTCGTCGGGGCGGCGGCCGCCACCGCGGTCGCGGCGGAGCAGCTCGACACGGTGGGCAGCGACACCACCGCTGATCCGTCGGACGCCCCGACCGGTGTCCAGGCCGCGGCGGCCCTCGCCGGGCCGGTCAGGGCCGGCGGGGCCATGCCCACGCTGCCCACCCCGCAGCCCGTTGGCGAGGGCCCGGCGTCCTCGCGGCCGGTGCCGGTGGGCGGTGACGGCGAACCGTCGGCGGGTGGGTCCCGGCGGTTGCTGGCCGCGGTGGCGGCGGCGCTGGTGTTGGTGCTCGCGTTGGGGGGCGCGGTGTTGGCACGTACGCGTGGCGGCGGCGACGCGGAGCTCACCGCCACCGGACCGATCTCGACGGCCACGTCCGCTCCGGCGGCCACCGGTACCACCGTCGCGGCCTCCGATGGGAGCACCGTCGACACCGCGGCTCCGGGCTCCACCGAGCCGACCGGCGACGGGTCGTCGCTCCCCCCGACGAGCGACACCGCCTCGACGCCCACCTCGGGTGGCGGGTCGGCCACGTCCACCCCCACGGTGACGTCGGGGCCGACGGTCACCCGCACCAACCCGACCGTCATCAACACCACCCCGACCGTCGGGCCCACCACCCCCACCACGCAGACCTTCCCGCCCACCGGGCCCCGGAACGTCCAGGCCAAGGACCCGCAGTCCACCCCCGTCTGCGGTGCCTTCCCGGACACCGTCACCGTCACCCTCACCTGGCAGGCCCCCCAGGACAACGGCGGCGCGGCGATCACCAGCTACCACATCACCGTCAACGCCCAGGGCTCCAACAAGGGGGCGGGCTACACCAGCACGGCCGACGTGGCCGGCAACGTCACCTCGAGCCAGGTGACGGTGCCCGGCTCGCCCAACGGCGTCAACGGTGCCGATTGGTACTACAGCTTCGACGTGGTGGCCATCAACGCCAAGGGTCCGGGGCCGTCGACCCGGGCGTCGGCGGTGATGCCCGACGTGGTGGGCCCCGGCCTGTGCGATTCGGACTACTGGCGGCGGGTGCGGGCGGTGGGGCTCGTCGGCATCACGCCTTACCCCGTGAACCCCCCGTCGTGCTCGCTTGCCGGTCGGGTCTACGACCAGGCGTCGTACCCGAAGGGGGGCGTCTACAGCGCCGGCACCACGGTGTCGGTCAAGGTCTACAACTACACGTGCTGACGCCCGGGTAGGGCTGCGCCGCCAGGTCCCTAGCGGGCGGCCCGGTGGAGGGCGGCGGCGTCGGTGATGGTGACCTTCCCCCGGCTGAGCGACACGTAGCCGGCCTCCTCGGCCGCTTTCAGCACCCGGTTGGCGGTGGGGCGGGCCGTCCCCGCCATGGTGGCGAGGTCGTCCTGGGTGAGGGGCACCTCGATCGGCCGTGTCGGCCCGCGGGCCCCGCCGTCGTCGTCGTCCCCGCCGTCGTCGTCGAGCCCGTAGCTCCTCGCCGCCTGCTCGAGCCGGCGGAGGAGGCGCTGCTCGGCCGGCACGTAGAGCGCCTCGAGGAGGTGCCCCGACAGCCGACGGACCTGGGCCGCCAGCGCGGCGGTGAGCACGCGCTCGAGCCCGGGGTGGGCCGCCCGCAGCCGCTCGAACTCCGACCCGGGCACGGCCATGGTCTCCGCGCCCTCCACCGCCACGGCCGAGGCGGTGCGCCGGCTGTCGGGGCTGAGCAGGGCCCCTTCGCCGAAGGACTCGCCCCGGCCCAGCACGGTGAGCGTGGCGACCTCCCCCCTCGGGGTCGACACCCGGATGACGACGTGCCCCTTCTCGATGAGGTGGATGGCGTCGCCGGGGTCGCCTTCGTGGAACACCACCTCGCCCCGTTTGAAGCGCCGTCGACGGGCCGAGCGCAGCAGGTCGCGGCGCTGGTCGTCGGTGAGCACGTCGAGGATCGACGGGGTCGGCGGCTCGGTCATCGGCCGGACTGTACCGGTGACGGCCGTGTCGCCGGGATGTGTCCCGGTGTGTGCGCGGCGTGACAGATCCGCCGGGCCTCCGGGCGGACGATGCATCCGTGCCCACCGCCACCCGATCCCAGGAGCCCACCGTGCCCGCCACCCCCCCGTCCGCCCTCCCCGCCGTCGCCTCCTCCGCCCCCAAGGGGCAACGGGCCGGCGTGGCCGGTCTCGCCCTCGCCCTCGCCGCCGGCGTCGCCGGGGGGATCG
>JAKOVR010000025.1 GCA_029782025.1 Actinomycetes bacterium | reverse complement strand
CGCCCACCTGCACGACGCCTTCTGCCCCCACCTCGGCGCCCATCTCGGCCACGGCGGCACGGTGGTGGGCACGTCGATCGCCTGCCCGTTCCACGGCTGGCAGTTCGACGCCGATGGCCACAACACCAAGATCCCCTACAGCGACCGCACCAACCGGTCCTGCACCATCGGTTCCTACCCGCTGGTCGAACGCAACGGCCTGCTCCTCGCCTGGTTCCACCCGCAGGGCGAGGCCCCCGCCTGGGAGATCCCCGACATCCCCGAACTGGTCGACTGGCGCCGCGACCGCCCCCACGAGACCCGCGAGTTCCACGTCGGCGCGGCGTGGCAGGAGATGGCCGAGAACGGCGCCGACAGCGCGCACTTCGGGTTCGTGCACGGCCAGGAGATCGTGCCCACCATCGACGCGTTCGAGACGGACGGGCCCATCCTGCGCATGCGCAGCACGCAGCGGTGGCCCACGCCCGACGGTGTCGTCGACGCTTTCGTCGAAGCCACCAGCTACGGCCCGGGGTTCAGCGTGGTCCGCATGACCGGGATCATCGACACGGTGAGCCTGGGGTGCAACACCCCGGTTGCCGCCGACCGCTGCCACCTCCGCTTCACCTTCGCCGTGAATGACCTGGGCGACCCCGGCCTCACCGCGCTGGTGGGCGACGGGTTCATCGGCGTGCTCACCGAGCAGATCGGCGAGGACGTCCGGATCTGGGAGCACAAGGCGTACCTGCCCCGCCCTGCGCTGTCCGACCGCGACGGACCGATCATGCGCTTCCGTTCGTGGGCGCGGCAGTTCTACGCCGACGCCGCGTAGCACCGGGCCGGGCTCCGTTCCCGCGGCGGGCGTTAGCGTTCGCCGGTGGAGTTCAACGACGTGATCACGACCACCCGGGCCATCCGGCGCTACCGGCCCGACCCGATCCCCGAGGCCGACCTCAGCCGCATCCTCTTCGCCGCCAGCCGGGCCCCATCCGGATCCAACAGCCAGCCGTTCCGGTTCGTGGTGCTGCGCGACGGGCCGACGGCGATGCGAGCCCGGGCTCTCCTTGGCAAGACGTTCCGGTCCATGTGGGCGGCCAAGTCCCGCGACGACGGCTACGAGGAGGGCAGCGGCGCCGTGCCGGACTCGCCAAAGGCCCGGATGGCGAAGGCGATGCAGCACTTCGTCGACCACGCCGAGGCCACGCCGGTATTCGTCCTCGTCTGCTTCCGTCCCCGCCACGGCGGCCATCTGGTGGAGGGGGCGTCCGTCTTCCCGGCCTGCCAGAACCTGCTGCTGGCGGCTCGGGACCTGGGGTACGGCGGCGTGATCACGACCTGGCACATGCCGGCCGCGGCCGAGCTGGCCGAGATCATCGGCCTCCCCGACGACCACACGATCCTCGCCGTCATCCCGCTCGGCCGGCCCGAGGGCAACCACGGACCCGTCCGGCGGCGCCCCCTCGCCGAGCTCGTCTTCGAGGACGCCTGGGACCAGCCCGCCCCCTGGCTGACCGAGCCCCCGGGCACGCTCCACAGCGGTCGGCCGCCCAGGGGCTGACGCGGCCGACCGGGTACCAGGCCCTCACCTTCAAGCCGTGGTTCACCGGCCTCTGGGTCGACCGCGAGAAGTAGGCGGCGGCCCAACCGGTCACTTCGCAGAAGGATCGCGGTTGCTGAGCAACCGCGATCCTTCTGCAAAGGCGAGGGTCAGGGCACGAGGACGATCTTGCCGAGCTTGCCGCCGGCGGCGAAGTGCTCGTACGCAGCGGTTGCCTCGGCCATCGGGTAGGTGGCGTGGACCGGCGCGGTGACGGTCCCGGCCGCGAGGAGCGGGAGGACGTGGCGCTCGAGGGCACGGGCCGCGGTGGCCTTGTCCTCCAAGCTGCGGGCCCGCAGCGTCGAGCCGTGGATCCGACCGCGCTTGCCCATCAACGCGAGGAGGTTGAGCTCGGCCTTGACGCCGGCCCCCGTACCGATGACGGCGATACGCCCACCGGTGGTCAGCGCGGCGATGTCGTCGCCGATGTTCGGCGCGCCGATCAGTTCGAGCACCACGTCGAAGGGGCCGTGATCCCCGAACCCTTCGGGCGCGACGACCGCGGCGCCGAAGGCCGCGACCTGGTCGCGCAGCGCCTCGTTGCGCACGGTGGCGACGACGGAGGCACCGGTGGCGACCCCGAGCTGCACCCCCGCGATGCCCACGCCGCCGGCCGCGCCGTGGACGCACAGCCGTTCACCGACCGAGAGCCCAGCCTGGGTGAAGAGCGCGTCGTGGGCGGTGGTGAACGCTTCGGGGAACCCGCCGGCGACGGCCCAGTCGACCCCATCGGGGACGGGGAGGAGGTGGCGCTCGTGCACGACGCACAGCTCGGCCTGGCCGCCACCCCCGACCACCGCCATCACCCGGTCACCGACGGCGAAGCGCTCGGCGCCCGGACCGAGCGCTGCGACCTCGCCGGCGAGCTCGAGCCCGGGGATGTCGGCCGGGGAACCGGACGGGGCCGGGTAGAGGCCCATCACCTGCAGCCGGTCGGCGCCGTTCAGCCCAGCCGCGTGCACCCGCACGAGCACCTCGCCGGCGCCGGGAACGGGATCCGGGTGCTCCTGCCACCGGAGGGAGCCGTCGACGATCGTGACTGCGTGCATGGCGCTGTTCCCTCTCGCTCTCGACCGTGGCCCCGACCCGCGGAGCGGCGAGTGTACCGATCGCTCCCGGGACGGGTTCAGCAAGGCGGCGCCGTGGTCCCCCGCTGACGGCACGACGGTGCCTTCGGTGCCGCGGTCACCCACCCACGGCGAGGTCGATGCCGACGGCCTGGAGCAACGACTCATCGGCACCCCGGAGGTGCAGGTGGACCCGGGCCTGGTCGTCGGCCACGGCGGACACCGTCGGCGGTGGCTCGGCCGGTCCGGTCGTGCGGAGCGACACCGTGACCTTGGTGCCCGGCTTGACCCCCTCGAGGGTGAGATGGGCGAACGAGGAGGGCCGAACGTAGAGCGCGTGCCGATCCTCGGTGGGCGTGAGGTTCCAGTCGGCGATCACCAGGCGGGGTCCGGGCCGACCGCCGGCGTCGACCAGCCGCCACTGCTCGCCGGGGGTGAGCCCGCCCTCCTTCGGGAAGGTGACCACCGTGCGCCCTTCGCCCACGGACGATCCGGTCGCCGAGCCGAAGTCGATCACGTAGCGACCGCTGTCCACGGTGACGGCCGGCGCGACCGGCGCAGGGATGACCTTGTCGAGGGCGACATGGGCCTGGTCGTTCCAGAGGGCGTAGCCCGACGCGTTGAGGTGCAGCCGGTCGGGGAGGAACAGGCGC
>JAKOVR010000024.1 GCA_029782025.1 Actinomycetes bacterium | reverse complement strand
GCTCGGCCGGACCGCCGGGGGGGCCGGGACCACCGCCGCTGGCCTCGCCGCCACCGAGGCCCGCCTGCGCGCCGCCGGGCTGCCCCTGCCGTCGCTGCACCGGACCGACGGCTCCGGTCTCGACCGCGACAACCGGATCGCCTGCTCGACCCTGGCCGCGCTGCTCGACCGGGTCGGGCCCGGCTCGCCGCTCACCGCGGGGCTCCCGGTCGCCGGGAAGTCGGGCACGCTGCGCCCCCGCCTCCGCGGCACCCCGGCCGACGGCGTGGTCACGGCCAAGACCGGGACGCTGAAGGACGTGAGCGCGCTGGCCGGCTACGCCACCACGGCGACCGGCGCCACGCTCACCTTCGCCGTGCTGGTCAACGGCACCCTCCCCCCGAAGGTCGCCGCCACGAAGGTCGACGACGACGTCGCCGTCGCCGTCACGACCTACAGCGGGGCCGCCACGGCGGCGCTGGGCCCGACCCCACCGGCCTGATCGGGTCGGTAGGCTCGACCCCGTGCCGGTCGTGCTGCCGATGTTCCCGCTGGGGACCGTGCTCTTTCCCTCGGTGTTCCTCCCGCTCCACGTCTTCGAGGACCGGTACCGGGCCCTCGTCGAGCACTGCCTGGCCGACGGGACCGAGCCCGAGTTCGGGGTGGTGCTGATCGAGCGGGGGAGCGAGGTCGGGGGCGGCGACGTGCGGTCGATGGTGGGCACGGTGGCCCGGATCGTCGAGGCGGCGCAGGCCCCCGACGGCCGGTGGGCCCTCGGGACGGTGGGCACCCGACGCTTCCGAGTGGTGCGGTGGCTCGAGGATGCCCCGTACCCGCACGCCGAGGTCGAGGAGTGGCCCGATCCCGCGCCGGCGCCCACCCTGGCCGAGGAGGTGGCGGCGGCCACCGGCGCGTTGCGGCGGGTCCTCGCCCTCGCCGCCGAGCTCGGCGACCCCGTCGCCCCGGCCACGTTCACCCTCTCCGAGGACCCGGCCCTCGCGTCCTACCAGCTCGCCGCGGTGGCGCCCGTCGGCCCCATCGATCGCCAGGCCCTGCTCGCCGCGCCCGGCACCCACGAGCGGGTGGCGGCGGTGGCCGCCCTGGTCGAGGAGGAAGCCTCGGTCCTGATGGCCCGGGTCGCCTTGCCGCCGGGCTGACCGCGGCCGCGGCGCCGGTGCTTGCGCTGCGCCGGCCGTGCGGCAAGCATGGCGGGTCGCCGCCGGCGGGTGCCGGGGCCGGCGGCCAGCCGCGAAAGCCCGCGAGAGGACGACCGTGCCGCCTGCGCAGCCCAAGAGCATCCCCGAGGTCCTCGCCGACCTGGTCGACCTGGTCAAGACCTATGCCAAGCAGGAGACGGTCGATCCGCTCAAGCCGCTCGGCACCTACCTGAAGTTCGGGGTGCCCGGTGGGCTGCTGGTGGGCCTCGGCGGGTGCTTCCTGGCCCTCGGCCTCCTGCGGGGCCTCCAACGCATCGAGTGGTTCGGCGGTGGCCCGTCGTTCCTCCCCTACGTGATCGTCGTGGTCGCCCTCGGGGCCTGGAGCGCACTGCTGGTGCGGAAGATCACCGCCCGGCCCGACCCGGTGGCCCGTCCCCGCGTCGAGGCCGTCGACCCCGAAGGGAGCGAGGCATGAGCAGCCAACCCGTGGCCCAGGAGGTCACCCGGGACGACATCGAGGCCAAGCTCCGCGAGCTGCAGGGCGAGGTGGAGGTCATCGGCGACGAGGTGATGAACAAGGCCGTCGTGGTCGGCGCCGCCGTCGTCGTGGCCGTGGTGGTGGTGGCGTTCTGGCTGGGTCGACGGAAGGGTCGCCGCCGCACCACGGTGGTGGAGATCCGGCGGCTCTGACCATGCCCGCCGCCCTCGACCGGCTCCTGGGCCGGGCCGCTCCCACGCGCACCGACCGTCTCCGGCGCACCGCCTTCGACCGCGGCATCCGCGGGGGGAGCCTCCCGTGGGTCGGGATCGCCGCGGTCACCTACGGCCTGAAGGCTCTGCGGTGGGCCCTCACCCCGGAGGAGCCAGCGGTGGTCAGCGAGGCCATCGCCCCGGGCGAGACGATCGTGATCACCCACCTGCCCGCGCCGCCCACCCGCCGCCAACGCCGCAAGGCCCGCCGGCGCGACCGGCGCCGGCGGCGCCGGGAGGCCGAGGCGTCGAAGCGGGCGGCGCGGTACGCGGCGTCCCGCAAGGGGCGCAAGGCGGCGGCCAAACGGGCCAAGGCCGACGAGAAGGCGGCCGAGCGGGCGGCCGAGCGGGCGGCGCGGTACGCGAAGTCGCGCAAGGGGCGCAAAGCGGCGGCCAAACGGGCCAAGGCCGAGGCGAAGGCGGGGACGAAGGCGGCCAGGCGCGCCAAGGCCGCGACGTAGGGCCTTGGGGCGCAGCGGGTCGCGTACGCGACAATGACCGCGTGAAGGTCCAGCTGCGCAACCCGGCCCGTGAGCTCGACGTCCCCGGCCCGATCGCGGTCACCGCGCTCCTGGCCCGGCTCGACCTCAACCGTGAGTCGGTGCTGGTCATCGCCGACGGCATCCTGATCCCGAACGACGCCATGCTCCCGGACGACGCCACGATCGAGATCCGCCCCGTGATCAGCGGCGGCGCGACGTGAAGTGCCGGGTGTGCCGCGGTCCGGCCATCATCGACGTGCGGCGCCACAACGCCAACTTCTGTGCCGATCACTTCCTGCGACTCTGTCGCGACCAGACGGCCAAGGCCATCAAGGAGTTCGACATGATCCGGCCCGGTGAGCGGGTCCTCGTCGCGGTCAGCGGCGGCAAGGACTCGCTGGCCTGTTGGGACATCCTGCTCGACCTCGGCTACGACGTCGACGGGCTCTACATCGGGCTCGGCATCGGCGACTACTCCGATGCCTCGGGCGACGCCGCCCGCCGGTTCGCGGTGGCGAGGGGGCGCACGCTGCACGAGGTCGATCTCCCCCGGGACTACGGCTACGACATCCCCGGCGGGGCTCGGGCCGCCCGCCGGGTGCCGTGCTCGGTGTGCGGCCTCTCCAAACGGCACCTCTTCGACCAGGCCGCCCTCGACGGCGGGTTCGACGTGGTGGCCACCGGCCACAACCTCGACGACGAGGCCGCCGTGCTGTTCGGCAACACCCTGCGGTGGCAGACCGAGTACCTCGGCCGCCAGCTCCCCGTGCTCCCGGCCCGCCCGGGGTTCCCCCGCAAGGTCAAGCCCCTCGTGCGCCTCGGGGAGCGGGAGATGGCGGCCTACTGCGTCGTGCGGGGCATCGACTACATCGTCGACGAGTGCCCGATGGCCGAGGGCAACCGGCACCTCGGCTACAAGGAGGCCCTCAACGCCATCGAGGCGACGTCGCCGGGCAGCAAGCACGACTTCTACTTCGGGTTCCTGGCCCGGGCCTCGGCCCACTTCCGGCCCGAGGCCGAGGCGGAACAGGAGACCCTTCGGGCTTGCCCGCAGTGCGGCGCCCCCACCACCAGCGACGGGGTGTGCGCCTTCTGCTCCCTGGTGGACCGCGCCGGTGGTGCCGTCCCCGTGCACCTGCGCCCCCGGGGTGCGGCCGACCCGGCGACGGTGCCGGGGTGAGGCCCGACCGGCGCCTGCGCCCGGGCGACCAGATCCAGCTCATCGACCGCAAGGATCGTCGGTACCTGGTGACCCTGGCCGAGGGGGCCGAGTTCCACTCGCACGCCGGGGTGATCCCGCACGACCAGATGATCGGCCAGGAGGAGGGCATCGAGCTGCGGTCCACCCGGGGCGCGGCGTTCGTGCTGTACCGGCCCACCCTGGCCGAGTTCGTGCTCAAGATGAAGCGCGGCGCCCAGGTGATCTATCCGAAGGACCTCGGCCCGATGCTGCTGCTGGCCGACATCTTCCCCGGCGCCCGGGTGCTCGAATCTGGCATCGGATCGGGCGCGCTCTCGATGACCATGCTCCGGGCCGGGGCCGAGATCCACGGCTACGAGCTCCGGGCCGACTTCGCGGCGCGGGCCAAGGCCAACGTCGAGGCCTTCCTCGGGGCCGAGGCCATGGACCGCTACCACGTCGAGGAGCGTGACTGCTACGAGGGCATCGACGTGGCCGACCTCGACCGCGTCGTGCTCGACCTGCCCGAGCCGTGGCAGGTCGTCCCCCACGCCGCCGGCGCCCTGCGCTCGGGCGGCGTCATCGTGGCCTACACCCCCAGCATCCTGCAGGTCACCCAATTCCGCGACGCGCTCGAGCAGCACGGCTTCGTCATGGCCGAGACGGTGGAGGTGCTCAACCGCACCTGGCACGTCGAGGGCCAGGCGGTGCGGCCCGACCACCGGATGGTCGCCCACACCGGGTTCCTCACCCACGCCCGGCGCGGCGTCGCCGCTTCTCCCCCCGGGTAGCGTCCTTCGTCGTGAACGTTCTCGACACCGTGATCCCCCTGGTGGTGCTGGTGGGGATCCTCGGGGGCTACCGGCTCGGGTTCGTCACCCGGGTCGCGTCCTGGATCGGGATGGGGGTGGGGATCCTCGTGGCCGTGCGCATCCTGCCCTGGGTGCTGCGCCAGGTCAGCGGCGCCCGGGGACCGACCGCGCTCCTCATCGCCCTCGGCGTCCTCTTCGGCTCGGCCATGGCCTTCCAGGCCATCGGCTTCGCCATCGGCGTGCGGCTGCGGCCTCGTTCGATGGAGAGCGGTGCGGCCGACGTCGACCGCGGCCTCGGCGCGCTGGCCGGGGGGCTCGGCGTCGCCGCCGCGGTGTGGCTGCTCGTGCCCCTGGCGGCCCGCACGCCCGGCACCGTGGCCTCGCTCACCGCCAACTCCGCGCTGGCCCGCTGGGTCGCCTCCTCGCTGCCGGCTCCGCCCGACACCATGAGCAGCCTGCAGTCCGTCGTGGGCGACGGGTTCCCGCAGGTCTTCGACGCCCTCCGTCCCACCCCGGAGGTGGGGCCGCCGCCTGCGGCCAGCGGGCTGTCCACCACCGACGCCGCCCGGGTGGCCCGCTCGGTGGTCAAGGTCGAGGGCGTGGCCTGCAACCGCATCCAGGACGGCAGCGGGTTCGTCGTGGCCGACGGCCTCGTCGCCACCAACGCCCACGTGGTGGCGGGGGAGGAGCGCACGCAGGTGCAGCGCGACGACGGCAGCTACGTCGACGCCGACGTGGTGCTCTTCGACCCCGCCCGCGATCTCGCCCTGTTGCGGGTGCCGCGGCTCGACCGGCCGCCCCTGCCCATCGGCGAATCCGTCGCCGGGGCGAAGGGCGGTGTGTTCGGGCACCCCGGCGGCGAGCCCCTGCGCATCGCTCCCTTCGCCGTCAGCACGCCGATCACGGCGACGGGGAAGGACATCTACGGCGGCGCCGTGGCCGAGCGCGAGGTGCTGGTGGTGGCAGCCAGCCTCCGCCCGGGCGACTCGGGGGCCGCCCTCGTGGACGCCAAGGGACGGGTGGTGGGGGTGGCCTTCGCCGTCGCCCCCGATCGGCCGGGGGTGGCCTACGCCCTGGACACGGTCGAGCTGCGGGCGGTGCTGCGGAGTGCGGTGGCGGCGCCGGTGCCCACCGGCCGGTGCCTGGCCTGATCCGACGGGCCGATCGTGCCGGTCGGTCGGCTCAGGTGGGGTCGGTCGACCGGAGCAGGAAGTCGGCGTCCTCGGTGTAGGTCACCTTGCCGAACGGCGTCTCGGTGTCGACGCGGATGCTGCGGTCGTTGCGCACCGGCAGACCGGTCCGGGTCTCGAACCAGAGATCGTTGCGCTCGGAGCCGGTCTGGCCGCCGCCGTAGGTGAAGTCGTAGCGGACGTGCACGGTGGGCACCTCCCGCCCGCCGACGGCGATCGGCTCCTCGCCGACCAGCGTCATCGTCCCGGTCACGGTGGTGACGGCGGGGACGAGGGTGCCGGACCCGGAGCACGACCGGGGGTGGGTGGCGCCGACGCCGTCTGTCGCGGTGGCCAGCGTGGCCACCGGGTCGCACCGGAAGGTCGAGGTGTTGTCGACGTCGAGGGTGCCGAAGGTGCGTCGGGCGAAAGTCGAGCCCCGCTCCTCGCGGAGGGTGCCGTCGCCGGTGCAGTAGGTCCAGTCCTGCCAGTGGTGGGTGTTGTAGTCGATGCGGAACACCCAGCAGCCGGGCGTGGTGCTGGCGGTGACGGTGGCGGGCATGTCGGGCCCCTGCTGCTCGGTCAGCGGCGGGAACGAGGTCACCTCCCGGCCCGACCCGCCGAACCGGTACAGGCCGGGCGCAGGCTGGGCCGAGAACCGGGACGGGGCCTGGGGACCCGAGGTGGGGACGCTGCCGTTCCCGGTGACGGCGGTCGTCGGGGCGGCGGCCAGGCGCCGACGGGCGTCGTCCTCGGAGCTCTGCTGGGCCCGCTCGCCGCCGAAGACCAGCCAGGCGCCCACGAGGGCGACGGCCGCGGCGACAGCGATGATGGCCGTCCGCAGCCGGCGGTGGCGGGCGGCGCCGGCGGGCGGTGCGAGGGGTGCGGCGGTCGGTTCCACGCCCCTAGCATCGCCCCGAGCCGCTCCGCCCGGTAGGGCCGTTGGGCGGGCCCGGAGGAGGCCATGGGACGCATCGATCAGGCGGCGGCGAGGGCCCGGATGGTGGCCGAGCACCTCCGGGGCCGCGGGATCGGCGACGAGCGGGTCCTGCGGGCCATGGGGGAGGTCCCCCGCGAGCGCTTCGTGCGGCCCGAGGACGAGGGGCGGGCCTACGCCGACCGGGCCCTGCCGATCGGGCACGACCAGACCATCTCCCAGCCCTATGTCGTCGCCCTGATGCTCGAGGCGCTGGCCCTCCGCCCCGAGGACCGGTTGCTCGAGATCGGGGCCGGCAGCGGCTACGCCGTCGCCGTCGCCGCCCGCCTGTGCGCGTCGGTGCTCGGCATCGAGCGGGTCGAGCCGCTCGCTGTCGCGGCGGCGCGGCGCCTCGAGGAGCTCGGGGTGGCCAACGCCGTGATCCGGGCCGGCGACGGCTCGCTCGGCGCACCGGACGAGGCACCCTTCGACGCCATCCTCGTCAGCGCCGGGGCGCCGGCGGTGGCTCCCGCCCTGCTCGAGCAGCTGGCCGACGGGGGGCGGTACGTGGCGCCGATCGGACGGTCGAGCTGGGCCCAGGAGCTGGTCCGCTACACCCGTGACGGGGAGGAGTACCGCCGCACCGCCCTCGGGGGCGTGGCCTTCGTCCCCCTCATCGGTGCCGGCGGGTGGTGACCCTCAGTTGGCCATCACGTCGACCGGGTAGTGGGCGAACATGGCGAGGTGCCCACCCTGGCGCCGCAGCACTGCGCTCCAGAGATGGTCGGGGTCGGGCTCGAAGGCGTCGCCGGGGAGGCTGTCGACCACGATCCACGCGCCGAGCCTGAGCTCGTTCTCGAGCTGGCCGGGCGACCAGCCGGAGTACCCCGCGAACACGCGCACGGCGTCGAAGGCCGGGGCCAGGTCCCATGCCGGCAGACGCAGGTCGACCGTGCCGATCCGGCCCCGCGTGCCGCTGACGGCCTGGAACCCCTCGTCGGGGTCCGAGCCCGGCCGGGTGCGGCCGAGGGCGATGATCATCCCGGCCTGCACCGGGCCACCGTGGAAGAGCACCGGTGGGGGGCTGGTCGCCGACTCCCATCCCGGGAAGGGCTCGGCCACGGGGATGTCGGTGGGCCGGTTGACGATGACGCCGAGCGCGCCGTTGGCCGAGTGCTCGAGCAGCAGCACGACCGTCCGCCGGAAGTTGGCGTCCTCGAGAACCCCGGGCGTGGCGACGAGGAGGCGGCCGGCGAGGCGGGTGCCGGCGTCGTCCTGGTCGTCGGCTCCGTCCACCCCGTCATCATGGCAGAGCCGATCCGGTCGCGCCCCGGGCCAAAAATGCCCTCGACGTGGGCCCGCCGGGCCCACGTCGAGATCGCGGCGCTCTGGGCACCGCCCCGTCAGATCACTCGGCTTCGATGAAGATGCACTCGCCGGGGCACTCCTCGGCGGCCTCGATCACGGCGTCGAGCTGCCCGTCGGGGATGTTGGCCAGCCCCGCGGCACCACCGGGATCGGAGAACACCTTCGCGCCCTCCTTCACGTAGGCGAGCCCGTCGTCGAGGAGGGTGAAGACATCGGGGGCGATCTCTTCGCACAGCCCGTCGCCGGTGCACAGATCCTGGTCGATCCAGACCTTCATTGCCATGGTGTGCCTGACCTTCGTTGCTCTCGGCGCGGGGCCGTCGGTGGGTGATCGCACGGCCGGGCCGTGTCTTCGCATTCTATAGCAGGTGACGGAATAAACACGGAAAATGCCATGGAAACCCGTCCTCGGCTCCGCCACATTCGCGAAGGCCCGGTGTAGGGTCGCCGTGTCGACGCGGGAAGGAGCACGCGCATGGACGACGCCGATTACGAGGCCCGGCTGGCCGCCTACGACCGCGAGATGGGTGAGCTCCGCGAGCAGGCCCGCGTGCTCGAGGACGAGGTGGTGGCGCTGCGCCGGCGCCTGCAGGACGCCCCCAAGCGGGTGCGCACCCTCGAGGAGCG
Source organism: Actinomycetes bacterium (assembly GCA_029782025.1). Classification (GTDB taxonomy): domain Bacteria; phylum Actinomycetota; class Acidimicrobiia; order Acidimicrobiales; family Acidimicrobilacustridaceae; genus JAKOVR01. Next base: position 6,890 of record JAKOVR010000024.1, on the reverse strand, counting down.
CCTGCTCGAGACCAAGGGGCAGTTGGCCCAGGCGGTGTCCCAGAACGAGAAGCTCACCTACACCCTGCGGGAGGCGCGCGACCACATCGCCGCCCTGCGGGACGAGGTCGACAAGCTGACCCAGCCCCCGGCCGCCTACGGCGTCCTGCTCGGCCGCAACGACGACGGCACCGTCGACGTGTTCAGCGGCGGGCGCAAGATGCGCGTCGCGCTCCATCCCGACCTGGCCGACCGCGAGCTGCGTCGCGGCGACGAGGTGGTCCTCAACGAGAGCTTCAACGTGGTGATGGCCCGCGCCGCCGAGCTCACCGGCGAGGTGGTGACCGTCAAGGAGATGCTCGACGACCACCGCGCCCTCATCGTGAGCCGGGCCGACGAGACCCGCGTCGCCGAGCTGGCCGACTGGCTCCGCCAGGACAAGCACCGGGCCGGCGACACCCTCCTGATGGATCCCCGCTCGGGCCTGCTCATCGAGAAGCTGCCCCGCCCGGAGGTGGAGGAGCTGGTGCTCGAGGAGGTCCCCGACATCAGCTACGCCGACATCGGCGGGCTCGACAGCCAGATCGAGCTGATCACCGACGCCGTCGAGCTCCCGTTCCTGCACCAGGACCTCTTCATCGAGTACAAGCTCCCGGCGCCCAAGGGCATCCTGCTGTACGGCCCTCCCGGCTGCGGCAAGACCCTCATCGCCAAGGCGGTGGCCAACAGCCTGGCCAAGAAGGTGGCCGAGGTCAGTGCCGACAAGGAGGCGCGGAGCTATTTCCTCAACATCAAGGGCCCCGAGCTGCTCAACAAGTACGTCGGTGAGACCGAGCGCCAGATCCGGCTCGTCTTCCAGCGGGCGCGGGAGAAGAGCGAAGAGGGCTGGCCCGTCATCGTGTTCTTCGACGAGATGGATTCGCTGTTCCGCACCCGCGGCAGCGGCATCAGCTCCGACATCGAGTCCACCATCGTGCCCCAGCTGCTCACCGAGATCGACGGTGTGGAGGGCCTGAAGAACGTGATCGTGATCGGCGCCTCCAACCGGGAGGACCTCATCGATCCCGCCATCCTGCGTCCGGGGCGCCTCGACGTGAAGATCAAGATCGAGCGGCCCAACGAGGAGGCCGCGGCGCAGATCTTCAGCCGCTACCTCAAGGCCGACCTGCCCATCGACGCCGGCGAGGTCGAGGCCCTCGGCGGCGGCGACCCGGCCAAGGCCGTGGCGGCGATGATCGAGCGCACGGTCGAGGAGATGTACCGGGACGACAAGGAGAACGAGTTCCTCGAGGTGACCTACCAGAACGGCGACAAGGAGGTCATGTTCTTCAAGGACTTCTCCTCCGGCGCCATGGTGGAGAACATCGTGCGGCGGGCCAAGAAGCTCGCCATCAAGCGCCAGATCGACGGCGGGGAGAAGGGGCTCTGCCTCGACGACCTCGTCCGATCCGTCCACCAGGAGTTCCGCGAGCACGAGGACCTGCCCAACACGACCAACCCCGACGACTGGGCCAAGATCTCGGGCAAGAAGGGCGAGCGGATCGTCTACGTGCGCACGCTGGTGAAGAAGCCCGAGGACGACAAGCCCAAGGGCGGTCGGGCCATCGAGCGGGTGGCCACCGGCCAGTACCTCTAGCCCGGGAACTGCGGCGCCGGCGGCGACAGCGCCGCGCACAGGGCCGCCAGCTCCTCGAGCTCCGCCGCGTCGAGCACGGCGAAGGCCGCCGCGGCGGCGCGGTTGGTGGCGGCTTCGGCCGCCTGCCAGCGGTCGGCCAGCGCCTCGTCGCCCGTCGTCTCGGGGGTGGCGCCCCAGCCGAAGATCGCCGCCATGCCCGGGGTGTGGCTCGCCACCGCCTGCAACGGGTGCAGGCCCTGGGCCAGGACGGAGGCGCCGTGGAGCGCGCCGCGCAGCTCGCGCAGCGCGTCGAGCCGGTGCAGGACGAGGGCGGCGAGGTCGTCGGCCGCAGGTTCGGGGAAGGCGCGGAGGGCGCCGAAGAGCGGAGCGCCGGCCGGGCTCGCCCCCGCCACCACCCGGCCGAGCAGCGCCGCCAGCCGGGCGAGGTCGACCGTGCCGTCGGCCGGGAGCTTCCGCCGGGCCCACTCGTACCCGCACCCGAGGAACGACGCGGCGGCGTCGCGCCGGGCCTGCACCTGGCCGCCGCGCTCCCACGCCTCCCGCACGAACCCCGGCTCGAGGAACACGAACGCCGCGCTCACGACGTCGGCGTCGACATCGCCGAGCGGCCCGCCCCGGCCGCACACGTAGAAGTCGATGCCCTCGTAGCCGAGCTCGGCCCCGAGGGCGTAGGTGGCCCCCCGCAGCATGAAGATGGCGGGGAGGTCGTGGACGGCGGCGTAGGTGGCGACGGCTGCGTCTTCGGGGGTCATGGGGCTCCTCTCACCGGACCGGGGAAGGCTACCGACGTCGCCCGGGTGCCGCGCCGGTGGCGGGGGCCACCCCCGGGCGTGGGATGCTGGGGCCATGACGGACTTCGCCTACCAGGACCTGTTCCCGCTCGGCCCCGACCAGACCCCCTACCGGCTGCTCAGCACCGACGGCGTGTCGACGGTGGAGGCCGGGGACATGCGGTTCCTCCGTGTCGAGGCCGAGGCGATCACGCTGCTGACCCGCCAGGCCATGCACGACATCAACCAGTACCTGCGGACCGGCCACCTCGCCCAGCTCGCCGCCATCCTCCAGGATCCGGAGGCGTCGGCCAACGACCGGTTCGTGGCTCTCGACCTGCTGAAGAACGCCAACATCGCCGCCGGTGGCGTGCTCCCCATGTGCCAGGACACCGGCACGGCGATCGTCAAGGCCAAGAAGGGCCAGTACGTGATCACCGGGGGCGGCGACGAGGAGGCCATCAGCCGGGGCATCTTCGACACCTACACGCACGACAACCTCCGCTACTCGCAGATGGCACCCCTCTCCACCTGGGAGGAGGTCAACACCGGCACCAACCTCCCGGCCGAGATCAAGATCTCCGCCGTCGACGGTGACGCCTACAAGTTCCTCTTCATCGCCAAGGGCGGGGGGTCGGCCAACAAGAGCCTGCTCTTCCAGGAGACGCGTGCCCTGCTGTCGAAGCCGACGCTCCTGGCCTGGCTCGACGAGAAGCTGCGCCTCCTCGGCACCGCGGCCTGCCCGCCGTACCACCTGGCCGTGGTCATCGGCGGCAGCAGCGCCGAGCTCGCCCTCGACACCGCCAAGCTGGCCTCCACCCGGTACCTCGACTCCCTGCCCACCACCGGTTCGCCGGCCGGGCACGCCATCCGGGATCCCGAGCTCGAAGCCGACATCCTGGCCCTCACCCAGGCCTTCGGCATCGGGGCGCAGTTCGGGGGCAAGTACTTCTGCCACGACGTGCGGGTGATCCGCCTGCCCCGTCACGGCGCCTCGTTGCCCGTCGCCATCGCGGTGTCGTGCTCGGCCGACCGTCAGGCGTTGGGCAAGATCACGGCCGACGGCGTGTTCCTCGAGCAGCTCGAGACCGATCCGGCCCAGTTCCTGCCCCCGATCACCGACGAGCACCTCGACGACGACACGATGGTGCGGATCGACCTCAACCAGCCGATGGACGCCATCCGCGCCGAGCTCTCCAAGTACCCGGTGAAGACCCGGCTGTCCCTCTCGGGTCCGATGATCGTCGCCCGCGACATCGCCCACGCCAAGATCAAGGAGCGCCTCGACGCCGGCGAGCCGATGCCGGCCTACCTGCGCGACCACTGCGTCTACTACGCCGGTCCGGCCAAGACGCCCGAGGGGTACACCTCCGGCTCGTTCGGCCCCACCACGGCCGGCCGGATGGACAGCTACGTGGAGCAGTTCCAGGCCGCCGGGGGCAGCTTCGTGATGCTGGCCAAGGGCAACCGGAGCCAGGCCGTCACCGACGCCTGCCGGCGCCATGGCGGGTTCTACCTCGGCTCCATCGGGGGTCCGGCGGCCCGCCTCGCCCAGGACTGCATCACCAAGGTCGAGGTGCTGGAGTACCCCGAGCTGGGGATGGAGGCGGTGTGGCGCATCGAGGTGGTCGACTTCCCGGCCTTCATCGTGGTCGACGACAAGGGCAACGACTTCTTCGCCGACGTGAGCAAGCCGGTGCTGCTGCGGACGAAGTCCTGATCAGCCCGGCGCCGGCCTGGCCCGCCGCACGACCTCGGTGACGAGGGCGACGCTGGCCTCGAACCCGGCCGGCTTCACCGAGTAGCCGTCGGCGCCGGCGGCCAGCGCCGCTCGGCGGTCGGCCGGATCGTCGCTGCCCGTGTTCACCATGACGTAGGCGGTGGCGGTGTGGGGGTCGGATCGCACGGCCTGCAGCGTGGCCGGTCCCTGTCCCCCCGGCAGGTGCCAGTCGAGCAGGAGGGCGAGGGCGTCGCCGCTGCCGGCGGCCCGGCTGAGGGCGGCGACCGCGGCGACGGGATCGTCGCAGGGCACGAACCGGACGGCCGGCGCATCGTCGGCGGCCATGGCCATGATGTCGAGGTCGTCGGGATTGTCGTCGAGCATGACGACGGTGGTCGTGGTGGGCATGCTGGTCAGTGGGCGTACGGGTCGTAGGCGTCGTGGGACGGCGGGAGCCGGGACGCCGTGAACCAGAAGTCGGCCAGCGCCTTCATCGTCTCCACGAAGTGCTCGAACACGATGGGCTTGACGATGAAGCTGGCGGCGTGGTGGCGGTAGGCGTACCGGATGTCCTCGCTGTCGGTGGAGGTCGACAGCACGATGATGGGGATGAGGGCGAGCGCCTCCTCCTCCTTGACGACCTTCAACACGTCCCGGCCGTCGACCTTCGGGAGGTTGAGATCGAGCAGGATGAGGTCCGGGCGGGGGTTGGTCCCCTTGGGCTCGACCTTCCAGAGGTAGTCGAGGGCGTCCGATCCGTCCTCGGTGATGTCGAGGTCGAGGACGACGCCGGCCTCCTCGAAGGCGATCCGGGTGAGCTCGACGTCGTCGGGGTTGTCGTCGACGATCAGGACACGGGGCGTCACGCCGAAGTCCACGAGGACCTCCTCACGGTCGGACGAGCCAGGCTAGCCATCGTGTTCCCCCGCCGGGAGCCGCAGCCGGGCCGTGACGCCGCCGTCGCCGCCCGACTCGAGCCGGAGCCACCCGCCGTGGGCCTCGGCGATGGCCCGGGCGAACGGCAGACCCATGCCGATCCCGGGGAAGCGGCCCTTGGGCTGCAGCAACCGGAACAGCCGAAAGGCGTCGTCGATGAGATCGGCAGCGATGCCGGGGCCGTCGTCGGTCACGGACAGGTAGAGCCACCCGTCCTGCTCGGTGCAGGCCACCGAGAGCCGCACGTCCGGCCCGCCGAACTTCCGGCTGTTGGTGAACAGCTCGGCCAGCAGCTCCCCGCAGAGCACCGGATCGCCGAGCACGGTGTGGGCCTCGGCCGGGAGCTGGAGCGGCGGCATGGGGCCGGGCAGGACCTCGGTGCTGTGCTGGACGGCCTTGTCGAGCACCGCTCGGAGCGAGGTCGTGCGCACGGCCAGCGCCCGTTCCCGGACGCGCATCAAGCGCACCAGGGCCTCGACGCCTCGGTCGGCGGTGACGCCGGCCTCCCGGGCGGTGTGGAGGTGCTTGAGGGCCTGCTCGTCGTGGGGGCCGGCCAGCGCCCGCTCGACGAGGCCGAGGAAGCCGTTGACGCTCCGCAGCGAAGCCCGGATGTCGTGGGACAACGCGGCCGAGAGCTGGTTGCCGAAGGTGTCGGGCGGGTCGATGGAGGTGCCGGCCGGCACCACCGGGGGGTTGGCCCGCTCGGCGTGGGCCAGCACGGCGCCGTGGCCCGGGACGGGCAGGAGCGACAGGTGGAGCAGGAACGGCGGGCCGAGGGGCGCCGTGCGGCCGCCGACGACGAGCGGGTCGTGGGGAGCGGCCTCGTCCCGCTCGGCCACGGCCGCGACCAGCTCGCGGACGATGGCACGGTGGTCGGGCGCCAGCATCGCCATGAGGTCGATCCCCTCGAGCGTCGCCGCCGGCGCGGCGCCGACGGCGGCGAGGAAGGCCGGCGTGGCCCCGGCGATGACGCCGTCGGGATGGAGGGCGGCGAGCGGGGCGGGGCTCATGGCCAGCCACTGCAGGGCCGTGGCGACGGGGGTGGTCACGCCGAGCGCTCCACGTCGTCGGTGTCACGGGCGCGGGGCTTGGCCCGGGTCCCGGGCTGGGGCATGCGGTCGTCGGCGTGGGCGGGCAGGGCCACGAAGAAGGTGGCGCCCTTGCCGAGCGAGGACCGCACCCAGATCCGCCCGCCGTGGAGGTCGACCACCCGCTTGCAGATGGCCAGACCGAGGCCCGTGCCCCCGCCGCGGTTGCGGGGCTCGAGCCGGCGGAACAGCTCGAAGATGCGCTCGTGGTAGAGCGGGTCGATGCCCTTGCCGTTGTCGGCGACGGCGACGATCCACTCGGTGCCGTCGCGCTCGGCGCCGATCCGGATGTGGGGGTTGCCCATCCGGTACTTGCAGGCGTTGGCGATGAGGTTGGTGAAGAGCTGGATGAGACCGGGGCGGTTGCCGGTGACGATCGGCAGCGGGGCGATGTCGATGCGGGCGTGGGCGTCCCGGATGAGCTGGTCGAGGTCGTCGATGGCCTCGTCGATGATCTCACGGAGATCGACGGGCTCGTAGGTGCGCTCCACCTGGCCCATCCGGGCGTAGACGAGCAGATCCTCGATCAGGTTGCGCATGCGGGCCGCCGCGCCCGAGACCCGGACGAGGTACTCGTGGCCCTGCCGGTCGAGCTGCTCGCCGTAGCGCCGGTCCAGCAGGTCCACGAAGGTGAGCACGGTCCGGAGCGGCTCCTGCAGGTCGTGGGCGGCGACCGTGGCGAACCGCTCGAGCTCGCGGTTGGACTGGATCAGCTCGCGTTCACGGGCCCGGATCGAGTTCATCATCTCGGCCGCCTGCTC
>JAKOVR010000010.1 GCA_029782025.1 Actinomycetes bacterium | reverse complement strand
GTTCGCAAAAATTTCGCACCCACAGGGATTGGGTCGGGCGGGGCGCGTAAGGTGCGGCCATGCTGCGCACCAGACTGACCGAGGCCCTCCAGATCGACCACCCGGTGATGCTCGCCGGGATGGGCGGCGTCAGCTACCACGAGGTGGTGGCGGCGGTGTCCGAGGCCGGCGGGTTCGGCTGCCTGGGCGCCTCGGCCATGGGCCGCGTCCGGATGAACGAAGAGATCGCGGCGGTGCGGGAGCGCACGGCCAAGCCGTTCGGCGTCGACCTGCTCACCGCATCGCCGGGCGACATGGTGGCCCAGGTCGAGGACCTCATCCGCGGTGGCGCCACCGTGTTCGTCGCCGGCCTCGGCGTCCCCCGCGACTGCATCGAGCTGTGCCACGAGCACGGCGTCGTGGTCATCAACATGTGCGGCAAGGTCCGCCACGCCATCGCCGCGGTGGAGGCGGGCTGCGACATCGTGGTGGCCCAGGGCACCGAAGCCGGCGGCCACACCGGCACCGTCGCCACCCTGCCCCTGGTCCCCCAGATCGTCGACGCCGTGGGTGACCGGGTGCCGGTCGTCGCCGCCGGCGGCATCGTCGACGGGCGGGGCCTGGCCGCCGCCCTCGCCCTCGGGGCCGACGGCGTGTGGGTGGGCACCCGCTTCATCGCCACGCCCGAGGCCATGAGCACCCTCGGCTACAAGGAGGCCCTGCTGGCCACCGCCGAGGACGGCACCACGATCAGCCGGGGCTACACCGGCAAGACGTGCCGGGTGATCGCCAACGGGTACACCCGCTACTGGGAGGAGCACCCCGAGGAGCTCCAGCCCTTCCCCATGCAGTTCGTGCGGTCGATGGAGGACGGCGCCAACCACATGGGCGGGGATCTGAGCACCCCCGGGGTCGACCCGGCCAAGGAGTTCTTCCCGGCCGGCCAGGGGGTGGGCGCCATCCACGAGCTGGTCCCGGCCGGCGAGCTGGTGCACCGGTTCGTCGACGAGGCCGAGGCGGTCCTCGGGCGCATCGGCGGGCTGGTGGCCACGAGCTGACGGCGATGCCGTCCCGCGATCGCCGGTGCCGGAACTCGCGCCGGCGACATCGCCGGTGCATCTGCACGGCGTCGGGCCGCGGAACTGCACCGGCGACATCGCCGGTCCGGGAAACGGTGCCGGCGATCGCGTCAACCGATCCGGCGCCGATGCGTCTCTACGGGTGTGGGACGTGACCTCGACCTCCACCCCGGACCGGCACCGGTGACGCCCAACGACCGCGGAGGCGCGAGCGCCGACGCCGTGCGCCATGCCTTCGAGGCCCACTACTCCCGCCTCGTGGCCGGGGCCCGGCTGCTCCTCGACACCACCGACGACGCCGAGGAGGCCGTGCAGGAAGCCTTCTGCCGCACGCTCGCCACCTGGACCGCCGCCGGCCGGACCGACGACCCACTGCCCTACCTGCGGACCGCCGTGGCCAACCTCGGCCGCACCGGTCTGCGCCGCCGCCGCACCGTGCGCCTCGCCCCGGTACCCCGGGCCACCCCGGTCGACGAGGCCTCCGACCGGATCCTCGGCACCGAGCGGCAGGCCGCCCTGGTCCGGTCGCTGCGGGCCCTCCCGCCGCAACAGCGGGCCTGCGTGGTTTTCCGCTACCTGCTCGACTGCTCGACCGCGGAGACCGCCGCCACGCTCGGCGTCTCGGAGGGCACGGTCAAGACCCACCTCCACCGGGCGCTGCAGGCGCTCGGCCCTCACCTGGAGGCGCTGCGATGAACCCGACCAATGATCACCCCACCGGCGACGACCGCGCCCGCGACGAGCTCGTCGCCGCGCTGCAGGCCCGGCTGGCCGCCGAGCCGGCCCGTCCCGACCCGGCGGTCTGGGCCGCCATCGAGGCCGGCGCGGCGACGGCTTCCCCGAAGCGGATGCGGGCCCGAGGCGCGACCGTGGACGCGAGACGCCCGGTGTGGCTCGCTGCTGCGGCCGTGCTCGCCGTCGTCGCCTTCGCCGTCGGTCTGGCCGTCGGGCGGGACGGCACGTCCTCCCCCGGCGGCCAGGACGTCCGAGTCGGGGGCACCGCCCTCCCGCCCACCGCATCCCCTCCGGGCGTCCGCTTCGTGGCCCAGTACCAGGCCCTGACACGAGCGGCGGCGGCGCTCGAGCAGGAGGGACTGGCCAGCACAGCGATCCTGGCCGATCCCTCGCTCGTCGCCCCGGACGCGCTCGTGCCCCTCCGGGCCGCCACCGACCGGGCCCTCGACGTCTGGCGCACCGCCGTGCCCACCGTCGACCCGACCGATCCGGCCGAGGCCGAGCTCCGCGACCAACTCCAGCGGGTCGACAACCGGCTCCGGACGCTGCCCACCGTCCGCGCCTCGGTGGACCAGCGCCAGGTCGACGGCATGATCGCCGGCGAGCAGTACGGCAACACCGCCCGCGAGCTCGTGCGGACGGCGTCGCTGCTCTCCCTCCGGGAGCCCTCGGGACCGGCGTGGGCGGCGACGGCCCCGGTGGTGCGCCTGGCCGAGCTGGCATCGCTCCGGTACGACAGCGCGGTGGTCTACATCGAGTGGGCCGGGCCCAACCCGACCGCGCCACTGGCGACGAGACCGACGGGCAAGTACCGCTACCAGGCCGACACCGCCGCGGACGAGGTTCTCGGCACGTCGTCGATCGCCGCTCGGCAGCTGTTCCGTGACCGCCTGGCGGACGACGCCTTCCTCCCCGTCGAGATCCGGCTGCTCGAGAGCATGGTGCAGGCCGGGCCGATCGTCCCCGCCGGGGAGGTGGTCGCCGCCAGCCGGGATCATCTGACCCACCTCGACGAGGTGCTCGAGGTGTGGCTCGGCTGGCTCGTCACCGGCGTCCCGCCGTCGCCGGCCGACTCGTCCCCTGGGACGCTCCCCGCCGGCACGGTCCCCCCCGGTACGTCGACCACCCGCCCTGCGCCCGCCCGCTGACCGGACCCGGCCGCCGTCGCCGGTGCAGGAACTCGTCCCGGCGAAATCGCAGGTGCAGGACCTCGGCGCCAGGCCGTACAACTGCACCGGCGAACTGGCCGGGACGGGAAACGGTGCCAGCGATCGAGGGCTCCGGGCCGGCGGGCGATCGGCCGCCGGCACCCGCGACCGGGCTTTGCGGTCAGGCGAAGTAGCCGGTGACGTCGACGATGGCGTCGGTGGCGCCGGAGTTGTTGACCATCCAGGCGGCGCCATAGCTCATCGTCATCAGCACGGTGTTGGCCCGGACGTCGCCGGCGTCGATGTTGAGGTTCGAGGTCGGGGCCGACGTGGTGTAGCTCGGGGTGACCGACAGGTGCGTCGTGGCCGTGGGGCGCACAGCGGTGAGCGTGGCCACCACGGCGGGGGCGCCCTTGGGGACGCCGGCGTTCCCTCCGGCATCGATCATCCGCGGGGTCTGGGCCAGGAGCGGCGCCGGGGTGTTGGGCGGGGGACCGACGTTGCCGGTGCCGTCCCGGGTGTCGACGAGGCGCGTGGGTGACAGCGCGTGGTAGGTGAGCCCCGCCGGCGTGTCACGGAAGTACCCGGTGACGTCGATGAGGACGTGGACCGAGCCGGCGTTGTTGAACACCGACACCGCGCCCCCCGCCCCCACCGTGGCCACCACCGTGTTGGCCGCCACGCCTCCGGCGGCAGCGTTGAGGCTCGACGCCACCGGCATGGTCTCGCCCGTCGGCCACACCGTCAGGTGGGTCAAGGTCGACGGGACGACGGCGGTCACGGTGGCCACCACCGCGGTGGCCTCGATCGGCACGCCCGCCACGCCGGCCACGGTGATGGCGCGGGTCTCGGCCGGGCCCCACGGCGCCGCCGTGGTCCCGGTGCCGTCACGGCTGTCGACGATCCGGCTCGGCGTCCGCGGCACGTACAACCCGCCGGCGTAACCGGGCTGGAAGTAGCCGGTGACGTCGATCACCACCGGGGTGTCCCCGGCGTTGTTGAACACCGACACCGCTCCCCCGGACCCCACCGTCGCCACCACGGTGTTGGCCCGCACCTGCCCCACGTCGATGTTGAGGTTCGAGGCCAACGGCCTCGACGTCCCCGCCGGCCAGAGGGTGACGTGGGTGGCCGCCGACGGGAACACCGCCGTGACGGTGAGCACCACTGCGGTGGCGTCGGCCGGCACCCCGGTGGCGCCGCCGGCCACGACCACGTCGCGGGACTCGGCCGGCCCGAACGGCGCGGCCGGGCCGCCGACGCCCTCCCGGGTATCGACCAGCCGGTGGGGCGACAGGGCGTGGTAGCGCGGACCGCCCACCCGCAGCACCACGGCGGTCGAGGGGGCCGACGGCGTGCTGTCGCCCACCTCGTTCTGGGCCACGACCCGGAACGACACCGGCACCCCCTCGGGCACCCCGGTCACGTCGCACGTCAAGGGCCCGGCGGACCAGGTGCAGGAGTACCCACCCGACGTCGAGGTGACCACGTAGCCCGTGATCGGGTGGCCACCGTCGTTCGGGGGTGGCGACCACGTGACCGTGACCGTCCCCGACCCGTCGCCCCCGGCCACCGCCACCGGCGCCGCCACCGGGAACGGCACCCCCGGCACCCCAACCTTGCGCACCCGCCGGTTCAGGCTGTCGGCCACCAAGAGGCCCCCGTCGACGTCCAGCGCCATGCCCAGCGGCTCGTTCTCCCCCGCCAACGTCGCAGGACCGCCATCGCCGCCGAAGGTCGGGGTGTTCCCCACGAACGTGGCGATGTACCCGCCGCTGTCGACGATCCGCACACGGCTGTTGGCCGTCGTCCCCTGGAGGCCGCACGACCCACCGAAGAGCGGTGGGCACACCGTTTGGTAGACACCGGCGTCACTGATGTAGAGCCCGGCCGGCCCCACGGCCACGTCCACCGGGTTGGCCAGCAGCGCGGCGGTCGCCAGCCCACCGTCGCCCAACGGCGGCGGGGTCACCAAGAAGCCGAAGACGGGGACCGGACCGCCGGCGAAGGTCGTCATCGTCCCATCCAGGGCGATCCGGCGCACCCGGTTCTTGCCGCTGTCGGCCACATAGATCACGCCGTCGGGCGCCGCGGCCACCCCCTTGGGGCCCGTGAGGGCCACCGTCGTGGCGGGCACGCCCTCCAGCGTGGCGTCGGCCCCTCCCCCGGCCACCGTCGAGATCGTGCCGTCGAGCGCCACCCGCCGCACCCGGTTGTTGCCCGTGTCGGCGATCAGCAACCGGCCCGAGGGATCGAAGGCGAGCCCGGTCGGTCCGGAAAGGATCGCCGCGGTGGCCGGCCCACCGTCACCGGCGAAGCCGAATCCCGTGACGCCGGCCACGGGGCTGACCGACCCGCCGATGGGGAACCGGACCACCCGGTTCCCCGATGTCGCCACCACGTCGCCGTTCGGGGCGATCGCCACGCGGCGCAGTGCACCGAAGGGAGTGGCCAGCGCGGCGGCGCCCGGCGCGGCCGGGGTGGCGCTGCCCGTTCCGGCGATGGTGGAGATCGTGCCGTCGAGCGCGATCAGCCGGATCAGGTTGGCGCCGGCGTCGGCCACCACCACCGAGCCGTCGGCTCGGACGGCCACACCGCTCGGCAGGGTCAGCTGCGCCGCCGTCGCCGGCCCCCCATCGCCGCTGACGGCGGTGGTGCCGTTGCCGGCCACGAGGTCGATGGTGCCGTCGAGGGCGATCCGGCGCACCCGGGTGGGGGTGCCCACGTAGAGGTTCCCGACGCCGTCGAAGGCCAACGCCCCGGGTCGGCTCACGTGCGCCGCGGTGGCCAGCCCGCCGTCACCGCTGTCGACGCCGGCCGTCCCCGGATCGAAGCCGCCGGCAATGGTGGTGATGGTCCCGCCCGCATCGACCTTCCGAACGGCGTTGTTGCCCGTGTCGGCGATGTAGAGCTCCCCGTTCCGCCAGGCCAGATCCGTGGGCGCCGCGACCTGGGCCGCCGTGGCCGGCCCCCCGTCGCCCGAGTAGCCGGGGACGCCGGTGCCGGCGACCGCCACCGGTGCGCTCCCGGCCTCCAGACGCCAGACGACGCCATTGCGGATGCCGTAGACCGCGCCCGACGGCGTGGCCGCCAGGGCGGTGAACGGCACGGGCATGGTGTACCCGGTGAACTGGCTGAAGAGCGTCGTCTTGGTGGCGCCGTCGGGCGAGGTGAGCGTCACCTCGGTGGACGCGGCGCCCAAGGTCATCCAGGCCTGGGCGTTGGACCGGAAGTTCCCGGCCGCCGACGCCGCCATCGAGATGAGGTCGGTCGCGCTCTTGGCGGCAAGACCGCCCGGCACGAACTGGTAGGAGGTTGGCCCCGAGCGGTCGACGAAGGTCACGGTGCCGGCAGCGTCGGCGTCGACCTCCCCCGGATCGTCGAGCCCGACGGAGGTCGCCGACCGGGTCCCGGCGAAATTGGTCGCCGTGATCGGGGCGCCGACACCAGCCGCCACCGCGGTGGTGCCGGCCGTGAGGTCCACCGTGCGCACCACGTCGTTGGCCGGGTCGGTGATGTAGAGCACGTCGCCGGCCACGAACAGCCCGGCGGGTGCCATCGCCACCGCCGTCGGGTCGGTGCCACCGGCGGAGCCGGCCACCGTGTCGATGGCGCTGGCCGCCACCGGCGGGACGCCCAACGCCGACGCCGGCCCGGCCGCGGGTCCGGCCACGCCGGTGAGTCCAGCCCCGACCAGACCGGCCACCAAACCGACCACCACGCCGGCACGCCGGCCCGACCGGAACCCTCGACCCATGTCCCCACGGTACTCCTCCGGCGCCGACCCGTCCGCTGCACGCGCGTCCTCGGTCGACCGCCAATCGCCGGTGCACGAACTCGTGCCGGCGAATTCGCTGGTGCACCTACCCGGCGTCAGACCGCACAACTGCACCGGCGATGTCGCGGGTCCGGGAAACTGCACCGGCGATGCCGGCGACCGGACCGACTACTCGGACCAGGCCTTGACCTTCTCGACCAGCTCCGGGCCGTTGCCGACGGGCACGACGTTCAGCGTGGACACGCCGGCCTCCTTGAAGGCGGCGATCCGGTCCTTGATGAACCCCTCCGGCCCGGCGAGGTTGGTGAGCTCGAGGAGCTCGTAGGGGATCAGCGCCGCCGCCTCGTCCTTCTTGCCGGCGAGGTAGAGGTCCTGGATCTCCTTGGCCTCCTTCTCGTAGCCGTAGCGGCAGGCGAGCTGGTTGTAGAAGTTCCGGTCGCGGGCCCCCATGCCGCCGATGTAGAGGGCGTACATGGGCCGGGCGAAGTCGAGGACGGGCTTGGGGTCGTCGGTCACGCACAGCACGCCGCCGGCGACGACCTCCAGCGGGCCGAGCTCGGCCGGGCGCTTGGCCGCACCGGCGGCCAGGTCGGCGCCCCACACGTCGTTGGCCCGCTCGGGCATGTAGAAGATCGGCAACCACCCGTCGGCCAGCTCGGCGGTGAGCTGGACGTTCTTGGCCCCGAGCGAGGCCAGGTAGATCGGGATGTCGGGACGGGGGTGGCCGATGATCTTCAGCGGCTTACCGAGGCCCGTGCCCTGCTCAGGGGGCAGGGGCAGCGTGTAGTACTTGCCCTGGTACTCGAGCGGGGCTTCCCGCTTCCAGATGAGCCGGCAGATCTCGATGACCTCGCGGGTGCGGCCGATCGGCGCGTCGTAGGGCATGCCGTGGAACCCCTCGATCACCTGCGGGCCGGAGGCGCCGAGGCCGAGGATGCAGCGCCCCTCGGTCATGGCGTCGACGCCGGCGCCGGTCATGGCCAGCAGCGACGGCGTGCGGCTGTAGATGTTGAGGATGCCCGACCCGATGGTGAGGCGCTCGGTCTTGGCGGCCAGGTAGCCCATGAAGCTCGGCCCGTCGAAGCCGTAGGCCTCGGCCACCCAGACGATGTCGAGGCCGGCCTTCTCCAGGTCCATCGCCTGCTGCGCCGACTGCTTGAAGCCACCGGCGTAGGACAGCTGCATGGCGATCTTCATGGGTCCCCCTGGGATGTGCGGGCGGCCTCCGGTCGGGCCGTGGGCGGGTAAACAGTGTTCAGGAGATCATACGGTCTGGGCCGACCGGGCGGCGAGGCGAGCCTCGCGGGCCCGTGCCGCCTCCCGGGTCGCCCACTCGTCGCGACCCATCAGCCAGTCGTTGTGGAGCGAGCTCCGCTCAACCTTGGTGCCGTCGGGCAGCTCGAACTCGACGTGGTAGCGCACCCACGTGAACCCGTTGACGATCCACACCTTGCCGGGCGTGCCCGCCGGGATCCCGGGCAGGTCGACGGCGGCGACGACCTTGTCGTTCCGCTTGAACCGGTACTCGTCCTTGCGCTGGGCCATGACGACGACGCTACGCGACGGGACCGACGCGCCCGAAACCGCGACGACCGCTCGACCAATGGCGCCGGCTCATCCCCGCTGGGCCTCGGCCCACGTCTTGCCCGTCTCCACGTCGATGTCGTGGGGCAGGTCGAGGACGCGCTCGGCGATGATGTTGCGCTGGACCACGCCGGTCCCTCCGCCGATGGTGAGGGCCTGGCTGAACAGGAACCCGAAGTGCCAGAACGCCGGGTCGGCCCAGCGCACCTCGCCGGTGGTCATGAGCGAGCCGTCGACGGCGTCGAGCCCCGACCCCGGCCCGCCGCCCACCAGCATCCCGGCCGAGCCCCGCAGGTCCTTGGCCAGCTCCATGATCCGCTGCCCGTGCTCGTCGGCCAGCACCTTCCGGATCGACGCCTCGGGCCCGGGCGGCGCGCCCTTGATGGCGGCGGTCACCGTGCGGAGCCGGATCAGGCGGAGGATCTCGGCCTCGATGTAGAGCGAGGCCAGGCGTTGGCGGAGGTGGGGGTCGTCGCACCCACCGGCGGCCCGCACGTTGTCGAAGAGGTCGTCGGCGTTGGGACCGTTGCCCCACAGGGCGCCGCCGCCGGAGAGGGAGACCCGCTCGTTGCCGAGCGTCACCTTGGCCAGCGTCCAGCCCTCGTTCTCCTCCCCCACCAGGTTGGCGGCGGGGATGCGCACGTCGGTGAAGAACACCTCGTTGAACGTGTGGCCGCCGGTCATCTCGATGATCGGGCGGATCTCGATGCCCGGCGTGTCCATCGGGCAGATGAAGTAGGACACGCCCTTGTGCTTGGGGGCGTCGGGGTTGGTGCGGGCGATGAGGATCCCGAACTTCGAGAACTGGGCCAGCGAGGTCCAGATCTTCTGGCCGTTGACGACGTACTCGTCGCCGTCGCGCACGGCCCGGGTGCCGAGGTTGGCCAGGTCGCTCCCGGCGTTGGGCTCGGAGAACAGCTGGCACCAGATCTCCTCCCCGGCGAGGAGGGGGAACAGGTAGCGGTCCTTCTGCTCCTGCGTCCCGGCGTGGAGGATGGTGGGGCCGGCCCACCCGATCCCGATCATGTTGGTGGGACGTCGGACCCCGCCCCGCCGGAGCTCGTCGTCGATGATCAACTGGTGGATGGGGTCGGCGTCGAGGCCCCACGGCCGGGGCCAGTGCGGGGCGACGTAGCCCGCCTCGGCCAGGTCCCGGCCGGAGGCGCCGGGGTGGGTCGCGATCCACTCCCGCACGGCGAGCCGGCGCGGGTCGTCGTCCGGCGGCATGTCGAAGTCCATGGCTCCCCCTCGTGGCGATGGCGGTCCGGACCGCAGACTACGCCAATTGACTCCCAGATCAAGAGCCGGCGGCGGGGGACGGCCGGACGGGGGTCAGGCCCGCTTCGGCACCGGGTTGAGGGCCCACCAGTCCTCGGGGAGGGAGACCAGGTCCTCGACGACGAGGCCGTCGAGCGCGAAGAGCGGCAGGGCCTGGGCGCCGATGACGACCGGAGCGTCGAGCGCCTCGGCGGGCCCCGCCGCCAAACGGCGGGCCAGGTCCTCGAGCCGGTCGAGGCGATCGAGCACCAGCTCCTCGAGCAGGTCGAAGGCCCGCAGCTCGGCCCCCGCACCGGGCTCCATGCGGTCGACCGCGCCGCGGGCCAGCACCCTGGCCTGACGCAGGAGGTCGAGCTGGGCCAGCGCGTCCTCGATCGGGGTGCTCGTGATGTCCAAGGCCGCTCGCCTCCGCCGGCCCGCACGGCGCCGGCCCGCACGGTGCGGTCCGGCCCACCCCGGGTCGCCATCCGAAGGTCACCAACCGGAGCGATCGCCCGGCCCATCCCCTTCGGCACGGGCACGACGCGAGACATGTGGCGCTCCGATCGCCACGGTGGGTGTCGACGGCCGCGCACCGCGTCCGCCGTGCGTCCGAGGGAGGACGGGCCACCGATGCGACGGGGGCATGGCCCTTTCCCGCGGGGTCGAGCGTCCCCCTACACTGCCCCGGTCCTGGACCATGACCTGCGAGGGGGATCCATGCCGGCCTTCAACTACGCCACCATCTGGGAGATCGCGGCCGACAACCTGCCCGACGCCGAGGCCTGCGTGCACGGCGACCGGCGGATCCTGTGGAAGGACTTCGACCGGCGGGCCGACGGGATCGCCCGCACGCTGCTCGACGCCGGCGTGCAGCAACAGGACAAGGTGGCGCAGTACCTCTACAACTGCCCCGAGTACCTCGAGTCGATGTTCGCCTGCTTCAAGGCCGGCCTCGTCCCCGTCAACACCAACTACCGCTACGCCGACGACGAGCTCACCTACCTGTGGGACAACGCCGACGCCGTGGCCGTGGTGTTCCACGGTGCCTTCACCGAACGCATCGAGGGCATCAAGGACCAGTTGCCCCGGGTGAAGACGTGGCTGTGGGTCGACGACGGCTCCGGCCCGTGCCCCGACTGGGCCATGCCCTACGAGACCGCCGCGGCCACCCCGACCGAGCGCGTGGTCGCCCCCTGGGGTCGCGGCGACGACGACCTGCTCTTCATGTACACCGGCGGCACCACGGGGATGCCGAAGGGCGTGATGTGGCGGCAGGACTCGCTCATCCGGGCCGTCGTCGGCGCCACCGATCCCTTCTACCGCGAGGTGGCCGACGAGGAGCACTACCGGCGCATCCGGGAGGAGAAGATCGTCGCCCCCGGGTTCCGCCAGCTCCCCGGCTGCCCGCTCATGCACGGCACGGGCCAGTTCACGGCGCTCATGATCCTCGCCACCGGCGGCTGCGTCGTCACCATGCCGGCCCGCCACTTCGACGTGGACCTGATGCTCGACACGGTGCAGCAGGAGAAGGTCAACATGCTCGTCATCGTGGGCGATGCCTTCGCCAAGCCGATGGTGAAGGCCCTCGACGAGAACCCCGGCCGGTGGGACCTCACGTCGGTCTTCATCATGACCTCGTCGGGCGTGATGTGGAGCCAGGAGACCAAGGACGCCCTGCTCAAGCACAACCCCGGGATGATGTTGATCGACGCCTTCTCCTCGTCGGAGGCGATCGGCCTCGGCCAGTCGGTGTCGACCGCCGGCGGGTCGAGCGGCACGGCCAAGTTCCAGCTCGGCGACACCTCCCGGGTGATCACCGACGACGGCCGCGACGTGGTGCCCGGGTCGGGCGAGATCGGCCGGGTGGCGGTCAAGGGCTACACCCCGATCGGCTACTACAAGGACCCGGAGAAGTCGGCCAGCACCTTCGTGCAGATCGACGGCGAGACCTACTCCATCCCCGGCGACTACGCCCAGGTCGAGGCCGACGGCACCCTCACCCTCCTCGGGCGCGGGTCGGTGTGCATCAACACCGGCGGCGAGAAGGTGTTCCCGGAGGAGGTCGAGGAGGTGCTCAAGCTCCACCCGGCGGTGCTCGACTCCGTGGTCGTCGGGCTCCCCGACGACAAGTTCGGCCAGGCCATCACCGGCGTCGTCGAGCTGCGGGAGGGCCAGGCGGCCGAGGCCGACGCGCTGATCGAGCACGTGAAGGGCAAGCTCGCCTCGTTCAAGGCCCCCAAGAACGTGGTGTTCATCGACACGGTCGGCCGGGCCCCCAACGGCAAGGTCGACTACAAGCGCATGACCCAGTACGCGGCCGAGGAGCTCGGCGTCGACATCCCCGGCTAGCGCCCGCGCCCCCGGTGCGGCGGGTTCGCCGGGCGGGGGCCGGGTCGCGTAGGGTGCCCGCCGTCTGCAAGCGGAGCCGGTACGGGTGGTCCCGACCGGACACACAAGGGGGCCTTCCATGGCTGATCTCGGTTTCGACGGCAAGGTGGCGATCATCACCGGTGCCGGTGGCGGCCTGGGCCGTTGCCATGCGCTCGAGCTGGCCCGGCGGGGCGCCCGC
>JAKOVR010000209.1 GCA_029782025.1 Actinomycetes bacterium | reverse complement strand
CATCCGGTACCTGCTCACCACCCACCGGGCCGACCCGGTGTTCCTCACCAAGGCGTCGCGGGTCGCCACCCCCAACCAGTTCCGGGCGCTGTGGGCGCGGGACCGGTGCTGCCAGTTCGGCGATTGCGGGAGCACCCGCCGGCTCCGGGCCCACCACCTCACGTTCTGGTCCCACGGCGGACAGACCCGGCTCGACAACCTCGTCCTGATCTGTTCCAAGCACCACCGCCGCATCCATGTCGAGGGCTGGTCCCTCACCCGCGACCCCGCCACCGGCGAGGTCACCACCTCCCCACCGCACGCACCCGGCCGGCACCGCCGCCGCTGGCACCCACCCCCACCACCCCAACCACCCCCCGTGCCCGCCCGGCCACCCCACCCCCAAGGCGACCACGCCACCCACTGGGCCCGAGACATCATCCTCACCCACTGGCTCCCCGCCGCCTGATTCAAAGCGCGACGGTCCGCAGCGCCATGGTCGCCACCAGAAGCGCGCCTTGCATGCCGGCGAGGACCCGCCGCGCCGTGATCGCGACGGCGGTGACCACGCGCACCCACGCCAGCACGGCGACGTCGGCCAGGAAGCGCAGCTCGGCCGGCTGGTCGTAGGCCACGCCGGTGAGGCACAGGGCCAACGCGGCGCCGGCGGCCAGCATCCACCGCTCCCACGGGTGCTCGTCGCCTCCCCACCGGAGGGCGACGGTCACGAGCCCCACGAGGAAGGCGAGCAGGGCGAGGTGGAGCACGGCGGCACCGTGGCCGGCCATGGCGTCGGCGCCCCACTGGCGCACCGCCGCCCCGAGGGCGATCGACGGCGGCCCGAGGTTGGTCGCTGCACCCGAGCGCAGCGGCACGGTGCCGGTGGCGGCCAGCCCCACCCCCTGCCACGTCGCGAACGCCGCGGCGGGGAGGGCCCACGCCGCGTCGGCCGCCCCGGGCCGGGCGCGCCGCGTGACGAGCAGCCAGGCCCGATGGGCGCCGAAGGCCGCCACCGGCACGAGCAGCTGCTCGCGCGTCACCACCCCCCACGACCACAGCGCCGCCGTCACCCACCACCGCGACCGGCGGGCCGCGACGACGCCGCCCACGAGCAGCGCCGCGGCCGTGAGCTCGGCCAGGTCGCGCGACAGCGTGGTCACGAAGCCGGGGAAGGCGGGGAGGGCGAGACCCCACCACGATGACCGTCCGGCCCGAAGGGCGATCGACGCGCCGAGGGCGGCCAGCGCCGACGTCGCCAGCAGGTTGACGATGACGAGGGCCGACGGCACCCGGTCCACCCCGCCGAGCGCAACGACGGCGGCGAGGTACGGGTAGCCCACGCGCTGCACGCGGTAGGGCTGGTCGAGGGCGACGCCGAGGTGGCGTTCGGGCGCGAGGGCGGTGGGGGCGGCGGCGAGGCGCCACAGGAACTGGCCGTCGTACCCGTCGCCGGGCGAGACGGTGAGCGAGGCCGGCACCTGGCCCGGCGCGGCCCACCGGTCGCCGGCGAGGACGAAGCGCGACACGTCGCCCCCGGCCGCGCCCGCCAACCGCACGAGCACGAACGCCGCCGCCACCACCAGCGCCACCGCCGCGACCGCCCCCACCCCTTGGGTGCGTAAGGGTGCGGTATACGCGCCCTTACGCACCCAAGGGAACCGGTGCGGGGTGGCGGCGGTGGGCATGCCCCACTCTGGTCCACCGGCGATTTGGCCGCATGTTCAGTCGACGGGAAGAATCCCGCCCATGAACATCGTCGTGTGCGTGAAGCAGATCCCGGACCCGGCCGAGCCCGGGGCGCTGGATCCCAACACCAAGACGCTCAAGCGTGACGGGAAGCTCATCCTCGATGAGTCCGACAGCTACGGCGTGGAGATGGCCCTCCAGCTGGCGGATGCGGCCGGCGGTGGCGAGGTGACCCTCGTCAGCATGGCCCCCAACAGCGAGACCTCCGGCCTGCGCACCGCCCTGGCCATGGGCGCGGCCAAGAGCGTGCTGGTGAGCGATCCGGCCCTCAGCGGCACCGACGCCCTCGGCACGGCCAAGATCCTCGCCGCCGCCATCAAGCGGGTCGAGGGCGCCGACCTCATCCTCACCGCCACCGAGTCGAGCGACGGCTACACCGGCACCGTGCCCGAGCAGATCGCCGAGCTCCTCGGCCTGCCCTCGATCACCTTCGCCAAGAGCATCGCCATCGACGGCGGCACCGTGAAGGTCCAGCGCCAGACCGAGGCCGGCTACGACGAGTGCGAGGCCCCGCTGCCCGCCGTCGTGTCCGTCACCGCCGGCGTGGTCGAGCCCCGCTACCCGAGCTTCAAGGGCATCATGGCCGCCAAGAGCAAGCCGGTCGACGAGGTCGACTGCGCTGCCCTCGGCATCGATCCCGGCAGCGTCGGCTGGGCCGGCGGCGGTCAGGAGATCGTCACCGTCGAGGCCGCCCCCGCCCGCGAGGCCGGCGAGGTGGTCGAGGACGACGGCACCGGCTTCGAGAAGATCGTCGCCTTCCTCGACAACCTCAAGGTCATCTGAGCCCGGTCCCAGACGCAGAGAAGAGAGAACGAACCATGGCACTTTCCAAGATCTGGGTCCTGGCCGAAGCCGCTGACGGCAAGGTCGCCACGAGCACCCTCGAGATCCTCACCAAGGCCCGCACCCTCGCCGACACCGTCGAGTGCGTCTACGGCGGCGGCGATGCCGACGCCATCGCCGGCACCCTCGGTGCTCACGGCGCCAGCAAGGTGCTCGCCACCGGCGACCTCACCGGCCGCCTCGCCGGCGTGCCCGTCGCCTCGGCCATCGCCGCCGCGGTGGCCGCCGGCACCGGCCCCGACGCCGTGATCGCCGCCACGTCCTACGACGGCCGCGACATCATGGGCCGCCTGTCGGTGAAGCTCGACAAGACGGTCATCACCAACAACGTCGACCTCGAGGTCGACGGCGACAGCCTGGTCACCACCGAGCCCGTCTTCGGCGGGTCCACCCTGGTGAAGACCAAGTTCACCGCCGGCGGTCCCTACCTCGTGCTCGTGCGGCCGAAGTCCTTCGCCGCCGAGGAGAGCGGCGGCGGCGCGGCCGCCGTCGACACCCTCGCCGTGCCCGACACCGGCGCCACCGGCACGGCCAAGGTCGTGAACCGCCACGTCGAGGAGCGCACCGGCCCGTCGCTCGACGAGGCCGCCATCGTGGTCTCCGGCGGCCGCGGCCTCGGCGAGGCGGCCAAGTACGAGATGATCGAAGACCTGGCCAAGCTGCTCGGCGGCGCCCCCGGCGCCAGCCGCGCCATCGTCGACGCCGGCTGGGTGCCCTACAGCTACCAGGTCGGCCAGACCGGCAAGGTGGTCAAGCCCACCGTCTACATCGCCGCCGGTATCTCCGGTGCCACGCAGCACATGGTGGGCATGAAGGGCTCGAAGAACATCATCGCCATCAACAAGGACGCCGAGGCCCCGATCTTCTCGATCGCCGACCTCGGCATCGTGGGCGACGTGCACAAGGTGCTCCCCGCCCTGCTCGACGCCCTCAAGGCTCGCGGTTGATCTGCGCCCGGGCCCCGATCGCCGGGGCTCGGGCGACAACCACCCAGGTGGTGCAATGATGGGCCGATGCGCCTGTCCCCTCGCCACCGTTCCATCGCGCTCTTCGGTGCGCTCTCGGCCGCGCTCGTCCCGTTGGTGGGCGCCGGCCAGGCGGCCGCGGCCACCGTCCTGACCGTCACCACCACGGCCGATGTCGTCGACGGCAGCGACGGCGTGCTGTCGTTGCGGGAGGCCGTCACGGCCGCCGCGGTCGGCCCGTCGCCGGTCCAGATCGTGCTCGGCTCGGGGCTGACCTACGGCCTCACGATCTGCGGTGGCACCGCCGACGAGGACGCCAACGCCAGCGGCGACCTCGACGTCACCGGTGGGCGCATCACCATCGAGGGCAACGGGTCGACGATCACCTCGGCCTGCCCGTCGCAGCGACTCATCGACGCCGCACCGGGCGCCGACGACAGCCTCGCCACCGCCGGCCTGACCCTCGTCGACCTGACGCTCTCGGGCGGCAACGGCTACGCGGGCATCGCCCTCCGGTCGTTCCGCCACCTCACCCTCGACGGCACCACCGTGGCCGACGCCACCGCCGACGCCGCCCAGGCCGCCACCTCCTCGGTCCGCCCCGGGGCCGTGTACCACGGCGGGCCGACCCAGCTCACGTTGATCGCATCCACCGTCACCCGCACCGCGGGCGCCGGGCTCGTCGTCGATGACGGCCCCTCGCCGGCCCCGGCGCCGCTGCGGCCCACGATCGCGGTCAGCGGCAGCGAGATCTCCTACAACGCCGCGACCGGCGCCGCCGCCGCCGGCGTCGAGGCCATCGGCTTCCCCATGGCGATCGACCACAGCCGCATCACCGACAACACCCTCGTCACCCCCGACGTCCCGCCGACCGCCGCCGGCGTCGTCGCCGACTCCGTGGCCATCACCGACTCCACGGTGGCGCGGAACGAGGGCGGGCTGATCGGTGGCATCGCCGTGAGGTCCTTGTCGAGCCCGTCGACGGTCGCTCGCACCACCTTCGACGCCAACGGGGGGCCGGGCGCCACCGCGGGCGGAATGGTGGGCGACGCCACCATCACCGACTCGACCTTCTCCGGCAATGCGGGGACCGCCTTCGTGACCTGGACCAGCGCCACGATCACCCGCTCGACCTTCACCGGGGCGACGGCGGGTTCGATCGGCGCCGCTGGCCTCTGGCCGGCCATCCTGTCCGTGCACGAGAGCACGCTCGCCGACGTGATCTCCACCATGGACTATCCCTTCGCCGCCCACCTCACCACCGTCGAGGTCGAGAACTCGGTCGTCGCCGGCTGTGCGGGGCTCACGTTCCCGTGGGTGCTCGCCGTGCACAGCCGCGGCCACAACTACGTCCCGGGCACCAGCTGTGAGTTCGCCGGACCGGAGACCTTCGGCTCCGCGCCCACCGACCTCGTGGGCGGGGGCGACCCGATGCTGGCCCCGCTGGCCGACAACGGCGGGCCGACGCCGACCCGGCTTCCGCTCCCCGGCTCGCCGCTGCGCGACCGGATCGTGGCCGACTTCACGGGCGTCACGCCGCCCTGCCCCGGCGGCACGGTCGACCAGCGGGGGGCGGCCCGACCCGCCGGGATCGCCTGCGACATCGGCGCGGCGGAGGCGCCCGCCGGCCCGTCGGCCGGCGCCGGCTACCACCCCGTGCCGCCGGCGCGGGTCCACGACAGCCGGGAGCCCGGTGCCGGCCCGCTCACCGCCGGCGAGGTGCGGTCCGTCCCGATCGCCGGGCTGGGCGGGGTGCCGGCCAGCGGGGTGGGCGCGGTGGTGCTCAACGTCACCGTGGCCGAGACCACCGCGGCCTCCCATCTCACGGTGTTCCCGGCCGGCTCGGCGGTGCCGTTGGCGTCGAGCCTCAACTGGCAGGCCGGTGACACCGTGGCCAACCTCGTGACCGTGCCGCTCGGCGCCGGCGGCGCCGTCGCCGTCCGCGCCAACTCCGGGAGCGCCCAGGTGATCGTTGACGTGGCCGGGTGGTTCGACGACGCCTCCACGCCCGGCTCGGGCGACGGGCTGACCACCACCGCGCCCGTCCGCCTCGTCGACTCCCGCGACGGCACCGGCACCACCCTGGCGCCGTTCCTGGGCGGCGAGGAGCGCGAGGTCCAGGTCGGCGGTGCCGGAGGGATCCCGTCCGGCATCGACGCCGTGGTCGTCAACCTCACCGGCGTGGCGCCGACTGCGGCCACCCACCTCACGCTGTGGCCGTCGGGCGACGCGTTGCCCGACGTGTCCAACCTCAACCTGCCGGCCGGGCTCACCGCCGCCAACCTCGCCATCGTGAAGGTCGGGGGCGATGGCAAGGTGCGGGTGCGCAACAACAGCGGCCAGGTCGACGTGGTGCTCGACGTGTTCGGCTGGTTCACCGCCGGCTCCGGCGACCGCTTCCATCCGGTCGTGCCGCTCCGGATCGCCGACACCCGCGACGGGACCGGCCTGCTCAGCTCCGTGCCCTTCGGCCCGGCGCAGGTGCGCGTCGGCACGATGCCGCCGCCACCGTTGCGCGCCGCGCTGGTCAACGCCACGGCCGTGCTCCCCACCGCCGCCACCCACCTGACCGTGCGGCCGAACAGCGCCGACCCCTTCACCACGTCCAACCTCAACGTGGTCGCCGGCGCGGTGCGGCCCAACGCCGTGCTCACCGGCGTCGACGGCTCCGGTCGCTACCAGGTGCGCAACAACGAAGGTGAGGTCGACGTGGTGCTCGACCTGGCCGGCTGGTTCGCCCCCGACCCGGGCCCCTGATCGCCGGCCCCGATCGCGCTCAGACCATCGGCCAGGGGTACCGGCGGCCGGTGGTGTCGATCGGGAAGCGGCCCTCGGCCACCACGGCCCGGGCCCGGGTGCGCAAGGCGTCGATCTCGAACGGGTCGAGGAAGCAGGCCACCGTGTCGGGCACGCCGCCGTCGAGCAGCACCCGGCACACGTCGTCGCGCAGCGCGTCGGGGATCGGTTCGCCGGCGAAGTCCCAGATCACGGTGCGCAGCTTGAACTCCTGGTGGAACGACAGGCCGTTGTCGATGCACCAGAGGTGGCCGGCCTTGTCGAGCAGCACGTGCCCGCCCTTGCGGTCGGTGTTGTTGGCCAGGAGGTCGAACACGCAGATGCGGCGCAGGTCGTCGTGGTGGGCGTCGTCCTCGAGCAGCGTGAAGTAGTGCTCCTCGAAGTCGGCGTCGACGAAGCGCTGCACCGACCCCTCGCCCAGCGGGGCGCCGTTGTCGTCGGGGTCGGCGCCCCGCAGCACGGTGGTGGGCACGAGGTCCCAGCCCAGCGCCTCGGACAGCTCGTAGGCCGCGATCTCCCGCGTGTAGAGCCCGGAGGGGAAGTCCCACAGCGGCCGCTCACCGCGGGCCGGCTTGTAGACGGCCAGGAGGGCGCCGCTGGCGGCCAGCCGCTCCAGGCCGGCCTCGGACCCGAGGCCGGCGGGCACCTCGCCCACCGCCACGAGCAGCGTGGCGTTGGAGCTGTAGGGCATGCGGCCGAGCACGGTGAGCGGCTCGGTGCGGAGGCGCTCAGTTGTTCCGGGGGCAGACATGGCCGGCGGGGTCGAGCGGCAAGCCGCACAGGAAGCACGGGGGCCGCCCGGAGGCCACGAGGGCCTGGGCGTGGGGCACGAACGCCGCCACCTGGCCGCGGGTGAGGGTGAAGCGCACCTTCCCCGCCGCGGCGGCTAGCTCGGCGGCGGTGTCCTCGTCGATGTCGTCGTCCTCGACGATGAGGAGCTCCTCGGCCTCGATGATGAACGTGCCGGCGGTGTGGTTGTAGGCCACACCGAGCGCGCCCACGACCCATTCGGCGATGGCCGGTTCCTGCAGGGCGAGGGCGTCCGCGGCGTCGGCCGGGGGCGGCGGCGGGTCGGGCAGGTCGGAGAGCAGGCCGGCGAGGTAATCGGCCAGGGCGGCGACCTGCTGCTTCTCGCACTTGAACGACACGACCGCCCCGAACTGGCGGGCCTGGAGGAAGAACACGCGTTGGCCCGGCGGGCCGACGGTGCCGGCGGTGAAGAGGTCGGGCTCGGTGAACTCGAAGGAGGCGCTCATCGGCCGTGCCGCGGGGGAGGGGTCATGACAGGGCCAGGGTGCTGAGGTCGCCGACGTTGTTGACCGTGAGCACGGCCGGCCCGCCGGCGGTGTAGAGGATCGCGCTCACCGAGCACGGCGAGATCACGATCCGCTGGAACAGGTCGAGGTGGGTGCCCATGGCGTGGGCGACGGCGGCCTTGATCGGATCGGCGTGGGACACGGCGACGACGGTGCCGCCCGGGTGGCGGGCGGCCAGGCCGGCCAGCGCCCCGGTGATCCGGGTCTGCATCTCGGTGAAGGACTCGCCGCCGGGGAACCGGAAGCCGCTCGGGTAGCGCTGGACCGTGGTCCACTCGGGGAGCTTGGCCAGGTCCTTCAGGGCCCGACCGGTCCACTCGCCGAAGTCGCACTCGAGCAGCCCGCGGTCGCGGCGCACGCGCTGGCCCACGGCTCGGCCGATCGGGGCCGCGGTCTCCCGTGTGCGCTCCAGCGGCGAGGCGTACACCGCCGCCACCTTGTCGGCCCCGATGGCGGCGATGCGCTCGGCCACGGCCTCGGCCTGGGCGCGGCCGGTGTCGGCGAGGTGCAGCCCTGGGGCGCGCCCGGGGAGCGACTGGCCGGTGGTCGGTGTCTGGCCGTGGCGGACCAGCAGCACCAACGTGGGCTTCGGACCGTCGGGTGTGCGCTTCCTGGCGGGCATCGGCGGTCACGCTACCGGCTGCCCTCGCCGGTGCGGCGGTAGCGTCGAGCCCCGATGGATCGCCGGACCCGCCTGCGCACCCTGGACGACCTCGCGGCCGAGATCGCCGACTGCCGCGCCTGCCCTCGGTTGGTGGCGTGGCGCGAGGCCGTCGCCGTCGAGCGCAAGGCCGCCTATCGCGACGAGGAGTACTGGGGCCGGCCGGTGCCCGGGTTCGGCGATCCCGGCGCCTCGGTGCTCGTCGTCGGCCTCGCCCCCGCCGCCCATGGCGCCAACCGCACCGGGCGGATGTTCACCGGCGACCGGTCGGGGGAGTGGCTGTACCGGGCCCTGCACCGGGCCGGCTTCGCCGACCGGCCCGTGTCGGTCGCCCGCGACGACGGCCTCCGGCTGACCGGCGCCTACATCACGGCCCCGGTGCGCTGCGCGCCGCCGGCCAACAAGCCCACGCCCGAGGAGCGCGACCGCTGCCGCCCCTTCCTGCTCCGGGAGATCGACCTGCTCCCCGAGGTGCGGGTGGTGGTCGTGCTCGGCCAGTTCGCCTACGACGTGGTGTGCACCGCCTTCGGCGTGCGGCCCCGGCCCCGGTTCGGCCACGGCGTGGAGGTGCCCGTCCTGCTCGGGCCGGACCGGCCCGCCACCATCGTGGGCAGCTTCCACGTCAGCCAGCAGAACACCTTCACCGGGAAGCTGACCGAGCCGATGCTCGACGCCGTCTTCGCCCGAGCCCGCCAAATGTGAAAAATCCCGGCAAAGTATCGAAATGAGACAAACGGCCCATTTATAGAAAAATGGGTCGGGCGGCTCATCCCCGATCGGGCGGGGAGGCGCAGGATCGCTCCATGGCAGTGAGCGTCGACCGAGTGGACCACTTCCTCCCCACCACCGCAGCCGTCCCCTCCGGGCCGCGGGGGCTCTGGTCGGCGCTCCGCCAGGCCACGGCCCCGGCCGAACCGGTGGCCGAGGTCGTCGAGCTGGCGTCGGTCGCCCACCTCGCCTACCTGGCCCGCCTGGCTCCGGCGCCGGTCGTCCCCGAGGTCCCGAGCGCCGAGGTCGTCGACCTGTCGGCCTACCGGGCCCGTCGCTCCGCCTGACCAGCCGGTTTCCCCGCCGCCGCCGGGCTTCGGTACGGTTGACCGTTCCGCGCCGGCCCCGCCGGCGTTCGTCGCCCACCGAGGAGCGTCCGTGCGTCGATCGTCCCGTGTCCCGTTGCGCGCCCTGCTGCCCGCCGCTGCGCTGGGCCTGCTGCTCACGGGGTGCGTCAGCCCGGACAACTCCCCGAAGACCTACGACGACGTGCTGAAGGCCAACTTCCTGAGCGGCTGCACCCAGGACTACAACGGCACGCCGGCCACGCTCAACACCCGCTCGCAGTGCCAGTGCATGTACGACGTGCTGGCCGAGAACGTCCCGGCCAGCGCCGACGACAAGACCAACCGCACGCTGGCCGGCGGGGCCAAGAAGTTCGACGGCTACGACGGGAAGACCCTGGCCGAGATCGAGCACGAGGTCCGCCAGGACGTCACCAAGATCACCAGCCCCGACGTGGTGAAGCAGTCGGTCATCGACCAGATCAAGGGCTGCCCCGGCAAGGTGGCGGCCCAGGGCCAGACCCCCGGCTCCACCGCCGTGGTCGGGCCGGTGGCCCCCGGCGGCACCACCGGGGGCACCTCGGGCGGCACCACGCCCGGCACCCTGCGCTGAGCCCGGAGGCCGCGTGCGCTTCGTGATCGTCGGGGCCGGCGCCGTCGGCGGCGTGGTCGGCGCCCGGCTGGCCCTCGCCGGCGAGGACGTGGCCTTCGTGGCCCGGGGCGAGCACGGCCGCACGATCGCCGCCCACGGCATCGTGCTGGAGGAGCCCACCGGCGACACCGTCGTGCCCGTGCCCACCGTCGCCACGTTGGCCGAGGCCGGGCTGCGGGAGGGCGACGTCGTCCTGCTGGCCGTCAAGAGCCAGGACACGGCCGGCGTGCTGGCCGACCTCGTCGACGCGTGCGGGGCGGCCGGCGGCCTCGAGCCCCCGGTCGTGTGCCTCCAGAACGGGGTCGACAACGAGCGCTGCGCCCTGCGGCTGTTCGAGCACGTCTACGCCGTCACCGTGATCGCCCCGACCGAGCACCTCCGCCCCGGGGTGGTGCGGGCCTACTCCACCCCCACGCCCGGCCTGCTCGACATCGGCCGGTGGCCGGCCGGGGTCGACGCCACGGCCGAGGGGATCGCCGCCGCCTTCGCCCGCGCCGGCTTCCCCTCCGACGCCCGGGCCGACATCAGCCGCAGCAAGTACCGCAAGCTCATCCTCAACCTCGGCAACGCCGTCGAGGCGCTGTGCGGGCCGGGCGCCCGGGGCGGCGAGCTCGACCAGCGGGTGGCGGCCGAGGGCGAAGCGGTGCTGGCCGCCGCCGGCATCGACGTGGCCACGCTCGAGGAGGACCTCGGCCACCGCGGGTCGCGCATCACCTGGAAGCCGGTGCACGGCGAACGGCGGGGCGGCGGGTCGACGTGGCAGAGCCTGGCCCGGGGCCAGGGCAGCGTCGAGGTCGACGCCCTCAACGGCGAGATCGCGTTGCTGGGCCGGCTCCACGGCGTGCCCACCCCGGTCAACGCCCGCCTCCAGCGGCTGATGCACGACGCCGTCCGCCAGGCCACCCCGCCCGGCACCTTCTCCGAGTCCGACATCCTGGGGTCCGGGAGATAGCCTCGCCGGCATGTCGACGATCGAGGCCGACGCCCCGGCCGGGGCCGATGCAGGGGACGGGTCCGCCAAGAAGGAGCGGTGGAGCTTCCAGTGGAAGGAGCTCTACAGCGAGGTCATCCAGTCCGGGCTGTGCACGGGTTGCGCCGGGTGCGTGATCTCCTGCCCCCACGACGTGATCGGGTACCACCACGACCCCGGCCAGTACCGGCCCTACCACCTCGAGGAGGAGCTCGGCCCCGACAACTGCATCCACGGGGAGAAGGGCTGCACCACCTGCACCCGGGCCTGCCCCCGCTTCCGCCAGTGGGAGCCCGAGGCCAACGAGCACCTCTTCGCCCGGGAGCGGGCGGCCGACGAGATGGCCGGCATCTACAGCGACATCATGCTCACCCGGGCCAGCGACGACATGGTCCACCAGATGGGCCAGGACGGCGGGCTCGTCTCGGCCATCCTGCTGTGGGCCATGCGCGAGGGCTACATCGACGGCGCCCTCACCTCCTTCGTGGAGGAGGACGACATCTGGAAGGCCAAGCCGGGCGTGGCCGCCACCCGCGAGGAGGTCCTCGCCGGGGCCGGCAGCCGCTACACCTACTCGGCCAACACCCTCGCCATCGACGAGGCCCGCGAGCGGGGCCTCTCCAAGCTGGCCCTCGTGGGCATGAGCTGCCAGTCGTCGGTGCCGCCGGTGATGTGGCACCGCAAGGTGGGCAAGATCTCCAAGCCCATCGTCTTCAACCTCGGCCTCCTCTGCTCGAAGACCTTCGACGACTCCATCTTCGAGGAGCTGTTCTGGGCCAAGTACGGGCTGGAGAAGGCCCGCATGAAGAAGATGAACATCAAGGGCGTCTTCCAGATCTGGATGGACGACGGCACGTACCACGAGATCAACCTCAAGGAGTGCCACGCCTGGACCCGTGAGGGCTGCACCCACTGTCCCGACTTCGCGGCCGAGCACGCCGACATCTCTTGCGGCGGCATCGGCAAGGAGAACGACTGGACCCTCACCATCGTCCGCACCGAGCTCGGTCGCGAGATCATCAGCCGGATGATCGCCGACGGGTCGATCATCGCCCGTCCCGGTGACGACGATCCGGGGGCGATCGAACTGATGCGCAAGCTCGCCATCAAGAGCCGGGAGCGCTGGCCCTCGTGGGCCAACCCGGTGGTGCGGGTCGGCCTCCCGGAGAAGAAGAAGCCCGCGCCGGCCTGACCCGGGCCGCGCCCCACCGCCCGTGTCCGGCTCCCCCCGCGTCCCCCGCCGCGTCGACCCGGTCGTGGCCGCCGGCATCGCGGCCGGGGTGGCGCTCCGCCTGCTCATCTACCTCACGCCTCTCGGCCGCCCCGACAGCGACGAGGTGGTGGCCGGCCTCATGGTCGCCCACATCCCCCAGACCGGGTTCCCGGTCTTCTTCTGGGGGCAGGACTACGGCGGCACCCCCGAGCTCGGGCCGGTGTGGGTGGGCCTGACCGCCTTCGGCTTCAACATCGTGGGCTTGCGGGCCGCCACCGCCGTGCTCGGCGCCCTGAACGCGTGGCTCCTCTACCGCGTGGCCCGCCGCCGCCTGCCCGAGCCGGCGGCCCGGCTGGCCGGGGTGCTGCTCTTCACCGGCCCGGCCGCCGCCCTCTGGTTCGGCGTGCACGAGCAGCTCTTCTACCCGCCCACCACCACCGCCGGCCTGGTGGTGCTGCTGTGCGCCCACCGGCTGGCCGACCGCTCCGACGGCCCGCACCGCCGCGCCTGGGGGGACGCCGCCGGCCTCGGCCTCGCCGCCGGGATCGGGTGGTGGATGGCGCCCAACATCGTCTACTACCTCATCCCCGCCGCCGCCGTCCTGCTCGCCCACGCCCGGCGCACCGTCACGCCGGCCACCGCCGTCCTGGCCGCCGGGGGATTCCTCGCCGGCGCTGCGCCCTGGTTGGTCCAGGGGTCCCGCACCAACTGGGGCCCGCTGCGGGCCACCGAGAACTTCCCCCGCCTCGGCAGCTACCCCGGCCGGGTCGAGTACTTCTTCGAGCGGGCGCTGGCCGGCGCCCTCGGCCCCCGCGACGTGCTCAGCCACGACTGGGCCTGGGGGGCGGTCGGCGTGGTGCTGTACCTGGGCCTGCTGGTGGTGCTCGGCCGGGGCTGGTGGCAGGCCGTCCGGGCCCGCTCGTGGGAGGCGGTCGGGTTCGTGGGCTACGTGGTCGTGTACGCCGCCATCGGCTGGTCGCCCGACGACCCCAACCTCCGCTACACGTTCTACGCCGCGCCGATCCTCGTGCTCCTGGCGGTGCGCGGCGTGTGGTCGGCCGGCGCCGCCCACCGCGCCCGCAGCTTGGCCACCCTCGGCGTGGCCGTCGCCCTCAGCGCCATGAGCCTCGGCCGGCTCTGGCACCTGTCCGAGGCCGGCGGCACCGTCTACCGGGTCGGCAACGTGCCCGAGCTGCACGAGGTCATCGAGGCCCTCGACGCCCGGGGCATCACCCGGGTGTGGGGCGACTACTGGGTGGCCTACCGGCTCGACTTCGAGACGGGGGAGCGGATCGTGTCGTCACCGGCGGCGGGCATCGTGCGCTACCAGCCCTACCACGACCTCGTGCGGGCCTCCCCCCGCTCGGCGTGGGTGGTGCTGCGGGGCCGCCAGCTCGACGCCTTCACCGAAGCGATGGCGGCCAAGGGCGTGGCCTGGGAACGGGTCGAGGCCGGCGGGTTCGTCGTCGCCGTGCCCGCCCGTCCGGTGCAGCCCGAGGAGCTGCCCGACGCCGCCCGCCGCGCCCCCGAGACCCCCCGGCCCGAGGTGCGCTGACCGGCCCCCGCCGTCAAGAATGGGGCCATGGATCTGAACTACCCGCCCGAAGCCGAAGCGTTCCGCGCCGAGATCCGCGCCTGGCTGGAGGCCAACCTCCCAGCGGGCTGGTTCGACGAGGGGTTCGAGCAGACCCCGGAGGAGAAGGTCGCCTTCCAGAAGGACTGGACGAAGAAGCTCTTCGCCGGCGGGTGGATCTGCGCGTCGTGGCCCAAGGAGTACGGCGGCAAGGGGCTCTCCACCATCGAGGCGGTGGTGCTCACCGAGGAGTTCCACAAGGCTGGCGCTCCGCTGCGGGCCGACTTCTTCGGCGACACCCTCGTGGGCCCCACCATCCTGCAGTGGGGCAGCGAGGAGCAGAAGAAGGAGTTCATCCCGAAGATCCTCTCGGGCGAGGTGGCCTGGTGCCAGGGCTTCAGCGAGCCCGACGCCGGCTCCGATCTCGCCGGTCTGAAGACCAAGGCCGAGCTCGACGGCGACGAGTGGGTGATCAACGGCCAGAAGATCTGGACCACCCAGGGCTTCGCCGCCGACTACATCTTCATCCTCTGCCGCACCGACCCCGACGCCCCCAAGCACAAGGGCATCTCCTACCTGCTCTGCCCGATGAAGCAGCCCGGCATCGAGGTCCGCCCCATCGAGCAGGTCGACGGGTCGGCCGAGTTCTGCGAGGTCTTCCTCACCGACGCCCGCTGCCCCAAGGACAACGTGGTCGGCGGCGTCAACAACGGGTGGAAGGTGGCGATGACCACGCTCGGGTTCGAGCGGGGCACGTCGGCCACCACCGGCTACCGGCGCTTCGAGAAGGAGCTCGACCTCATCGTCGAGAAGGCCCGGGCCAACGGCAAGATCGACGACCCGCTGGTGCGCCAGGACCTGGCCCGCGCCCACACCAAGGTCCAGATCATGAAGATCAACGGCCTGCGCACCCTGTCGGCCATCGTGCAGGGCAAGAAGGACCCGGCGGTGGGTGTCCTCGGGGCCACCAACAAGATGTTCTGGAGCGAGTACCACCAGTTCGTGATGAACCTGGCCATCGACATCCTCGGCCTCGAGGGCCAGATCCTCACCGGCAACCCCGAGCTGGAGGAGGCCGTGCCCGGCTACGGCGCCCGGCGCACCAACGCCCGCTACCCGGCCACCGTGCTCCAGTCGAGCTTCTTCTTCTCCCGCTCCGAGACCATCTGGGGCGGCACCAGCCAGATCCAGCGCAACATCGTGGGCGAGCGGGTGTTGGGCCTGCCCAAGGAGCCCCAACCCGACGCCAAGGTCAGCGTCTGACCTGCCCGCGGGGGCTACGGTCGGGCCCATGAGCTCGATCATCCTCGTGTCGGTCGTCGTCCCGATCCTCATCACGGTCGTCGTCCTCGTCGCCGTGTTCAAGAAGGTCGGCGGCATGACCAACTCCAAGCTGCTCCAGACCGGCATGCCGGGCACCGCGCAGATCACCGGCCTCACCCAGGGCTCGATGGTGGTCAACATGACCAACTACGAGTGCCACATCGCCATGAACATCTCCCTCCCCGGCCAGGCGCCCTACGAGGCGGTGATCACCCAGCTGGTGCCGATGATCGCCCTGCCCCGCGTGCAGCCCGGCTCGATCGTGGCCGTCAAGGTCGACCAGACCGACCGCACCAAGGCCGTCATCGACTTCAACGCCCCGGTGGCAGTGGCCGCGCCGGGCATGGGCATGGGCATGGCCGCCCCCAACGCCGGCGCCATCGCCGGGGCCGTCGCCGCCGGTGGGGCCGGCAGCATGCAGCACGGCTCGTCCGCCGCGCTGCTCCAGACCGGCCAGCGGGTGCGCGGCGTGCTCATGCAGTTCGCCGACACCGGCAACACGCCCCGGTCGCTCGGCCTCAACCCGAGCAAGCCCGAGTACATGGACGACCCCATGTACGCCCTGACCCTCGAGCTGCACATCCCCAACCTGGCGCCGGTCACGGCCCAGGTGGTGCACCGCGTGCCCCGGGCCCAGGTGCCCAACCTGCGCATGGGGTGGGAGCTCAACTGCGCCGTCAACCCGTCGAATCCGCAGGAAGTCGCCGTCGACTGGGGCGACTGACCGCTTCCGCCGGACGGCTCAGAGCGACGAGCTCCGAACCGTGCCCTTGCCGCTCCGCTTCGCCTCGATCATCAGGGTGTCGGCGCGCGTGATGAGATCGTCGATGGTGTGGCCGGTGGGCGGACCGGCCACCACCCCGACGGACACGCCGATGGGTGGTGTCGGGTCGTTGGCGAGGGTTGCGATCAGCGACCGGGCCTTCGCCTCGCCGCCGTCGAGGTCGCACGGCGCCAGCAACGCGCAGAACTCGTCGCCGCCGAACCTGGCGGCGACGACGGCCCCCATGGACACGAGCGCGCCCGCGACCTCCTGCAGCATGGCGTCGCCGGCGTCGTGGCCGAGCTCGTCGTTGCGTTGCTTGAGCCCGTCGACGTCGAGGTAGAGCAGGGCGATCGGCCGGCCTGCCGTTCCCAGGCGGGCCAGCGTCCCGGCTGCCGTCTCGAAGAAGTGGCGGCGGTTGGCCAGGCCGGTCAGCGGGTCCGTGCTGGCGAGCGTCTCCAACCGGCGGGAGGAATCGCGTTGGGCCGTGACGACCCAGACGAAGGCCAGGTAGGTGACGAGCCGGACGGCGTTGTTCCACACCACCAGGGCCTCGCCCATCTCACCCGGATCGAGGTGCGCCGCGACCAGTCCGCCGGCGCCGGCCATGAGGGCGACGGCCACCGCCGGCGGGCGACCCAGGTACCAGGCGGCCAGCCCGACGGGGAGCAGGTAGAACGTGGCCAGCACCACGTACGGACCGGTGGCGACGTCGACGGCTTCGATCGCCACCAGCAGCACGACGATGGTCGTCCAGATGGCGACCGGAGAGGGCGCGGAGGCGTCGGCGGTGGTCATGCTGTTTCGAGCACCGCCCGGAGCGAGCGGTGGGCTTCGGCCCGCACGGCCCGCTCGTCGGCGCCGTCGAGGATGGCCCGACCGGCCGCCGCCACGAGCCCGCCGAGGAGCCGGGTGACCACGACGGCGTCGCGCCGCTTGGCTCCCTTGCGACGGTGCTGCTCGAGGGCCTCGTCGACCAGGGCCCCGAGGCTCCGGTACATGGTCACGTGTCCGTCGGCGATCACCTTCTGGACGTCGGGAGAGCCGGCCGCCGCCTCCTCGGCCAGGCGGAGCAGGATGTCGTGCTCGGGTTTGGCCATCTCGTCGAGTTGGTAGTCGAGCCACGCCGCCAACCGCTCGGGCACCGTGCCCTCGCTCCGGAGGATCTCGTCGCTGCGGGCCAGCACGGGCATCAGCTCCCGCTCGAACCAGCGGATGAGGATGTGCTGCTTGTCGGGGAAGTAGCGGTAGAGCGACGAGCGGGCCAGCCCGACCTCCTTGGCGATGTCGCCGATGTCGGTGCCCCCCACGCCCCGCTCGGCGAACAGCCGGGCGGCCGCCCCGAGGATCGCCGCTTCCTGTTGGGCGACGTGCTCGGCGATCGACGGCGCACTGATGCGGGGCATGGGGGACAGTCTGGCAGGCTGATGGGCGGGAGGGGCCAGGCGGGAACGGGGGTCAGGCCGCGACCGGCGCCCGCGGTGCGAGCTGCCCGTCGCGCATCTCGAGCACCCGGTCGGCGACGTCGAGCATCGACGTGTCGTGGGTGACCATGAGCGTCGCCACCTCCCGCTCGTGGGCCTGCTGGGCCAGCAGCTCGACGACAGCCCGGCCCCGGGCCCGGTCCAGCGCCGAGGTGGGCTCGTCGGCGAGGAGGATGCCCGGCTCGTTCATCAGCGCCCGGGCGATGCCGGCCCGCTGGCGCTCGCCGCCGGACAGCTGCCCGGGGCGGTGGCCCGCCCGCGACGTGAGCCCGACCGCCTCGAGCAGCCGGTCGGCCCGCTGCTCGGCCAGCCGCGGCCGGCCGCCCCGCAGATGCTCGATCAGCAGGAGCTGCTCCCGCACCGACAGCGACGGCACGAGGTTGGCGGCCTGGAACACGAACCCGATGCGGTCGGCCCGGCGCTGGGCCCGCTCGCGGTCACCGAGGTCGGTCACGTCGGTGCCGTCGATCGAGACGCGGCCGGTGGAGGGCCGCAGGAGCAGCCCGGCCACGGCCAGCAGGCTCGACTTCCCCGACCCGCTGGGGCCGAGCACGGCCACCAGTTCGCCGGGGGCCACGGCGAGGTTCACGTTGTCGAGGGCCACCACCTGCTGGTCGCCGTCGCCGAGGGTGAGGTTGATGGTGTCGAGCTGGAGGCTCATCGGGCACCTGCGTTCCCGCCCGTCAGGGCGATGAGGGGATCGATCTTGGCGATCCGGCGGATGGACACGGCCGAGCCGAGGAGGCCCATCACCACCAGCAGCGCACCGGCGCCGAGCACGGGGACGGGCTTGAGGGCGAAGGGGGCGTTGCCGGGCATGGCCGCCCCGAGGCCGAGCCCGAGGCCCAGCCCGAGGGCGGTGGCGCCCACCAGCACGATGGCGGCCTGACCGATGGCGTCGCGCACGACGTAGCCGGTGCGGGCGCCCAGGGCTTTGAGCAGGCCGATCTCGGCCGTGCGTTGGATGGTCCACACGGTGAAGAAGGCGGCGACGAGCATGCCGGCGATCACGTACAGGAACCCTTCGATCATCACCAGCGTGCCGGTCTCCTCCTTGTAGCCCGGCGACCCGTCGAAGGCGGCGGTGCGGGTGACGGTGGTGAGGCGCTGGGCCTGGTCGGCGGTGGCCGGCACGAAGGCGTCGTCGGCGCGGACGGCCACGAAGGTGGCCACGGCGCGGGTGGAACCGAAGGTGGCCTTCTGCCACACCTGGAGCGGGGCGAACACCACCGGCACGTGGCCGAAGTTGGCCTTGCGGGTGATGCCCACGACCGGGAGCTCGAGCCCGACGCGGTCGAGCACGAGCACGTCGCCGACCTTCACCCCCTTCTTGCGGGCCAGGTCGTCGGACACCACCACCCCGTCGCTTCCCGCCGCCAGCCGCTCACCGGCCGTCTGCACCGGGGCGACGAACGAGCCGGGCTCGACCCCGAACAGGGCGAGGTCGACGGCCGGGGCGCCGGCGGTGTCGGCCGAGGTGGCCTTGCCGTTGGCCAGCACCTCGGTGCGGGCCTTGTCGGCCTGGGCGTGGTCGGCGTACACGTGGCCGTTGAACAGGCTGTTGCCCACCGGCGCGGCGTCGGCGACACCGGGGACCGAGCGCAGCGCCTGCCACTGGTCGGCGGTCACGGTGCTCTGGTTGAACTTCACGCCGGACTCGGCGCTGAAGGCGAGGTGGGTGGCGGGGAGGTCGGCGATGGCCGACACGTTGTCGTCGGCCAGGCCGGTGGCCAAGCCCGTGAGCAGGACCATGAGCAGAGCCACGAGCGCCACCACGGCGCCCATCAGGGCGAAGCGGCCACGGGCGAAGCGCAGGTCGCGGAGAGCGATGAACATCAGGCGGTCCTCGGGGTCGGTGGGGGGAGGTACTTATCGACAGTGCGTAACGTATCTTAGCGACGACACGTTGACAACATCGGGGGTGACATCAGCCACAACCGTCACAGTTGATAGTGACAGCGACCCGGACCCGTTGTACGGTGCCGACACCAGCTCGGTCAACGGAGGGGGACGACCATGGACGACCACGAGCTCGATGCCGACGAACGGCTGACCACCGACGAGCTCGGTGGGCACGGCCCGCTCACGATCGACGCCGACACGGCCGGCGATGCCGGCGACCTCACCGGGGCCGAGAACGCCTGGGCCCTGCCCGGCACGCGGGCCTCGCGGCGGGCCCAGATCTACGGCGTGGCCGCCAAGGTTGCGGTCCGTTACGCCCCGGCGAAGTTGCCCGGCCTCTCGCCCCGCCAGCGCGACCGCATCGTCAAGGTGGCCCACAAGAAGGGCGCCAAGGATCTGTTCCGGACCGCCGTGCACCTCCGGGGATCGTTCGTGAAGTTGGGCCAGTTCGCCTCGGCCCGGCCCGACCTGCTGCCCGGCGCCTACGTCCACCAGCTGTCCAAGCTGCAGGACCGTGTGCCCCCGGCCCCGGTCGAGGTGATCGAGCGCACCATCGCCGAGGACGTCGGCCCAGTGGCCGAGCTGTTCGCCGAGTTCTACCGCCACTCGGCCTCGGCCGCGTCGCTGGCCCAGGTCCACCGCGCCGTGCGCCCCGACGGGCGGGCCGTCGCCGTGAAGGTGCAGTACCCGCGGGTGCGCGAGCTCGTCCCCCAGGAGGCGCGCGACACCACTCGCATCCTCGAGCTGGTCAGCCACCTGGTGAAGGGCGTCGACCTCCCCACCATCGGGCGGGCCCTCGAGGCCGGCGTGCTGTCGGAGATCGACTACGAGAACGAGGCCGGCAACATCGAGGCCTTCGCCGACAACTTCGCCGACGAGCCCCGCATCGTCATCCCCCGCGTCCATCCCGACCTGTCGAGCGGGCGAGTGCTGGTGATGGACTGGGTCGAGGGCGAGAACCTGGCCCGCGCCCTGGCCCGGGCCGAGCACGACGTGGCCGAGGAGGCGCTCCGGCTCCTGGTCGACGCCTTCCTCAAGCAGATCCTCGTCGACGGCTTCGTCCACAGCGACCCGCACCCCGGCAACTTCCTCCTCCAGGTGGGTGACGACCTCGCCGACATGAAGCTCGGCATGGTCGACTTCGGCGTGTGCACCCGCCTGCCCGAGCGCACCCGGCTGGCCCTGCGCGAGCTCTACCGGGCCGGCACCGAGGCCGACTTCCCGGCCATCGGCGAGGCGCTCCACGAGCTCGGCTTCCGCACCGAGTCGGGCGACGTGGAAGGCCTCGTCGCCTTCGGCTCGCTCTTCTCCTTCGAGGGCGAGCAGGGCACGCGGGAGGAGAACTTCTCCCGCCTGGTGCAGGCGGCCAAGGAGAACCCGCTGGTGAAGCTGCCCGACGAGCTGATCATGGTCGGCCGGGTCCTCATCGTGCAGACCGGCCTCATGAGCCGCATCCAGCCCCGCTGGCAGATGGACGACCTGGTCAAGGCCCGCCTCTCGGGCTGAGTCCGACGTACCCTGCGGGGGTGCCGACCCCCGAGGAGTACGAGGCCGCAGGCCTCTACGACCCTGCCTCGGAGCACGCCGCCCTCCAGCTCGAGCTCCTCCACTACCTGGCGTCGGTGGGCATCTCCCTCGAGGAGATGGTCGCCGCCGACGACCTGCGCCTGCTCGCCTTCCGCCACTTCCTCCGGCGGGGCCACGGCCCCCGGCACACGGTCGCCGAGGTGGCCGAACTGGTCGGCGAGGACCCCGCCATCGTGGTCGAGCTCTGGCAGTACGCCGGCTTCCCCGATCCCGGCGCCTCGGCCGTGTTCGACGACGAGGACGTCGGGCTCATCCGCACCTTCCAGCTGGGCCGCTCGCTCCTCGGCGAGGTCGCGGTAGCCGAGCTCACCCGGGTGCTCGGCACCGCCGCGGCCCAGGTGGCCGACGCCATGCAGTCGACCTACCTGGTGAACGTGGCCGGCCCCACGTACCACGAAGACCCGGTGGGCCTGCAGCTGGCCCGGGCCAACGCCGAGTCCACCCAGCTCCTCCCGCTGGTCGGCCAGATCGTCGACATCCTGGTGCGCCGCCACATGGAGCTCTCCAACCGCCCGATCGACGACCTGATCCGCGCC
The DNA here is from genome assembly GCA_029782025.1 of Actinomycetes bacterium. GTDB lineage: Bacteria > Actinomycetota > Acidimicrobiia > Acidimicrobiales > Acidimicrobilacustridaceae > JAKOVR01. The sequence goes on along the minus strand of JAKOVR010000209.1, from coordinate 102,909 downwards.
GCCTCGGGCCACGACAGCAAGCACCTCGCCGTGGTGTTCGTCGACCTCGTCGGCTCCACCGCGCTCACCGTCGACCTCTCGCCCGCCGACCTGTCGTTCATGCTGCGGTCCTTCGAGCTGCGCGCTTCGGCCGTGATCGCCGAGGGCGGCGGCCGGCTGGTGAAGCTGATCGGCGACGAGGTCATGTTCGTCTCCACCGACGATGCCGGCGCGGTGGAGATCGCCCTCGACCTGATCGACGTGTTCCGCGACGACCCCGTCCTGCCCCCGGTCCGGGCCGGGATCGCCTTCGGTCCGGCCCTGGCTCGGGAGGGCGACTACTTCGGTCCGGTGGTGAACCTCGCAGCGCGGGTGACGCGCCTGGCGGCGCCGTCGACCCTGCTGGCCGCCGGCCCCGTGCCGGCCGGGGTGGCGGCGGCGGGGATGGTGGAGGAGGACCTGGGGTCGGTGGAGGTGAAGGGGTTCCCGGTGGCGGTGCCGGTGGTGCGGTTGTCGCGCTGAGGGCCGCGGACGGGAACCTCATCAATCGGGTGGCATGGAACCGACCGACGACCTCGCCTCCGGACCGGCCGAGATCGCCGACCGGTTGGAGGCCCGGGCCGTGGTGGAGGGGTGGGCCAAGGTCGAAGCGATCGCGGCGGAGGACGAGACTGGCTGATTGATCGTGCCGGGGTCACGCTGCTCGACGCCTTGCCCGCGCTCACCGCCCCGGGGATCTGATAGCCTCCAGCGATGACTGTGAGTGGCGCGACTCCATCCGATCAGGCGATGAATCAAGCGGGGATTGATCGGCGATCGTTGATCGCCAAGGTGGGTGTCGGAGCGGGGATCGCCTGGGTGGCGCCTACGATTCTCTCCGTGTCAGCTGCGGCAGCCGCCACGTGCTTGCCTGTGTCGGTGGATTGGACCGGGTTCGAGGGATCGCTGAACGTGCTGCAGACGACCCCTTTCGATGTGCCGATCGGGGGGACCGAGACGATCAACCTGTCGTTCAGCGATGCGAACATGGCTCCAGGTGTGGGCACCGTCAGCTACGCGTCCACCGTGCCCCTCGGCGGCCGAGGCGGCGGTTTCATCGAGATGTCGATCGACGCCACGCCGGGGCCGCCCACCCAGCAGTACATCGAGTTGACGTTCACGTTCTCGGCGGCTGTCACCAACCTGCAGTTCTCGCTCATCGACATCGACCTCGGTGCTGGGTTCTGGCAGGACCAAGTCACGCTCTTCGCCTCTCGGTTGGGTGCACCCGTCCTGCTCGGTCCGGGCGACTTCGTGCCGTCGGTCCCAGCCAACATCACCCACACCGCAGTCGCTGGTGGCGACCAGTTCAACGGGGCGATCGACCCGCCCGATGGCCAGCCCGGGGTCGACAACACGACCACGGGTGGCGATATCGCGATCACCTATACGGCGCCGATCGACCTCTTGGTGATCCGCTACGAACCCGGCAGCCTCACCGATCGTGAGACTCAGCAGATCGGCATCGACGGCTTCACGCTGTGCGTGTGATCAAACCCTGTTGAGTTCGGCTGCGCCCGGGTGGGCCTCCCGCATCGTGAGCGAGGGCGTCGCAGTGGATCTCGACGTCAGAACAACGCGGTAGCGAGCGCCACCACGCTGCTCTGACGTCGGCTTTGGGCCCGACCCTCGAGGTCAGAGCTCGATCGAACCCTTTTCGCACTTGCCGCCGCGCGGACGCGCCCACCCGCGCTGGTCGGGTCCCGTGCAGGTGGGGTTACCGGTGTTGATCACGGGACTTCCTACGTTGGGCTTGTGGGTTGGGCTGAACCCGCCGTTCAGGGCGAGCGGTCCCAGGTTCGCGGTGACGCCTTGGGCGTCACCGATGCCCGACAAGGCACAGGTTGCGTCGGAGGAGTGGTTGTACCCCTGCGACGTGGGCGCAATCCCGCTGCAATTTGCGCCAAGGGTTTGATCGCTCACGATCGTGTTCTTCACCGTCGTCGTGCCTGCTGCGGTGTTCACCGAGCCACCACCCGAAGCGGAGTTCTTGGTGATCGTCGTGTCGGTGAGCGTCGTGGCGGCCGGGGTTGCAGCGATGTTCGCAATGGCTGCCCCGACGGGCGCTGTGTTGCCCGAGAAGGTGGAGGTCTTGATGACCACCGTCTTCCCGTTGGCGACCCCTCCGCCCTCGACGGCGGCAGTGTTCCCATCGAAGGTCGTCCGAGTCGCCGTGAAACTCGCCGAGGCTGTGTTCTGAACGAAGACCGCACCGCCACGCCCTGTCGTTGCCTGGTTCCCGGTCACTCGCGCTTCGGTGAGGACTGCGACGCCCGTCACGTTGACGGCGCCGCCATCAACGGCCTTGTTGCCGGAGAGGGTGGACTGGGAGATCGACAGTGCCACATTGCCGGAGGTCGACGCGCCCCCGCCCTGGTTCGCTGAGGTGTTCCCTGAGACCGTCGAGTTCACAACGGTCAACGAAGCAGGACCACTGGCATCGGACACGAACAACCCGCCGCCTGTGCCTCCGGTCGTGTTGTTCTGGACGGTCGTCGCATCGATGAACACGGTGCCGAACGCCGCAATCCCGCCACCGGCGACACTCGCGTCGGAGTTCTTGATCGCGCCCCGGATGAACGTGGACGTTCCCCCGGAGGCACCGAAACCCCCGCCGAACACGCCGTGGCAGTTGTCCAGGGTGACGGCGGTGAACCACGCCGAGCCGCCCTGGTTGTAGATGCAACCAGCCCCGCTGGACCCGACGTTGCCATTGCGAATCGTGAGGCCCTGGACGTTGACGCCCGCCGCCGACGGCAGGAGGTGGAGAATCCGGTCAGCGCCTTGTCCGTCGATCGTGCTGCCCGCGCCCAAGATGAGCGAAGCCTCGGTCACATCGAGATCGCCGGCCGCGGCTGTGTCCTCTCCTGCTCCGAGAAGCGTCAGGTTGAACACGTTCCCAGCCGGCAGAACGACGGCGTCCTCGCCGACCGTAGCGTTGGCCTCCTGGACCGCGGCGCGAAGCGAGCAGGTACCGGCTGCAGTCGCGCAGGTCCCGTCGCCGATGGTGGCATCGACCTGGTCGAGGGCAGTGGTCACGAAGAAGCCGCGCAGAACCGTCAACCTGACCTTGTTGGAGAGGACCTGGACCTTCATCACATTGCCGCCGGGGAGCAACGTCCCGTAGCTCGCCGAGAAATCGCCAGAGATCGACGGGGCGGTCAGCACGTCGAAGGTCTGCCCGACGGTGGGGACGCAGCCGGAGTTGAGGCGCACGACGAGCTGTTGGGTCGAAAGCCGCAGCGCTGAGGTGACCGCGATGACCGAGTTGGACGTGCAGCCCACCCCATTGAGGTCGGCGTAGTACATCTTGTCGTTTGCGATACGACGGTAGGCGAAGTCCTGGAGCAGGTTGACCCCACCGGCAGGGAGGGCGAGGACCGAGGTGCTGTCAAGCCCACCGTCAGGATCGATGACGTTCCCCAACGACAGGGTGGAGATGGCGTTGCCCGTGGTGGCGACCGTCACGCGGTAGTTGCCTGGGAGCAGGCCGCTGAAGAGGTATTGGCCGACGGTGTCGGTGCTCTGGGTCGTGACGACGTCGTCGCCCGTTCCGAACGAGCCATCCGCTCCGGCCCAGCGCAGCGTGACGAGCACGTTGGCGAGACCTTCACCTGCGTCGTAGGTGTTGTTGAAGTTCTGGTCATGCCAGATCGTGTCGCCGATCGACCCGAGCGTCAGCCCCAAGTCGTAGGTGAGGTCGTTCTGCCCGGCGGCGAGGGTCACCGACGACGACAAGCCGTTCGAGTCGTTCGCGGTCGTCGAGCCCGGGGCATTCGTCGGAGACAACCCGTAGCCCGTTGGTTGGGTGAACACCACTGTGTACGTGCCAGGGGTGAGGCTCGTGAAGCTGTAGAAGCCGGAGGCGTCGGTGGTGGTCGTGCCGATGGTGGTGACGCCCTGCATCAGGGTGACGGTGACGCCGGACACGCCGGACTCACCGCCGTCCTGGATGCCGTTCGCGTTGGTGTCGAGCCACACGCGGTCACCGACCGAAGCAAAGGCCACCAGCCCGAGATCGAGGGTGTTGTCGGTCTGCCCCGAGACCAGCGTCGTCGATGACGACAGACCGTTCGAGTCGTTCGCCGTGGTCGAGCCTGAGGCGTTCGTCGGTGACAGGTTGTAGCCCGACGGCTGGGTGAAGAAGACGGTGTAGGTCCCGGGCGCCAGCCCCGTGAACTGGTAGGCGCCGGCACCATCGGTCGTGGTGGTGCCGATCGTCGTGACGCCCTGCAGCAGTCTGACCGCAACGCCGGCCACACCGACCTCGCCACTGTCTTGGATGCCGTTGTTGTTCACATCGGCCCACACGAAGTCACCCAGCGCCGCGGGCTGGAAGACGCCGAGGTCGTAGGTCAGATCCGTCTGACCGGCGGCAAGCGTGACCGTTGATGACAGACCGTTCGAGTCGTTGGCCGTGGTCGAGCCGGCAGCGTTCGTCGGTGACAAGCTGTAACCGGGGGGCTGCGTGAAAACAACCGTATAGGTGCCGGGCGTGAGGTTGGAGAAGAGGTAGTTGCCGGAGCCATCGGTCGTGGTCGTGCCGATGGTGGAGACGCCCTGCATCAGCGTGACGGTGACCCCCGACAAGCCAGCCTCTCCGCCGTCCTGTATCCCGTCGCCGTTCGTGTCGACCCAGACGCGGTCACCCACTGACGCAGGGGGCGTGAACCCGAAGTCGAGGGTGAGGTCGTTGGCGCCGGCCACGCCGGAGGTGAAGTCGATGGTCGGGAAGTTGCCAACCCCGATCGGCGACGTTGGGGTCGTCCGTGTCGCGTTCGAGTCGATCTGCACGTTGGTCCCCGAAAGAGCCCGGGTGTTGACCTTGCCGACCAGAGGTCCGCCCCCCGTGTAGTCCGCCGAATTGTCGATGCGGATCGAATACGCAGTCGAGGGAAGCAGCGCGGTGGTGACGTTGCGGTTGCCGGTTCCCCCGAAGTAGTACGAGCCGTCGGCGCCGGTGACCGCCGTGCCGACCAGTGACGCACCCTGGTAGAGGTCCACCGTGACACCAGCGATCGGAGTCTCGGTGGCATCTTGGATGCCGTCTGCGTTGGTGTCGTTCCACACCCTGTTGCCGATCTCGATCGGCGCAAGATCGCAGAGGAGCTCGAGATCCCCGATGCCGGCTGCCTTTCCGAAGGTGCCGGGATCGTCTTGTCCGAAGATCTGGTAGGAACGGGTCCGTCCCCCCGTGCTGTTCGACATCCAGATGATGCCGCCCGCCCGGAACGCGTTGGCCCAAGTGCCGCCGCCGGGCTTGGTGACGGCGGAGTTGACTGGACCCGGGTCCATCGCCGCCGAGAGGATCTCGCCCTTCCCCATCTGCGCCGTCGTCCAGCCCAAGGACGATTCTTGGTGGATGGGGCCCGAAAGCGGGAAGCCCTCGCTGTTGTAGTACTCGTCGCCGCCCGCGGTGTACACCCAGTTCGACCCTGAAGGCGTCAATCTGACGGTGTCCCCCGCACTCACGCCCTCGACGTCACCCGCAGCGTTGTTCGAGTTACCGAACTGGTGTCCAGCACGATCCCCGAGGCCCATGATGAGGTTGTTCGACTCGTCGAAGGTGATGCTCAACATCCACGGCTGGGGGTAGTAGCTCTGGCAGTAGCTCGCCGCAGTCATCCCGACAGGGTGGTATTGACCTCCCGCGCACCCGTTTGAGTTGTCGATGGTCGGAAGTGCCCCCGTCCATGGCCACCAGTTCGCCGAGATGTTGGTGTCGGTGATCTTGCCTCGGGTGTAGTTCAGGGCGACGTTCGCGACCTGCACCGTCGCCGTAGCGCCGCCCGTGTACTTGTAGATGATGCCCTTGAGGTCGCTCTTGAGCTGACTCGTCTGGGCAGTGCAGGTGATGCCGAGGTAGACCGTGCCGTCGTGGTCGGTGACTGCGCCCGGTCGCCAATCGTCGCTACCGCAATCCGTTGTGGCGTTCGCGAACGAGATCGTGGTCACGGCGCCTGCGGTCGGCGTCGGCGACGTCGGGTTGATCGCGATGGCGTAGACGAGGCGATCGAACTGGTTCACTGCGTAGAGCGTGGTGCCGTCCTCCGACACGGTGATGTTGCCCCATGCCGACTTGCCGACCTGGTCCCAGAACGCCACGTCGTTGATCATGCTGGCGTAGTCGTGGGCATCTGTCCCGGCGTCTTGGGTGAAGAACGTCGACAGGGTCCCGGCCGAGTTGCGCACGAAGATCTTGTCGGGCGCGGTGTTGTCGGCGGGCCCAGCTAGGCTGTAGCCCACGTGGCGCTTGGCGAACGCGGCAACGAAGATCGCGCTCGAGGACCGCTGATAGGCGATAGCACCGATCGCGCCGGTCGCGCTGCGGTTCGCCAGGGTGGTTGGTGCCGGGATCGCCAAGTTCGTGTTCGATGTCAGCGACGTCGTTCCGGACTGGTACGGGAACCGATCGATGGTGGCGCGATCTGGGGGAGCGCCGGCAGTGCCGGCGAAGCACGTGTTCACGACGTTGGGGTTGGACTGGCAGTACTGCGCGGGGTTCTCCACACCGAAGTTTGCGGTGGCGGTTGCGCCGCTGGCCACCACGAACTGCACGTCGCCCCCGTTCCGGGTCGCGCCGACCGTCGCAGGATCGGGCACCTGGCCGGGCCTCAGGTAGGTGGGAAGAGAGGAGAGCACGAACTCGACCCGATAGGTCTGGCCTGCTGCAGTACCCAGACCGACGAGGCTGATGGTGTAGGCGCCAGCCGAATCGGTGGTCGCCACCGCAGACGCCGTCCCGTCCGGGGCGACAGCCTTGACCTGGATGCCAGCTTGGCCAGGCTCGAGTGCGTCCTTCACACCGTTGGCGTTGAAGTCACGGAAGACCACGCCCGAGATCGACTCGCCGGTGAAGGCCGCAGCCGGCACCGAGGTGAGTGCCACAAGACTGGGGGCAGCGAGCACGACGCCCGCCGCGCCGAGCAACCCAGAACGCCACTTCGATCGCTTCACCATGAGAAGTCCGCCTTTTCTGCGACCGGGGTGCAGATGCCGATCTTGATCTGCCACGCCGCGACGGGTGAGGCTATCGCACCATCAAGAGCCCCGTATGATCCGAGCGGATCATTTGGGGCCGTCGCCGATTCGCAGGCGAAGGCTGTCTCCGTCGGGCCCGACACGGCGCTCGCCGCCGGCACGGGGTCAGGGGAGGTGAACCACCCGAGGCCCGGGCGCGCGAATGTCGATGCCGACGGCACCCGCCGAGCTCGGCGTCGACACCTCGACCCGGACCAACTCCCCGCGGGAATCCACATACCAGATCGTGCGTTCGCCGTAGGCGAACTTGTCGACTGGAAGACCGTTCACCACGTCGGGGCCGAGGTACCGAGCCGGCCCCTGACGTATCAGCACCGGGTTGTCTCGTTGTTGGGCCGCGAGCGAGTTGATGATGGCAAGGATCTGGTCCAACGGGTGTTGGCGCGGATCCAGGAGTCGCTGCTGCCACATGTCCCCACCGGAGGAGATCCCGACCTGCTTCGTGGTCCATGCCACCTCTTGGTGCTCCGGGGGCCTGCCATCGCTGTAGATCGTTTCGAGGGTTCCGCGCCCCTTGGGGTCGGTCCAGTCCATCTCGGCGTGGAGCACGAAGCGGGCAGCCTTGCTGAAAGGGATGTCCGCGTCGATCGTGGCTCCGCCGGCCTCGAAGTTTCGGAAGAGCACCCGAGACAGCGCCGATGCCTGGTCGTCTGTCAACACCGCGCCGCGAGGTGGGACGGCCGTCGAAGCAACCGAACCCGGCGTCGCGTTGGTCTCCGGACCGGAGCGGCAGGCTGGCACCAGTGCCACGGCGGCGGTGATGGCCGCTACGCAGGCCTTCCCGAACAACGAGCGCGCCCGGGCGATCATGGCTCCGGCACCGCGACGGCAGCCACATCGAAGCCCGCGACACCCCCCGTCTGCTGGAGGTCCGTCCTCGTTGCTCCGTCCGGCAGGTTGTCAAGCGGCGGCGGCGACGGAAGCTGATCAGGCGCGATCCCGCGGGGAACGTCTGGAGCGACCGGGGGACCGGATGCGATGCTCGGGCCTGGGGGACCGCCGCACGGGTGCGCCGAAACCAGGTCGAGGGGCGCCGCGGTCGTGATCTCGTTCCCAATGAAGCACAACGCTGACCCTGGGATGTCGAAGTCCGTTCGATAGACACTGACATCGAGCGCGTTGCCTGTCAGCACATTTCCGTCCAGTCGCACGCCCGAAGGAACGAACCCGTCGAGCGACGTCACGACGATGCCGATCCATTTGCTCCCTACGACCCGGTTGCGCGCGACCAGGTCGTTGGTGCCCCCACCGATGGCGATCCCCAGCCCGAAGGCGCCACGGCCCTGGGCAGGGCTCGCTTCGGCGCCGGACCCGTCAACAAGGTTGCCGACGATCACCGCGTCGTGTTGCGGAGCCTTCCGCTCGAGCTTCTGGCTGTTCACGGTGATGCCCACCCGATTGGCCCGCCAGACCGACCGAGCGACCACCAGCCCCCCGCTGGCGTTGGTCCCCTCGAATCCGACTGCATTGTGCTCAGCCAAGGAATCGACCACCAACGTGTTGCAGGGAGTGCATCGACCCACATACACCCCAGCATCGCCGCTCCCACTCGCATAGACGTGATCGAAGGCTCCATCTTGAGCAGCGTAGGAGTACACCCCGTAGAGATCATTCGCCTGAGCTGTTACGTATGCCACTCGGAATCCCCGGAGCTGCCCGCCGCCGTTCCCGTAATCGTCACCCGACACCAGCACCCCGTTGGCGTTGTTGTTCCGTACGGTCAAGTTCTCGACGGCGACACCGTCTGCCAGCACCTTGATGCCGTTCTCACGCTTGTGCTCGCCGTCGATGATCACCCCTGCGCGATCCAGGCCGCGCACCACCAGACGCGGCTTTTCGACCACGACCGTTTCGCGATACACGCCCGGCGAGACCAACACGACATCGCCGGGGCTCGCCGCATCTACCGCCGCTTGGATCGTCGGTTGATCCTGGGGCACACGGATCGTGGCCGGCGGCCGGGCCTGAGAAGTCGAAGCCCCGACCGCACCGCTGGGCGCGGAGGGCGTCCCCCCGCTGCAGGCCCCGCACAAGATCGCCGCCACGATTGCCACCCCGGGCCGGAATCTCACGGGGCAAGTATGGCCGGGTGTACACACTGACGGAAAGCGGCTCTTCGGGCTTCAGCGGGGGCGTGCTGGTGACGAGTAGGTCGCGCCCGCGTCAGCCCTCGGCCCAGGTGCGCACCTCGCCGCCCTGGCCGAGCAGCACCGTGCCGGGGAACACGCGGAGCCGCCACGGGGTGAGGTGGAGCACGCCGAAGGCGTCGCTGAGGGGACCGTCCTTCCACGGGGGCACGATGGCGGGGTCGTAGCCCACCGGGGCCGGGGCCTCCTTGAAGGCGTCCCATACCGCGGTGCGGGTGGCGTCGTCGTTGCGCCACTCGGCCCGGCACTCGGCGGTGCAGGTGTCGTGCTCGGGCGACCAGTAGGTGACCGACACGAAGGGGCTGTGGGCGAGGTGGGCCACCTTGGGCGGCGTGGGGCCTGTGGTGATCCAGCCGATCAGCCCGTCGCCCTCGCGCACCCACAGCGGGTGCAGGATGCGTGACCGTGGCCGCCCGTGCCCGTCGACGGTGGCGACGGTGGCCCACACGATGCGGTGGGCCATCTCGATGAAGGCGTCGGCGGTGGCGGTGCGGTCGCTCATGGCCGGTGATGCTAGGGGAGGTCCGGTGCTACCTTCCGGCCATGCGTCGCGGGGGAAGGGGCCGGAACGGTCGACGCCTCGTGGCGGCCGTCACGGCGGTGTTCGGGGCCCTCGGCATCCTCACCGTCGGTGCGCCGCGGCCGGCGGACGCCGCCGAGCCGGCCGCCATCGCCGACCCCGCGGCCTACCCCAGACGAGGGGTCCCCGACCTCAAGGGCCTGCAGCCCGACTTCTGGCCGTCGCCTGCCGACAACGCGCCGGGCCTCGGCACGGTGTCGATCAACTTCCTGTGGGCGGAGTGGGAGCCATCGGTGCAGGCGCCGCCGTGCTCGCCGGACCGGGTGGAGCAGGGCGGCCACTGCTTCGTCGTCCCGCCCGCGGTCGACGCCCAGGTGCAGGCCTACTCGGACCTGGGCGCACCCGCCACGGCGATCCTGTACGGCACGCCGGCGTGGGCCCGCGGCGCCCGGGCGTGTTCGCCCGTGGCGCCCGGCTTCGAGATCTTCTGCGTGCCCGACGATCCGGCCGATTTCGCCCGGTTCGTGGCGCTGATCGCCCAGCGCTACGACGGCGCCCACGGCCACGGTCGGGTGAGCGACTTCGTGATCCAGAACGAGGTCAACACGAACGATTGGTTCGACATCGGGTGCGGCCAGGGCACGGCGTGCGATGTCGACGACTGGGTCCACACCTATGCCGCGATCTTCGTCGCCGCCTACGACCGGGTTCGGGCGGCGCAGCCCCGGGCCCACGTGCTCATCTCGCTCACGCACCACTTCGACCCGGTCTTCGACACCCCCGCCCTCGATCACCCCGCGCTGTCGGTCAAGACGTTCATCGACTCGCTCGTGCCGTTGCTCGGGGGCCGCGCCTGGTCGGTCGCCATCCATCCGTATCCGGGGCTGCCGACGCCGGCCATCGACGCCCGAGACCTCCCCTTCGTCACCCTGGGCAACATCGGCGTGCTCGTCGGCTGGCTGCGCGCCACCTACCCCGACGTGCCCTCCGCCTGGGACGTGCAGATGACCGAACAGGGCCTCAACGCGCCCGACGCATCCTTGGAACCGCAGCAGGCCGAGTCGTTGTGCCAGGCCTTCCGGGCCGCGTTGGGCACCCCCGGGGTGTCGTCGTTCGTGTACCACCGCCTGCGGGACAACGCGAACGAGTTCGGACTCTCCCTGGGGCTGCGCCGCCTCGACGGCTCGCCGAAGCCGGCGTTCACCGTGTGGCACGACGCCAATGACCCAGCCCGCCCCACCTGCGGCTTCGAGAACTACCCCCACACGGTGGTGCGCCACGGCGTCGACGCCGGCGGCGCCCACTGGTATTCCTCCCGCCCGCTGCCCCGGGGCTTCACGGCGCAGGCCGGCGACGCCTGGACGCTGTCCTACGAGGAGGTCCCCGGCACGGCGATGCTCTACGAGTGCGCCGACGGGCTGGTGCGTTCCTCCTACCTCACGCGCGACGTGCACTGCCCCGGCGGCATCCCGCTCGGGCCGGTCGGGGCGATCGCCACGACCTCGGCCGAGGGCACCACGGCGCTCTCCCTCTGCCGGGAGGTCGCCGGTGTCCCCGGCTCCGGCAACCTCGTCACCCTCGCCCCGTCGTGCCCGGCCGGCCAGCGAGAGGTGCTCGGCTTCGTGGCCGGCCTCGCGCCGGTGACCCCGCCGGTGGCGACGCCGTCGTTCACCGGCTGATGCGGCGGGGGCTGGTCGGGATCGAGTCGTGGGCCCGGAAGACCGGGTGGCGTCGCGCCACCGCGTCCCCCGCGTGCACGTCGAAGCGATCCCAGTGTCGGAGCAGGAGCGGGAGGGCGGCGGCGCCGTACCGTCGGGCCATGGGCGCGCCCAGGCAGCGGTGCAGCCCGGCGCCATAGCCGAGGTGGGGGCGGGTGGCGTCGAGACCGACCGTGTCGGGACGATCGAAGACGGCGCCGTCCCGGTTGGCGCTGGCCAGAACGACGAGGACGTTGGCGCCGGTTGGCATCGTCCCGAACGGGGCGGCGACGGCCTCGCGGCAGCGCCGGGTGACGAGTTGGACCGGTGTCTCCAGCCGGGTCACCTCCTCGAGGAACGGCTCGTGGAGGGAGGGTTGATCGCGCAGCACCGAGACTGCCGCCGGCTGCCGGTCGAGGTGCAGCACGAGCGATGTGAGCAGCCCGACGGTGGTGTCGACGGCGGCCGAGATCAGGCTCACCAGGTTGGCCACCGCCTCCGCTTCGTCGAGGTCGCCCGAGTCCACCGCCCGGGCCAGGTGACCGACGAGCCCACCGGCCCCACGGCGGAGTGTCCGCGTCATGTCGACCATGGCCCGCAGCCCGCTGGCGCCGGCCTGCTCGACCAGCGCCGCCGAGGCGCCCGGGTCGAGGACGTCGGACGCGTGGCGGGCCCAAGCGCGGTGGCGCGCCACCTGCTCGTCGGGGAGGCCGAGGAGCGACCCCAGCGCGTGGTCGAGGGCCGGGGCCAGCACATCGGCCACGAGGTCGCCGGGCCGGTCGGCCACCACAGCGAGTCCGGCGCCCAGCGCGGCGGCGAACGGGGCCGGATCCAGTGTCAGCCCGGCCGCCAGCACCCGCCGTAGCCGTGTGTGCTCGGGCGGTTCGGTGAACAGCAGAACCGACGCGCCGGGCCGGCGGAGCACCGAGTCGGGCGCCCCGTCGATCTCGCGCGGCGCGGCGCTGACCAGCTCGGGCCGGTGCAGCGCGAACGACGCCGCGTCGTAGCCGGTGAGGAGCCAGCTGCCGTCGTCGAGCTCCCGGACCGGTTCGGTCCACCACCCCAGGACGTCGTCGCGCCGTGCCGGAGACCGGAGCGCGTCGAACACGTCGGGCGCCGACGCCGGCGCCTGCGTCATCCCGAGCGGGTGGCGACGAGCATGAGGTAGTAGTCGTACACGTCGCCGAGCGTGACCATGTGGGGGAGCTCGACGCTCGGGTTCTCGTGACCGGCCATCGCCTCGACCGTCAGCACCAGCTCGGTGGCGTCGGCGCTGTCGAGCCCGACCTCGTCGTAGAGCCGCGACGACGGGAGCCGGCTGACCGGGGTGAAGCCGAGCGACGCCACCAGGCGATCGACGACGGCGTCGAAGGGGAGGGGACCGTCGAGGCCGTCCATGGCGGGTGGACCGCCGCTCAGAGGAGGCGGGTGCCGGGCATCGAGCCGAACGAGGTGATGACGGGGCCCTGGACCTGGATGACCGACACCGTCTCCTGGCACTCGGCGGCCGAGACCGCGTTGACGGAGAAGTAGCGGGCGCCGGGGCGGCCCATGGGTGCCATGCCGAAGGCCTCGACCTCGGGCTCCTCCACTTCGTCCACGCTGGAGGCCGAGATCTGCCCCTGGGCCCGCTGGACCCGCAGCGCCGCGATCACCTCGTCGCGGCCGCGGTAGGTGCCGGGGTGGGAGGGGTCGCCGTTGGCGAACCACACGACGTCCTCGGCCAGGTACTCCCGCAGCGCCGTGAAGTCGCCCCGTTCGAGGGCCTCGGCCGCCGCTCTCGCCGTGTCCATCGTCGACGCCTCGGACTGGTCCATGGCACACCTCACCTTCAGGTCCGGGCGAGAGCGTAGTGGACCTGGCCCTGAACGGCTGCGGCACCGGGTGGCCGGTACCCTCGTGCGTGGATGGATGGGATCGACGGGATGGATGGGACGGGGGCGGGGGACGACGGCACGTCGGCCGGGCGCAACCCTCCCGCCCCGCTGCTGCCCTACGTCCCCGCGCTGGACGGCGTGCGAGGGGTGGCGGTCCTCGCCGTCGTCGGGTTCCACGGCGGGGTCAGCTGGCTGGGGGGCGGCTTCCTCGGCGTCAGCACGTTCTTCACCCTGTCGGGCTTCCTCATCTCGTCGCTCCTGCTCGGCGAGGCCCAGCAGCGGCTGGCCGGCGGGGCGGTGGGTGCGATCGGGTTGCGGGCGTTCTGGACGCGCCGGATCCGGCGGCTGGTGCCCGCGTCGCTCGCCGGCCTGATCCTGGCCGTCGTCGTGGCCGCGGCGGTGGGCACGGCGGATCAGCAGCGCCGAATCGGGGGCGACGCCGCCGGCGCTCTGGCCGACGTCGCCAACTGGCGCTTCCTCGTCAGCGGGCAGTCCTACGGCGAGCTGTTCGCCGCGCCGTCGCCGCTGTTGCACTACTGGAGCCTGGCGATCGAGGAGCAGTTCTACCTCGTGCTGCCGGTGCTGGTGCTGACCCTGATGGCGGTCGCGGCGCGCCGCCCACAGGTCCGGGTGGCGCGGCGGGCCATCGCCGCGTTCACCGTGCTGCTGGCCGCGTCGGTGGTGGCGACGCTGGCCCATGCCGACCAGCCCGATCGCGTCTACTACGGCACCGACACCCGAGCAGCGGAGCTGCTGGCCGGCTGCCTGCTCGCCGCCGTCATCCACGCCGGCGGTGGGGTGACACGGCTGCGGCGGTCGGCGGCATGGCTCCGGGTCGGCCTCGCCAGCGTCGCCGTCGGTGCGCTGGTGGCGACGCTCCTCGCCTTCTCGCTGGTCGAGCAGTCCTCGAGCCGGCTCGCCTCCGGCGGCCTGGCCCTGTTCGGACTGTGCTCCGCCGCCCTCATCGCCGGTGCGCTGGTCCCGGGTCCCGTGGCCGGGCTCTTGTCCCTCCCGCCCCTCGTGCGTCTCGGTCGGGTCTCCTACGGCGTGTACGTGTACCACTGGCCCTTGTTCCTGTGGCTCGATCGCGACCGCGTGCCGCTGGACCCCGGTGCGTTGCTCGCACTGCGGCTGGCGGTCACGTTGCTGGTCGCCGCCGTGTCGTTCCGATACCTCGAGCAGCCGGTCCGCCGACGGCAGCGATTGCCGTGGCTGCCGGTGCCGAGCCGCTATCCCGCCGTCGCCACGGCGCTCGCCGTCCTCGTCGTCGCGACGCGACTGAGCGCGCTCGCCCCGCCGCCGGCCATCGATTACGAAGCCCAGGAGCAGATGTTCCAGGACGAGTTGCTGGCCGAGGATCCCGCGGTCGAGCCGACCGACCTCGGCGAGCGACCGCCGCTGACGGATGGCACCCTCCCCGGCGTCACGCTCGGCACCGCTCCCGTCGGCACGACGGTCCGCACCGGCTCCGGCGGCGCCGTCGTGCCAGGCGAGGAAGCACCGCCACCGTGGATCGCCGTCTACGGCGACCGGAACGCCAGCGTGAGCACCTACGAGCTGCTGACCCAGCTCAACGGCAGCGCCGACGCCCATTTCGCCGAGGGCAGCGTCGCCCCGCTCTGCTCGCTGCTCCGGCACACGCTCGTCCGTGACGTGGCGGGGGTCCACGCCAACGAACCCGCGTGCGACAACCGGAGCGACGTGTGGCGCAAGGCCCGGGACGCCGCCCGGGCGGACGTCGCCGTCGTGCAGCTCGGCGCCCAGGAGCTCTACGCCCACGACCTCGGGGGAGGGAGCTGGCACACGATCGGCGATCCCGAGTTCGACGCTCGCGTCGCCGCTGAGCTCGACGACGTGATCGGGTTCTTCACCGACAGCGCGGCCGTGATGCTCTTCGCCCTGCCGACGGACTGGGACGCCCTCGGCGCCACCCGGCCGTGGTTGCTCGACGCCGGCACCTACTCGGTGCGGGCCCAGCGGTTCAACGAGCTCCTCCGCGAGGCGGCCGCCCGGCACGCGCCCCGGACCTCGGTCTTCGATTTCGACGCGTGGCTCGCCGCCAACGGGGGTCCATGGCGCCTCCGGCCCAACGGCGTGAAGCTCGATCCGGGGACCAGCGCGAAGCTGGCGACGGCCATCGCCAAGGATGCGATCGCCCTGCACGACGTCGTGTGGCGGGCCACGCTGCCCACGCCCGACCCCGGCGCCGCCGGCAACGGCGCCGCCCCGCCGAGCACCCAGCGGATCCTCGTCGCCGGCGATTCGACCGGGCTGGCGGTGGCCGTGGGGCTCCACAACTTCGCCGACCAGCGCGGCGGCATGAAGGTCGCCTCGGTGGCCCGATCGAACTGTGGCCTCGTCCGTGGGGGTCGGCTGCTCGACAAGAACGCCGAGACGGACTACCGGTGCCCGAACTGGCAGCCGATCTTCGACGACGCCGTGAAGCGGTTCCGGCCCGACGTGGTCCTCGTGGTCGACGCCATCTGGGAGATCACCGACCACCAGATCCCGGGCGACACGGTGTGGCGCAGCGTCGGCGACCCCGTGTACGAGCGCTACCTGATGGCCGAGCTCGGCGCCGCGTTCGACACGCTGCACGCCGGCGGCGCCACGGTCGCCGTGATGCTGTACCCGCACATCGATCTCAACCGGGGGGACCCCGGATCGAAGCCCTACCCGGGCGGGCAGTGGAGCCGGATGGACCGCTACAACGAGATCCTCCGTCGGATCGCCGCCGGCCGACCCTTCATGCGGACCGTGGACTTCCAGTCGTACGCCCGGACCTTCCCCGGTGGCGAGATGGACGCCACCATGCGACCTGACGGGGTCCACCTCACGAGCTCGAGCGCCTTCCAGGTCGTCGACTCGTGGTTGGCCGCACAGCTCCGGGCCCTGTGACGGTCCGACCGGACGTGCCCTAGGTTCGTTCCATGAGCGAGTTCAGCGAGAGCTACCACCTTCGGGCGCAGGATCTCGACGAGGGTGTCGCCCTCCTCGAACGGGCCGGCATCGCGGGTTGGGTGTTCCCGCCGGTCGGCGGGTGGTGCACCGTCGTGCCGGAACGGGATTTCGGTGGCGTGCCCGACGAGGCCGTGATCGCGGCCAACGCCGGTCTGCTCCTGTTCTACGTCAACGCCGAGGACCACGGCTGGGGCTTCTGGTTGTTCGACGGCCCGCACCTCGTCTCGTCGTACTCGATCGGCTGGACCGACGAGGTCGAGGCCGACGACAGCGCGCTGGATCTCGGCCTGCTGCGCGATCGCTTGGGCGCGGCGGTCGGTCCTCGATGGGACGAGGTGGAACGCGCGCTCAGCACGCCGAGCGCCCCGGACGAGATCTTCGGCGACGGCAATCCCGGCCACCGCTTCGCGGCGGCGGTCGGCCTGTCGAACTACGAATGGATCTCGGGGCACTACCTGGACACCGATGAGGCCGATCACCCCGGCCTGGTCCGTGTCGAGGGCGGGCGGCCGCCCGCCCTCGACATCGCCGCGCTCGTGAACATGACGCTCGAGGCCAACCTCGACCTCCGCGGCGCCCCCGACGCCGCCCCGGTCCTCGAGGAGATCGGACAGCGGTTCCCCAACCTGACGACCGTCCGTGTCGCCGACATGGCGCGGGTGGACCAGATCCCGGACGGCATGCACCCGAAGGAGCCCGGCAATCTTTCCGCCTGCATGACCGTCGTCTTCGCCCCCCTCGAGTTCGTCGGCGAGACGGTGCACGTCACCTGGGACGACGGGCACCGGGTGCTCCAGGACTTCGACCTTCGGTTCTTCGACGACGAGCGAGGGAACGCCAAGACGTTCATGACGCCGGCCTTGCATTACCGCGATCGAGGGGACTTCCGGTTCTCGATCGCCTGGCCCGACCCACTCGCCGCCCCCCGGATCGGCATCCACACCGGCTTCTCGAAGCCCCACTGGTGGGCCGTAGCCGCCGACTTCCGATAGTCCGGTCCGTCACGGCGCGGAATGCGCAGGGTGCCCTCGGGGCGATTCGAACGCCCGCACACGGCTCCGGAGGCCGATGCTCTATCCCCTGAGCTACGAGGGCGGGGTAGGGGCGGCAGGTTAGCGCGGCCGACGCGCCCACTCCCACCGGGATCGGGTGGTGGCGGCGGCGGTCAGGACGTGCGGTCGGCGATCCAGGTGCCGACGGCGGCGACGGCCTCGTCGGCTTCCGGGACGACGCCCACGAACAGGTGCCACACGTGGATGAGGCCCTCGCCCACGTGGAGGTCGATGTCGCCGCCGACGGCGTCGACGCGGCCGGCGAGACGGCGGGCGTCGTCGAGCAGGATCTCCTCGGTGCCCACGTGCACGAGCAGCGGGGGCAGCCCGGCGAGGTCGCCGACGAGCGGGGAGACCCCCGGGGAGGTGGCGGGATCGGCGGCGCGGCCGGCGGCGGTGTACTCGTCGGCCCAGCGGTCGAGCATGGCGGGGCTGACCATCGGGTCGAGGGCCTCCCGCTCGCGGATCGAGTCGCCCGAATGGGTGAGGTCGAGCCAGGGCGACAGCAGGACGGCGCCGGCGGGCAGGGGGCCGCCCTCGTCGCGGAGGCGCAGCACGGCGGCGAGGGTCAGGCCGCCGCCGGCGGAGTCGCCGGCGATCGTCAGCGACCCCGCCGGTACGCCGGCCTCGAGCAGGGCCCGGACCGCGGCGACGGCGTCGTCGAGGGCGGCGGGGTAGGGGTGCTCGGGGGCCAGCCGGTAGTCGAGCGCCCACACCGTGGCGCCGGCGGCGGCGGCGAGGTGGGTGACGAGCGCGCCGTGCGACGCGGGGGAGCCGATAACGTAGCCGCCGCCGTGGAGGTACAGCACGGTGCGGGTGGGATGGGCGCTCGGGGGCACGGCCCGCCAGGCCGGGCGGCCGGCGAGCTCGGTCTCCTCCACCGCCACCCCGTCGGCCGCCGGCATCATGGCCCCGAGGGCCACGTAGTTCTGGCGCAGCTGGGCGAGGTCGATGTCGGCCGGCACGGGGGCGGCTCGGAGGAGGGCGATGACGTTGGCGAGGGCGTCGCTCGGCATGCGGTGACGATACCGACCGCCGGCCGTCGGGGCGGCGGTGCCCGTGCGGGTATCGTCCCCGCGATGACGGGACACACGGGACCCGTGCCACTCGAGGTGCGGGCCGAGATCGACGACCTCTACTGGCACTACACCGAAGCGCTCGACGAGGGGCCGCTCGAGGCGTGGCCCGAGCTGTTCATCGCCGACGGCACCTACCGGTTGCACCCCCTGGCCCCGATGCACTTCGAGGGCCGGGCGGCCATGGAGGCGGCGGTGGCCGAGCTGGTGGCCGCCGGCCGGCCCGACGGCCGCAAGCTCCGGCACGTGCTCGGGCCGCTGCGGATCCACGCCGTCGACGGCGGCAGCGGCGAATGGGCCGACGTGTGGCACATCCGGGCCAGCGTCGCCGTGTTCGAGACGGTCCCGTCGGCCCCCACCCACGTGCTCGCCGTGGGCGAGTACCGCGACCTCGTCGTGCGCGACATCAGCGGCGTGACCGACGCCGAGCTCGACCTGCTGCGCCGGGTCGGCGACGAGGTGGCCGGCCTGCCCGGCGACGACGGCGTGCCCACCGCCGGGTTCGGCCCGCTGCGCTTCGCCGAGAAGGTCGTGGTCACCGACAGCGAGCTGGCGCCGACCGCGCTCGTCCTCCCGCTGTAGCCCCGCCGTTACGGACTTCGAGGCGGCGCGACCCGGTCCGTACACTGCGGCGATGATCCGTGACCAGCTCGTCGAGGCCCTGCGGAGCGCGCTGGTGGCGCTCGGGGTCGAGCCCCTGCCCGAGGTGATCAACATCGAGCAGCCGGCCCGCCGCGAGCACGGTGACTGGTCGAGCAACGTGGCCCTGGCCACGGCCAAGAAGGCCGGCCGCAACCCCCGCGAGCTGGCCCAGCAGGTGGCCGACCACCTCAACGCCGACCCGCCGGCCCACGTCGAGAAGGTCGACATCGCCGGCCCGGGCTTCGTCAACTTCCACCTCGCCCCGAGCTGGCTCCACGCCGTGCTCGCCACCGTGGTGACCGAAGGGGCCGGGGGCTACGCCCGGCCCGACCTCGGCGGCGGGGCTCGGGTCAACGTCGAGTTCGTGAGCGCCAACCCCACCGGCCCGCTCCACCCCGGCCACGGCCGCAACGCCTGCTTCGGCGACTCGCTGGCCCGGCTGCTCGAGCGCACCGGCCACGTCGTGTCCCGCGAGTACTACCTCAACGACCGGGGCGTGCAGATGGAGGCCTTCGGCGCCTCGCTCGCCGCCCGCAAGGCCGGTGCCTCCGACGAGGAGATGCCCGAGAACAGCTACATGGGCCAGTACATCAAGGACTGGGCCGCCGAGATGCCCGACGGGGTCGACCCCCTCGAGTGGGGCGAGGCCCGGGCCATCGACGACCACCGCGCCGTGCTGTCGCTGCTCCACATCGAGTTCGAGACGTGGTTCAGCGAGCGGTCGCTGGTCGACAGCGGCGCCATCGAGGCCACCCTGGCCGACCTGCGGGCCGGCGGCCACGTCTACGACGCCGACGGCGCGGTGTGGCTGCGCACCACCGACGCCGGCGACGACAAGGACCGCGTGCTGGTCAAGTCCGACGGCGACTTCACCTACGTCCTCCCCGACATCGCCTACCACCGCGACAAGCTCTCCCGCGGGTTCGACCGGCTGGTCGACGTGTGGGGCGCCGACCACCACGGGTACGTGCCCCGGATGCGGGCCGCCCTCACCTTCCTCGGTCTCGACCCCGACAAGTTCGAGGTGCCGCTCACCCAGCTGGTGAAGCTCCAGCGCGACGGCGCCGAGGTGAAGATCTCCAAGCGCACCGGCGACCTGGTGGAGCTGCGCGAGCTGATCGACGAGGTCGGCCCCGACGCCGCCCGGCTCACGTTCCTCCTCCAGTCCGTCGAGTCCGAGCAGGTCTTCGACCTGGCCAAGGTCATGGCCCAGGGGATGGAGAATCCCGTCTACTACGTGCAGATGGCCCACGCCCGGCTGCACTCCATCGGGCGCAAGGCGGTCGAGGTCGGGGTCGAGCGCCTCCCGCTGGCCGACGTCGACCTCGGGCTGCTCGTCCACGAGCGCGAGCTCGAGCTGCTCCGGGTGCTGGCCGCCCTGCCCGACGCCGTCGCCCTCGCCTGCCGGGAGCGGGCCCCCCACAAGATCACGGCGTGGGTGCGGGAGTTGGCCGGCGCCGTGCACGGCTTCCACCACGACTGCTACGTGATCTCCGACCAGACCCCCGCCGCCCTCACCCACGCCCGCCTCTGGCTGGTGGAGGCGGCGTCGGTGGGCCTGCAGATCGGGCTCGACCTCCTCGGGGTGTCGGCCCCCGACCACCTGTGAGCGGTCCCGGCCCGGATCCGGCCGGCGACGTGCTGCCGGCGGCGCTGCTGCCGGTCACGGCCGGGGTCGACGCCGCCACCGGCGCCCTCACCATCGGCGGGTGCAGCACCCTCGACCTCGCCGCCGAGTTCGGCACGCCGCTGTTCGTCTACGACGAGGCCCACCTCCGCCAGCGCTGCCGTGAGGCGGTGGCCGCCTTCCCCGACGGCGTGCACTACGCCACCAAGGCCTTCCTCTGCCTGGCCATGGCCCGGCTGGCCCACGAGGAGGGCATGCACCTCGACGTGTCGACCGGCGGCGAGTACCACGTGGCCCGGGCCGCCGGCGTGCCCGCGTCGCGGCTCACGCTGCACGGCAACAACAAGAGCGAGGCCGAGCTGCGCCGGGCCCTCACCGAGGGGATCGGCCGGATCGTGGTCGACAGCTTCGACGAGCTCGACCGGCTCGACGCCCTCGTGGGCGGCGAGGGCCTGCCGGCACCCAAGGTGCTGCTGCGGCTCACCCCCGGCATCGAGGCCCACACCCACGAGTACGTCCAGACCGGCCAGGACGACTCCAAGTTCGGTTTCGGGGTGCACACCGGCGCGGCCGAAGCGGCGTTCCTGCGGGCCCGGTCCTCCTCGTCGGTGGAGCTGGTCGGGCTGCACATGCACATCGGGTCCAACGTCTTCGAGGCCGGGTTCTTCGAGCGGGCCATCGGCGTGCTGGCGCCCTGGTTCCACGAGCACGAGCTCCCCGAGCTCTCGGTGGGCGGCGGGCTGGGCGTGGCCTACATGACCGGCGAGACGGCGCCGTCGTTCGCCGACTGGGCCGGCGCCATCCACCGGGCCGTCGAGGCCCACGGCATCGAGGCCACCGTCACCGCCGAACCGGGCCGGTCGATCGTGGCCCAGGCCGCCGTCACCCTCTACACCGTGGGCACGGTGAAGGAGGTGCCGGGCATCCGCACCTATGTCGCCGTCGACGGCGGGATGAGCGACAACCCCCGGCCCGTGCTCTACGGCAGCGGCTACGAGGCCTTCCTGCCCCGCGCCCCTTTCGCACCCCGGCCCCGCACCGTCACCGTGGTGGGCAAGCACTGCGAGTCGGGCGACCTGCTCGTGCGCGACGCCGCCGTGCCGACCGACCTGGCCGTGGGCGACCTCCTGGCCACCCCGGTCACCGGCGCCTACGGCCACGCCATGGGCAGCAACTACAACAAGGTGCCCCGCCCGGCCGTGGTGTTCGTCAACGACGGCGCGGCCCGCGTGGTGGTCCGCCGCGAAACCCTCGACGACCTCCTCGCCCTCGACGCCGACTGACCGCCAGCTCGTCGCGGGCCTGCTCGGTGAGCGCGGCGCGATCGAGGGTGGCGGCGAAGGCCAGGCCGTCGGCGACGGTCGAGCCCGGAGGCGGCACCGTGCGGGCATAGGCGACGAAGGCGGTCTCGAAGCCGGGGCCGTGATCGAAGCCGGCGCCCTGGTCGAGGGCGTGGGCCAGGGCGGGGAATCGGTCCCGCACCTCGCCCGCCCGCTTGTGGCGGAGGGCGTCGGCCGCCACGGCGATGCGGCCGGCGTCGAAGCCGTCGGGGACGGGCCCGCCGGCGACGAGGGCGCGGGCCAGCTCGGCCTGCCGGTCGGCCAGCCCTTCCTCCCGGGATCTGTTGCTGGCAGCCGGTCGTGGGAGCGGTCTGCGGGTCACAGATTCCGAAGGAACGATGCGGACGTCAGTCAGCGAGTCGAGTTCGGCCTCGAGCTCGGCCCGGGGCGGGAACCGGTCGTCGCGCTCGAGCAGCACCGGGGCCCACGGGGCCCGCTCGGCCACCTCGGCCACGAGGTCGAGGACCTCGGGCCAGAGCGGGTGGGCGTGGGTGTCGTGGCGCAAGCCGTCGCGCTCGACGCCGCCGGCCACGTGGACGTAGGCCACCTGCTCGAGCGGCACGGTGTCGAGGAAGTGGGACGGGGTGCCGCCGTGGTTGGCGCAGCCGACCACCACGTTGGCCAGGTCGAGCACCAGCGCCGCACCGCTGCGGCCCACGACCTCGGCCACGAACGCCGCTTCGTCGAGCTCGTCGTCGGGCCAGCCGAACAGGGCGGCGGCGTGCTCCACGGCGAACGGCACCGGCAGGCCGTCGGCCACGATCCCGATGTGCTCGACCAGCAGGTCGACCATGGCCCGGGTGCGGGGGAGCGGGGTGAGGTGTCCGATCTCGATGCCGCCGGCCCGCACGAAGGCCAGGTGCTCGCTCACCAGGGGCGCATCGACGGCGCGGGCGGCGGCGGCGAGGCGGGCGATGCGGTCCTGCGCCGGCCGCTCGGCCCCACCCAGGCCGAGCTTCACGCCGTGCGGGATGCAGGGCCGGCCCGTGGCCGTCAGCCACTCGGCCAGGTGGTGCGGGACGTGGGTGGGCACGGTGCCGTCGCGGCGGGCCGGCCCGGCGATCGACTCGGCGATCACCTCGGTGAAGGCGAGGTCGGGCCGGTCGAGCAGGAGCAGGGCCACTTCGGGCCGCCACCCGAGCCCGATGCCAGCCCCGTGCCGGGCTGCGGCGGCCAGCCGGTCAGCCGCCGCAGCCACCGCCGCCGCCGCACGAGGACCCCCCGCCACACGACGAACCGCCGCCACAGGAGGACCCACCGCTGCAGCTCGACCCCGAGGAACTGTCCGAGCTCGGGGTGGCCATCGAGCCGAGCAGCCGGGGCGCGCCCATGGCGCCGGCCAGCGCGGCGTCGGCCTCCCACAGCACGGCCGTGCCGAACACGGCCACACCGAGCAGGGCGGCGGTGTCGAGCGGGGCGTGGGAGGCCAGGGCCGACTGGGTCATGCTGCGGATGGCCGGGGCCTTGCGGGCCTCGAGCAGGAGGCGCTCCCCGCGGCGGGAGCGCTTGGGGCGCACGAGGGTGATCAGGAACACGAGGCCGTCGACGACCATGAGTCCGATCAGGAAGCCGGTGGGCTTGCCGTTGGCCGTGCCGGCCTGCCAGCGCAGGATGCCGAGGCCGAGCACGGCGGCCGGGAAGACCGCCCGGATGCGGGTGAGCTGGCGCCGGGCCGGCGACAGCAGGAACCCGCGGTCCACCAGCGACTGCATGACCGCCGCCACCTCGGCCGACGGCTCGAGCTGCTGCTGGACCTGGGCCAACGACACGCCGGGCTGGCTCCGCCAGAGGTCGACGGCGACCCGCTCCACGGGGTGGGTGGCGGCGCCGGCGTTGTCGAGCCGCTGGATGCGGGCGACGGCGGTGGCGGCGATCAACGGCGGCCCGGCGTTGAGGCCGGCCGTCTCGTAGACCCCGAGGTGGTTGACGTTCTCCACGGCGCGGTCCCCGCCGGCGGTGAGGAGGCGCCGGGCCACCGCGGCGAGGACCATCGCCCCCACGATGCAGCCGACGTAGACCCACACGAAGGTCGAGCCGGGGATGCCCCACGTGTCGCCCTGGACCGCCGCGCTCGGGGTGGCGGGGGTCGAGGCGACGGCGATGCCCCGCTCGTTAGTGACGACGGTGACGGCCTTGGTGGTCGGGGGCGCGGCGGTGGTGGTGGTGGTGGGCGCCGCGCCCTGGGCCAGGGCGGGGAGGGGAACGGTCAGCGCAGGCACAGCACCA
This sequence comes from Actinomycetes bacterium, assembly GCA_029782025.1. Classification (GTDB taxonomy): domain Bacteria; phylum Actinomycetota; class Acidimicrobiia; order Acidimicrobiales; family Acidimicrobilacustridaceae; genus JAKOVR01. The sequence continues at coordinate 78,685 of JAKOVR010000209.1, read as the reverse complement.
GTGTGGACGACGGCCGGCGCCGCCGGTGTCTCCCGGTCACAGGTCGCGGACGGTCCCGCCGACGCCGATGTGCAGCTTCCGCGTGCCGAGCGCCTGGTGGAGCTGGATGGTGGCCGGCGTGCCGAGGGGGAGCGGGCAGAGGTGGGCGCCTCCCGGTAGCGGGGCGGCGAAGAAGCTCACCACCACGTCGGTGCTGGTCTCCTGCACGTACGGGCCGATGAGGGTGTCACCCGGGACGGCCGACCCGGCGCAGCCGGCGTAGTTCACCCGCACGGCGAAGTTCCAGGCCTCGGGGTTGGCGTCGGCCGGGTTCTGCAGCCGCCAGGTGGTGGCGACGGTGCCGGCGGGCGGGGCCGGGGGCGTGGGGACACCGGAGGCCGGGGTGGGCACGGTCGACACTGGGGGCAACGTCGCCGGGGTGCTGCCCCCGCGGGCGTCGGGCACCAGCGACGGATCGACCTGGAGCCCGGCCAGGACCATGAGCACCCGCATCGACCCGGTGGCCGGTTGCACGGTGGAGCCGCTGGCCGGGTCGAAGGCCACGCAGACCGGCTTGCCGTGGTCGGTCCAGCACTCGCCGATCGAGCCCTCGAGGCCCTGGCTCTTGGTGGCCCCGACCGCAGCCCGCAGCTCGTCGAGGGTCATCCCGAGGCGCACCCCGGCGGGGAGCGTGACGCCGGCCGGGAGGTCGGCCGAGCCCCGTTCGGACTTGTACACCGTCCACCCCAGGAGCACCGGCTTCTTCGACTCCTCCAGCAGGGTCAGGTCGAGGGCCTTCCACCGCACGCCCCGCGAGCGCACGGCGTAGAACCCGGGGCCGGTCCAGCCCGAGTCCTCGTCGGGGGGGCCGAGCCGCTCGGTCAGCCGGGCGACGACGGCGTCGCCGTCGGTCCCGAAGCGCCACTCCCCGAGACCGTCGCCCTGCAGGGCCACGGTGCCGGTGGGCACGGTGCCGTCGGGCGACGTGGTGGCCGGGGTGCCCGAGAACCTGGCGCCGGTCCCGGCGGCGAAGCCGTAGACGAGGGCGTCGTCGGGCAGGGTCTGGGTCGGGGGATCGAGGCTGCTGGCGCTCACCAGCCCGCAGAGCCGGCCCTCGAGGGTCCCGCACAGGGCGGGGCCGGCCTTGTCGAGCTCGACCGGCGTGGTGCTGCCCGGCCACGCCCGCAACTCGCCCACCGTCATGCCGAGCGAGAGGCCGAGGGGGAGCACGAGCGACGGCGGCGCCGCGGCACCCACGACGTCGGTGTCGGTGAGGGTCCAGCCCGAGAACCGGCCGTCGTCCTGCCACCTGATCTCGAACGTCTTCCAGCGGGCGCCCTTCGTGTCCCCGGCATCGGTGCCGGCGGTGTCGGCCGGCCCGAGGGCGGCCTGGAGACCGGGGAGCACGTCGGCGATGGGCTGGCCGAAGCGCCACGGCCCGATGCCCCCGCCGTCGAGGAGGAGCACCCCGGACACGGTGGTGCCAGCGCTCCCCGGTGTGGACCCCGGGGCGGCGCCGGTGGTGCCGGGACGGGAGGGGCCGACGTCGACGGTGGTGTCGCGCCGGGCCACGGCCACCAGGCCGACGGCCACGAGCAGCACCACCGCCGCGGCGGCGGCCAGCGCTGGGCCGCGCCGGGCCAGGACGGACGGCGCCCGGTGGCTCGCCACGCCGTGGGCCACGGCGTCCCACCCGGCGGCGGCGTCGATGGGGGCGCCGCCGGCGTCGGCCCGCGCCGCCAGCGCGGCGGCGAGGTCGGCTTCGAACGGATCGAGGGCGCCCAGGTCGGTGGAGCCCGGGTCGGTGGGGGTGGCGTCGTCGGTGGTCATCGGAGGCTGGCCTTGGTGCGGAGGGCCTCGAGGCCCCGGCGGAGGTGGGTCTTGGCCGAGCCCAGGGAGAGCCCGAGGGCGTCGGCGATCTCGGTGTCGGTGAGCCCGGCGTGGTAGCGCAGCACCAGGCAGGTGCGCTGGCGCTCGGGGAGCTCGTCGAGGAGGGCGAGCAGGCGGCGGGCGCCGTCGGAGGCGACGGCATCGTCCTCCGGCGTCGACGCCGCTTCGGCCAGCGGTCGGGGCTGGCGCTTGCGGGCCCGGTCGTGGCGCAGGCTGCCCCGGGCCTGGTTCACGACGACCCGGTGCAGGTAGGCGGTGCGGGTCTCGGGGGGCACGCGGTCGATCACCGCACCCATCCGGATGAAGGCCTCCTGCACCACCTCCTCGGCGTCGGCCCGCCGACCGAGGAGGGCGGTGGCGGTGCGCACCATCGCGACGTACTGCTCGGCGAACAGCGAGCGCAGCGCGTCGTCGTGGGCGACGGTGCGAGCAGGATCGATGGGTGGGGGCACGGGGGCGATCTCCCGGTGGCGGCGTGGCGGTCGTGCCACGAAGGTGTTCATACTCCCCTAGATGCCAACCGGGCGCCGGTGGATGACCGGCGGGGGACCAGGAATCGGCCCGGGTGTCCGCTACCATCTCCCGGGCAGGGTCTGCGGTCCACGCCGTCGGTCCTGCGGAGTGCCGCCATGGCTCGACCTCAGAAGTCTTCCGGAACGTTCCGGGGCCGGCTCGACATGCGCCTGAGCCCCGACCAGGAGGCGCTGCTGCGCGCCGCCTCGGCCCTCATGGGGGAGTCGCTCACCGCCTTCGTGCTCGGTGCCGCCACCGAGCGGGCCGAGGAGCTGCTCGACCGGGCCAACCGGATCGAGATCAGCCGGCCGGCCTTCGACCGCTTCGTCACCACGCTGTACCGGCCCCAGAGCGAGCGAGCCCCGTCCGACATGCCTCGGATCCGGTTCTACGCCCAATCCAGCCATCGCATCCCCTCCGGTGACGCCGGCCACAGCGGGGCGGCCTGATGAACACCGACGTCCTGCCCGTCGTCCCCCTCGACGACCGTCACCTCGTCGAGCGCTTCGACTCCGGGGTGGACGAGCTCGACCGGTGGCTGCGGCGGATGGCTCGCATCGCCGGCGTCGTCGGCACCGGCGCCACCTACGTCCTCGCCCTGGCCCAGCCGGTCGACCCCGCCACCCTCCAAGCGGGGGAGCGGCCCGAGGGCACGGCCGACGGTCCGCTCCACGAGGTCGTGGGCTACTACACCCTGGCCGTCCGCTCGATCGAGCAGGACCTCGGCCCGCGGCTGCTGGCCCGAGGCGTGCCCGAGTCGGTGTCGGTGATCCACCTGCCCCGGCTCGCCGTCCACCGCGACTGGCAGGGCGTGGGTCTCGGCGCCGAGCTGCTGGTCGAGGCGCTCCGGCGGGCGGTGCAGGCCGGGACGGCCATCGGGGCCCGGGCCGTGGTGGTCGACGCGGTCGACGAAGCCGCGCTCACCTTCTACCAGCACATGGGGTTCGAGGAGCTCGAGGGCATGCGCCTGTTCAAGAGCATGGGCGACCTCACCGCCATCCTCTGACCTGCGCCCGGGACGGCGGTCAGGGGCCGAGGCGGGGAGCCAGGGCGGCGGCAGCCTCGCCCAGGCAGGCGGGGGTGAGGTGCAGCCCGTCGGGTTGGAGGCAGCGGGTGGCCGGCTGCTCGCCGGTGCCGAGCAGGGCGGCGAGGTCGGCGACCTCGACCCACGGCCGGCCGGACGCGGCGGCTGTGGCCAGCTGGTGCACGTGGCGGTTGGTGGCCGCCACCTTCGGGTCGCCGGTGGCGACGTGGCCCACCCACACCACCCGGGTGGCGGGGCCCGGGCCGAAGGCGTCGAAGGCCCGGTCGAGGCGGCGCCGGTACTCGGTGTCCCAGGCCGGGGTGCCCACCTTGGCCACGACCGTGCCCGCGGTGTCGCGCAGGTCCTGGGTGTCGTTGGACGACAGCGACAGCACCAGCACCCGGGGCGGGAACTCCCGGGCCAGGCGCTCGAGCCGGGCCGGCCAGTCGAAGCGATCGGGGCGGGCCAGGCCCGTGCCCTCCTCGCCGATCACCTTCACGTCGGCGCCGGGCCGGCCGAGGTCGCGGATGGCGGCGCCGAGCCCGATGGAGATCGAGTCGCCGGTGACGGTGATCTTGTAGGGGGTGGGCGTGGTGGCGGTGCGGTCGCCGGCCCGGCCGCCGTCGCCGGTGGCGGCGCCGCCGGCCGCGCACGCGCCGAGGGTGCCGGCGGCGAGCACCGCCGCCAGGGCCAACCGTGCTCTCATCGCTCGGCCAGCACCCGGGCGAAGAAGTCGGGGTCGTGGAGGAACGGCTCGTCGGCCAGGTAGGTCTTGCCGTAGCTCTCGAAGAACATCAGCTGCTTGCCCAGCAGGAACAGGTTGCGGTCGACCTCGGGCGGGGCCGGTGGCGTGCCGGCCGACCGGCGGCGGAGGCGCCGGCGGATCTCGCTGTCGCGGTCCTCGTCGGCGATGCCGGCGTCGCGGAGGGCGTCGCCGAGCAGGTCGCCGGCACCGCCGAGGCCGCCCTGCTGCTGGGACAGGAGGAACTGGCCGAAGCCGATCTCGCCGAACGGCCGGGTGAAGACCTCCTGCACCCGCGCCTTGATGATGGTCTTGGCCACGTCCTCGGGGATGCCCAGCCGGTCGGTCAGCACCGGCCCGGTGTGGCGGAAGAACTCGTCGGCGATGGCGTCGAGCGCCTCGGCGTCGCCGAGCGCGCCGGCGATGAGCTGGCGGAAGAAGCGGTGGGCGTCCTCGTCGAGCCGGCCCACGATCCCCCAGTCGATCATGGCCACCCGGCCCGGGTCGCCCTCGCGGGGACGCAGCACCAGCAGGTTGCCGGCGTGCACGTCGCCGTGGAACGTGCCGAAGCGCAGCGCGGTGACGAACCAGGCCTGCACCACGTCGCGCACGAGGCTGGCCGGGTCATCGGTGAGCTCGGCCAGGCCCTCGGTGTCGTGCACCGGGACGCCGTCGAGGAAGGCCATGGTGAGGATGCGGTCGCTCGACAGCTCCGGGTAGGGCTCGGGGACGACCACGTGGTCGAGGCCGAGCGAGGCGAGGAGGGCGCGCTGGTGGACCATGGCCTCGCGCTCGTTGCGCAGGTCGAGCTCCTCGCGGACCTGGGCCTCGAAGTTGTCGAGGCCCTGCCGCAACCCCACGCCGAGCTCGGGGCTGGCCACCCGCCCGATGGCGGCGAACAGCTGGCGCATCAGCACGAGGTCGGTGGCCACGGTCGAGCGCACCCCGGGGCGCAGGATCTTGACCGCCACCTCGCGCCCGTCGGCGGTGACGGCGCGGTGGACGACGGCGATCGACGCCGAGCCGAGGGGCTCGCGGTCGAAGGTCGGGAACACCTCCTCCACCGGCCGGCCGAGCTGACGCCGCACCACCGCGGCCACGCGGGGGTAGGGCACAGGCGGACCGGCGTCGAGGCAGGTGCGGAACTCGGCCGCCACCTCCTCGCCGAAGATGCCACCGGCCGAGGCCACGAACTGGCCGAACTTGGTGTAGCTGCCGCCGAGGTCGTCGGTGAGCCGGCGGAAGGCGCGGGCCAGTTGGCGGTCGGACACCGACCCGGCCCGCACCCGGGTGCCGAGCAGCGGGCCGAGGCGCCGGGTGATGGCGATGGCGGTCTGCCGGGCCCGGCGGTTGGCCCGAACGACGTCGACCCGCGGGAGATCGATGGGCACGGCTGGCGGCATGCTCGCCGCGAGGTCCGCCGCGGGGTCGGGTTCGTGGCTGGCCCCCATCGCCGGTCAGCGTAGGGCCCGGGCCGTGTCGTCCGTGTCAGCGGGACGGCACCACCACCACCCGGTCGGGCCGCCCGGGGCCGACGTGGACCACCTCGGCACGGCCGAAGCGGACGCTCGTGGCTTCGGCGGTGGCGGTGGGCCGGGGCGCGTCGGGGGTGGCCCAGCCGTCGAACCGGAACACCTCGCCGGTGGCGGGCCGGTACAGCGCCGGCTCGTCGGTGCCGTCGCCGTCCCAGTCGCCGAGAACGGCGTCGTCGCCAGGGGCGCCGAGGTCGAAGCGGGCCCCCGGCGCCGCCGGGGCGGCGAGAGCGGGGACGGTGAGGGTGGCGGTGCGGGTGTCCCACGCCATCGGTCGTGGGCAGGCGACGCCCGGCCAGCGGGCCAGCACCACCCTCCCGGGCCCGAGGGCGGTGGGGACGGCCACCGGGCACGGACCCGGCCCGGGCCAGGCCGCGCCGTCGGCCACCGCGTCGAGGCGGCCGGACACCGGCACGGGGGCCCGCACGCCCGTCGCGCCGGAAGCCGCGACGCCGGCCCCGGCCGCGGTGGCCAGGGCGGCGGCGGCTCCGACCGTCGCTCGCCGCCAGCGCGCCGCCGGCCCGGGATCGCCCGGCGGCTCGACCCGGGGGGCCGGGCCGAAGGCGACCGTCACCGGGAGCGCCGGGGCGGCGGCGCTGGTGCGGGCGAAGGCGGCGGCGTCGGCCGGGCGTTGGGCCGGGTCGGGGTGGAGGGCGGCGACGAGGATGTCGCGCCGCGCCGGGGCGACGCCGGATCGGGCGAGCGCCGCCACCGCCTCCTCGGGTCCGGCCGGGCGCCGGCCGGTGTGGAGCTCCACCAGGAGCACGGCGAGGGCGTGGACGTCGGCCCGGCGGGTGGGTGGCTCGCCCCCCATCACCTCCGGTGCGGCGTAGCCCGGCGTGCCCATCGGCGGTGCCGTTCCCGCGCCCTCGCGCCCGGCCCACTCGAAGTCGGCCAGCCAGCAGCTGGTGCGGGAGGCGAGCAGGACGTTGGTGGCGGCGATGTCGCCGTGGACGTGCCCGGCGGTGTGGAGCGGGACGAGGGCATCGACGAACTGGTCGCCGAGCCGCGTGGCCCGGTCGACTGGCGGCGGGCCGCACGCCGCCAGCAGCGCGCCGAGGCTGCCGCCGCGGGCCACCGGGAGGACGAGCGCGGCCGGGAGATCGGGGCGGTCGATGACCCCGAGGAGGGGGACGACGTGGGGGTGGCGGAAGCGGCGGAGGGCCGCCGCTTCGGCCCGTAGGCGTCGGCCGGCGACGGGGTCGTGGGGGTCGAGCGGCACCTTGACGGCGACGGTCCGGGCGGCCGGGCCCGCGACCCGGGCCCGCGTGCACACCACCACCGTGCCGGCCCCCTGGCCGAGCACCGGCCCGGGCTCGAGCCCGGCGGCGGCGAGGGCGTGCAGGGCCGGGCCGGTCATGGCCCGGCCCCGACGGCGACGGCCTGCATCAGGACGGGCGTGCGGTCGACCACGAGGTACCCGCGCCCGGCCGGGCCCCGGACGGCGGGGCGGGGGAACGTCGTGCCCCAGAGGTCGGCGTCGAGGTCGGGGTCGGGCGCGAGGGCGATCCCGGCGCCGGCCGTGGTGCCGGCGGCCCGGGCCCAGTGTCCGTAGGCGCGCCGCAACCGGTCGGTGCGTCCGCCGGCGATCACGTGCACCGCCCCGCCCCGCCCCGGGTCGTGGTGCGATTCCTGGCGGAGCAGTGCCTCGAGCGCGGTGGCCAGGGCGCCGCCGTCGGCGCCGACGAGGTCGGCGTCGTCGACGATCAGCACGACGCCGGACCGGTGGTCGCGGGCCGAGGCCACCAGGGCGGCCAGCCCGTCGCCGTCGATCGAGGCGCAGGCGGCGGTCACGGTGTGCACCGGGACCCCGGCCTCGGTGAGCCCGCCGGCGATGGCGGCCAGCAGGGTGCTCACCCCCGATCGGGCCGGGCCGGCGACCAGCGCCGGCTCACCCGGGTGGAGCGTCAGGACGGCCGGCCCGAGGTCGTCGTGGCGCACACCGACGGGGATCTCGAGTCGCGGTCCGGCGGTGACGGCGGGGAGGTCGGCCGGCGCGACGGTGGCCGGCAGGGTGCCGATCGGGGCGGGCGGGGGGAACGGCGGTCGGGCCGGCCAGGTCGCGGCCAGCGCCTCGATCGCTCCCGCGGTCACGCGGCGCACCTGCACCTCGTGGCCCTCGGCCGTCCAACCCCGGCCCGGGGCGATGGGGGCGGGGCGGGCGACCCCGACCGGCAGGTCGCCGGGCTCGGGCGGTCCGAGCACGGCCCGCGTGGCCGCCGTGGCGGCGAGGGCCACGGGAACGGCCCGCATCCGGTGGGCGGTGGCGGCGACGTGGATGCCGCCGCGGTGGCCGTCGCGCCAGAGGGCGGTCAGACGCTCGAGCCGGCGCATGCCGTCGAGGCCCTCGAACGTGTCGAGCAGCCCCTCGATGCCGTCGACCAGGAGGAAGAGGCGGGGGGCGGGCACCGACCCGTCGCCGCGTCGGCGCGCCTCGGCGGCCAGTCGGTCCACCAGCCGGGCGACGCGTTCGCCGTCGTGGTGGGTGACGACGGCCCCGACGGCCGCGTGGGCGGCGAGCTCGGCCAGCGCCCCCGTGGTGGGGACGACGGCGTAGACGTGCACGGTGCCGGGCTCGTCACGGCGCAGGGCCTGGGCGGCGACGGTCCGCAGGAGCGAGGTCGCGCCGGTGCCCGGTGCGCCGGCCACGAGCAGCGGGCCCCGCTCCGGCGCCCACGTCCACGGGAGCTGCAGCCGTCGGCTCGGGTCGTCGGTGAGGCCGAGCACCAACGGCCCGGAGCCGGGGGCCATGGCCCCCGGCTCGGGCTCGTCGGGGAGGACGGTGGGCAGGGGCGGGTGCCAGATCGGGCGGGCCGGCGCGATCCCGAGGTCGGCGGCGGCGGCGATGGTGGCGGCCACGGCCTGGTCGAGGAAGCGGGGCCGGCCGGCATCGTCGGGTGGGGACGTGGGGTCCGGGCCGTCCTCGAACCGCACCGTGACGCCAGGGCGGTGCGGGGACCACGGCGAGGTGGCCAGCGCGGTGCGCACGGACACCAGGTCGCCGTCGTCGCGGCGGATCACCGCGTGCCCGGGTTCGTGGCGGGGGAGCCGGGTGGGGACGTCGGCGCCGACGACGTCGTGGGCGTCGGCCGCGTCGATCAGGCGCAAGGCGATGCGCAGGTTGGTGTTGGTGCGCAGCTGGTCGGTGATGACGCCGGCCGGCCGCTGCGTCGCCAGCACGAGGTGCAACCCGAGGCTGCGCCCGCGCTGGCCGATGGACACGAGGGCGGCGAGGGCGTCGGGCTGGGCGCGGCCGAGGGCGGCGAACTCGTCGACCACCACGACCAGGCGAGGCAGGGGGGGCCGGTCCGTGTCGGCGGGAGCACCCCGCCGGTAGGCGACGAGGTCGTCGGCCCCGTGCCGGCGCAGGAGGTGTTCGCGGTGGTGGAGCTCGGCCTCGAGGGCGGCGAGGGCACGGCGCACGAGGTGGTCGTCGAGGTCGGTCAACACGCCGGCGACGTGCGGGAGGTCGGCGCAGGCGTCGAAGGCGGCCCCGCCCTTGAAGTCGACGAGGAGGAAGGTGACGTCGTCGGGACGGTGGCCCAGGGCCAGCGCGACGACCAGCGTGCGGAGCAACTCGCTCTTGCCGGCGCCGGTGGTGCCGGCCACGAGGGCGTGGGGACCGTCGGCCACCAGGTCGAGGGGGCACGGCCCGTCCGGACCCTCGCCGATCACCGCCGCCAGGGACCGGCCGTCGCCGGGCTCGGCCCACGCCGCCCGCAGGTGGCGAGCGAGCGCATCGGGGGTGGCGGGGAGCGGCAGGAGCGTGGGGAGCGTCGCGGCGCGGCCACCGGGCGCCGGCCGGGGGGCGGCCTCGGGATCGCGCCACCGGGCCAGGCGTCGGGCCGCCGAGGCGGCGACGGTGAGCGGGAGCCCGTCGGCCAGCATCGGGTGGCCGGGACCGGCCTCGCCGACGGGCACCACCCGACCCCGACCGAGCCCGTCGGTCAGCTCCACGATGGCCGTGCAGGTGGCGGGCAGGTGCCGGCGGTGGAGGGCGACGACCACCCCGCCGGTCGGGGGTGGCGCGCCCGCGGCGTGGTCGGTCCGGGCCGCGTCGGTGCGGTCGTCGACCGTGAACACCCGCGGTGCGCCGGGGCCGGGAGCGACGGCGACGGCGGGCGGCACCCAGTGGGGGAGCCAGTCGAGCCACGCCCAGGCCGGGTCGCTGACGGTGGCGTCGGTGGCGGTCACGATCACGTCGGCCGGGCCGTGGTGGGCGGCGACCTGGATGACGGCGGCCCTGGCTGCGGCCCGGACCGCGTCGAGCGGTCCGACGATGCCGACCGGGCCCTCCCGGGCGTCGACCACCAGCGGGACGTCGACCAGCGGCCCCAACCGGACCAGGGCCTGCTCGATGTCGAACCGGCCGGCGGCGGACATCTCGTCGGCCCCGGGCCCGTCGAGGTCGGGCCCAGCGAAGGGCTCGTCGCTCAACCCCACCCGCAGGGCCAGGAAGTCGGGATGGTGCGGACGGCGCTCCCACAGCTCGGGGGCGTCGGTGTGGATGCGGTGGACGACGACGCCCGGGCCGGGCGCGGCGGCGCGCCGGGCGGCGCGGGTGGCGCCGTGGGCGGCCGCCAGCGCGGCGATCGTGGCCTGCACGGCCGTGCGCTCGGCGTCGGCCCGCCGGCGCAGGGCCCGGTGCCGCCGGCGTCGTTGCTCGAACCATGCGGCCACGGCGTAGACCGGGCCGAGCAGGGTGAGCGCGGCCATGGCCGGGGCGACCAGCACCGCGGCGGCTAGCCCACCCACCAGCGGCACGAGGACCGTGACCCACGCGAACGGCGCGGCGGGTGGCACCGGGCCGAGGGCGGGGAGGGGGACGGGCCCGGGGCGCGGCGGCGGCGCGGCGCGGGGCGGGCGGGGCCAGGGGCGGCGACCGTCGGGGTCGGGGGGCGGGCCGGACGATGGCGCCGCCGGCCCGGCGGGGCGCGCGGGGTCGGGCGGGAGGGGCAGCAGGCGGGAGGCGCCGAGCGAGAGCGACGGGCCGACGATGGTGGCGGCCTCGCCCCGCCGCTCGACCGGGACGACGGTGACGCCGTCGACCGGGACGGGCGCGCCATCGACCAGGACGGGGTTGACGGTGCGAGGGGCCGCCTCGATCCGGACATCGGCCGGGCCGACCGTGATCCGGGCGTGGCGGCGGGACACGGTGGGGTCCGGCACGACCACGTCGTTGCCCGGAGCGCGGCCGACGGCGACGGGGGTGGCGACCCGGTGCCGTGCGCCGGCGGCCAGCCCGCCGTCGACCACGAGCACGGGGGCGGCTTGGTCGGGGATGGCGGCGGTGACGGCGGCCGGGCCGAGCACCGCACCGCGACACAGCGGCGCCACCGAGGTCGGCGCCGCGGTGGGGACGAGGTGGCCGTCCACGCTGATCATGTCGGGCCGATGGGGGATGAGGCCGGCGGCGCGGGCCACGGCACCGACGGTGACGGCGGAGTCGGAAGGCCAGGTGCAGTCGGCAGGGCGGGGGGCGGCAGAGGGGGAGGACTGGATGGCGATGCGCATGGGTGGGGGAGGAGAGAGGGGAGGAGGTCGGCCGGGCGGGGTGGGGGTCGCGTGCCCCGCGAGGGAGGCGCACAGGGCACGCGACCCACCCGCGGTCGCCGCTGCCAGGGGGAGGGGGTGGCGGCGGCGGGCGACGGGAGCTCAGGCGTCGACGCCGTTGAGGGCGAGGTTGGACCGCCGCCGGTTGTCGTCGACGAAGCGGGCCTGCTGGTGGAGGGACTCGGCCAGCTGGCGCAGGTGGCGGGCGAAGACGCCGTCCCACTCCTGCCGGAAGCGGTCGGCCACCCGACCCTGCCAATGGACGGCGCCGGCGGCCCCGCCGCTGCCCACGAGGGCGCCGAGCTCGGCGAGGAGCTGCTCGACCTCGGCGGCCTTGCGCTCGAGCGATCGCTGCAGCTCGACCATCTGGGCGAGGTTCACGCCGACGGTGTCGGTGAGGGTCATCGGATCTCCTTCGGGGACTCGGTGGTTCGGTTCGGCATGGCGCAACCTATATCGAGAAATATGGAAAAGCAATGAGAACTATGAAAAGGTGCAGAGATCACCGCGAGAGACGGAGGACCCACCCGTGGACGTCGCCATCCACCCCCAGCGGGCCACGCACCTGGCCCGCCGCCTCGCCGCCGCCGGCGACGAGTGGCGCCACCTCGCCGCCGACCTGGCCCACCTGCTCGGGCGGGCCGAGGCTCCGGCCACCGCCGCGACCGTGGTGGCCGCAGTGGCCACCGAAGCCGGCGCGCTGGCCGCCCACGTCCGGGCCGTGGTGGCCGAGGTCGAGGCGCTGGAGGCCGGGGCCCCCCTCGGTGCCCTCGGCCTCGTCCCCCTCCACGGCCCCTTCACCGTGCCGGGGCTCGACGACGCCACGGCCGGGGCGGAGGCCGACGCGGCCTTCGCCGCGTTCGAGCAGGGCGACGTCGAGGGCTTCCTCGCCCGCACCCGCACCTACGGCTGCGACCCCCGTTTCGCGAGCGCCTTCGCCGCCCGGCTCGACGCCGTTGCCGTCGTCGACCTGCTCGCCACCTACCGCGTCGCCCTCGGCGCCGGCCCCGGTGACCTCGCTGCCCGCCGCGCCGGCGCGGCCAGCGCCGGCGCCCTCCAGGCCCTGGCCACCGCGTCGGCCGCCGGCGATCTCCGGCTCACCTTCGCCGACCTCGCCGACGCGGCGGCGGCGGCCGGCGGCCGCGCCGGCGTCGACCTCGGCCTGCTCTTCGTCCCACCCGGGATCGCATGGGGCGGCGGGTTCCTGGCCTCGGCCGCGTTGGGGTGGGCCCTGCCCGCAGGCGCGGCGGTCCGGGCCGGGACCGATCCGCTGGCCTTCTCCTGGCCAGCGCCCTCGGGGGCCCTCGTCGACACCCGCACCGCCCTGCTCTCCCAGCTCGCTGCCCACCCGGAGGACGCCGCCGCCGTGCTCACCCGGGCCGATCCCGCCGACCTGTTCTCGGCCGCCGCCGGGCCCGGCGACGGGGGACGGTCCGCCCGCGACCTCCTCCTCGCCGGCACCGATCCCGGGGTGCCCGGCGGCCCGACCGCGGCGGCCCGCGTGCTCTCGTGGCTCGGCGCCGAGGACGTGCCCCCGCTGGCCCCGGCGGTGCACGCCGGCCTCGGCCGGGCGGTGGCGCCCTACCTGGGGTCGCTCGGCCCGCCACACCCGCCGGGCCGTCCGGCCAGCGTCCCGGCGCTCGTGGCGCCGCTCGACCCCGACGCGTCACGGCGGGTCTTCCGGCTCGTCGCCCTCGACGACACGGCGCTGGCCGAGCTGCGCACGCTGGGCCTGCGGTGGGCCGCCATCGAGATCGACTGGGCCGGGCAGCTCGGCCGGCCCGGCCTCGAGCTGGCGGCGCTCGACGAGATCGGCGGGATCTGGGGCCACGCCGGGGCGGGCATGGCGGCCGGGGCGGTGCAGGGCGCGGTCGAGCGGGACCGGGCCGACGCGGCGGCGAGGGCCCGCGTGTCGATGGCGCTGTCGGGGCTGACCGCGCCGTTCAAGGCGGTGTCGAACGTCGCCGCGGTGGTCCTCCCCATCAGCGGGACGCTCGCCGTCGACCGCATCGCCCCGCCCGGCGAGCACGCCGCGGCCGCCGGCAACGACGCGCTGCACGACTTCAGCCACCACGTCGACGAGCTCAAGGCGGTGTACCTCCGCCGCGTCGGCGGGCGGCCCTACGCCGAGCTCCCGCCCGACGCGGTGGCCGCGAAGGAAGGGGACCTGCCCCCGGGCAGCGCCCTCGGCGCCGGGCTCGCCGCCCTCGGCAACGGCGCGCTCGACGCCGCCCGTCGCCCCAACCCGCCGCTGCGCCGATGACCGTCACACGGTGGGCCTCACCCGGCCAGCGCGGCGCGGGCCTGCCGCCCCGCCTCCCGGGCCGCGGCCTCGACGGCCTCGATCCGCAGGGCCAGCGTGCGGTCGACGTCCTCGAGCGCGGTGCGCACCGATGGCGAACCCACCAGCGCCGCGTCGAGCTCGTCGAGGGCGAGGCGGACCCGGTCGGCCCGGCGTCCCGACCACACCTCGGGCCCGTCGGCGGACCGGATGTCGAGCAGCGGCCCCCGCACCCGGTTGGCGCAATCGGTGAGCGCCACCCGCACGCGGCGCAGCTCCCGCGCCTCGTGGAGCAGGCGCTGCTCCTCGTCGTGCCGGGCGTGGGCGAGGGCGAGGGCGGCGAGGTCGGGGCGGGGGTGGTCCGGTCGGGGCTCGGTCACCGGCACAGGATGACATGAGAACCACGGAAAGGGAAAGGGGCCAGAGCGACGGCGCCCGGTTACCCGGTGGGGTGCCGCCCCCGCGCCCACTAACGTCGCCCGCCGTGACCACTCCCGTCGTGCGCATCGGACTGCTCGGCTGCGGCACCGTCGGCGCGGCGCTGGCGGCCCTCGTCGGCGAGCAGCGCGACACGATCGCCGCCCGCGCCGGCGTGGACCTGCGCATCACCCGCGTCGCCGTCCGCGACCTCGGCCGGGTCCGGGACGTCGACCTCGATCCGTCGGTGTTCACCACCGACGCTGCGGCCGTGGTCACCGATCCCGACGTCGACGTGGTGGTCGAGGTGATGGGCGGGGTCGACCCGGCCCGGGACCTCGTGCTCGCCGCCCTCGCCGCCGGCAAGCCGGTCGTCACGGCCAACAAGGAGCTGCTCGCCACCGCGGGCGCCGAGGTGTTCTCGGCCGCCGACGCCGCTCAGGTCGACCTGCTCTTCGAGGCCGCCGTGGCCGGCGGCATCCCCCTGGTGCGACCGCTGCGGGAATCGCTGCGGGGCGAGCCGATCACCCGAGTGATGGGGATCGTCAACGGCACCACCAACTACATCCTCACCCGCATGGCCGAGGCGGGCGCCGCCTACGCCGACGCGCTGGCCGAGGCCCAGGCCCTGGGCTACGCCGAGGCCGATCCCACCGCCGACGTCGAGGGCCACGACGCCGGCAGCAAGTGCGCCATCCTGGCCAGCATCGCCTTCGGGGCCCAGGTCACAGCGGCCGACGTCCACCGCGAGGGCATCTCCCGCATCACCGCCGCCGACATCGCCTACGCGGCGCGCAAGGGCTACGTGGTGAAGCTGCTGGCCGTGGCCGAGCTCCTCCCCGCGGCCGACGGCGGGCACGACATCTCGGCCCGGGTCCACCCCGCCTTCGTGCCCGCCACCCACCCCCTCGCCGCCGTGCGCGAGAGCTTCAACGCCGTCTTCGTGGAGGGCGAGGCCGTCGGTGACCTCATGTTCTACGGCCGGGGCGCCGGCGGCGGGCCCACGGCCAGCGCCGTCCTCGGCGACCTGATCGACGCCGCCGTCAACCGCCAGCACCACACCCACGGGTCGATCGGCGAGCTGCGGCCGGCCCGGTTGCGGCCGCTCGACCAGCTCTCCTCGCCCTTCTACATCTGCCTCGAGGTGGCCGACCGGCCCGGCGTGCTCGCCGCGGTGGCCGGCGTGTTCGGGCGCCACGGCGTGTCGATCAGCTCGGTCGAGCAGACGGGCCGGGCGGAGCGGGCCGACCTCGTGTTCATCACCCACAGCGCCGTCGAAGCCAACGTGCGCGCCACGCTGGCCGAGCTCGGCGACCTCGACGTCGTGCGCGACATCGGCAGCGTGCTGCGCGTCCTCGACGACCTCTGATCCACCCGGGAGACCTCCCCATGGCCGTCCACTACGTCAGCACCCGCGGGGCGGCCCCCGTGCTCGACTTCGCCGACGTGCTCCTCGCCGGGCTGGCCCGCGACGGCGGGCTGTACGTGCCCGACGCCTGGCCCACCCTGGCGCCGGGGGCGCTGGCCCGCTACGCCACGATGCCCTACGCCGAGATCGCCACCGAGGTGATGTGGCCGTTCGTCGCCGGGAGCATCGACGAGGCCGACTTCGCGGCGATGGTGGCCGATGCCTACGCCACCTTCGACCACCCCGACGTCACGCCGCTGCGCGACCTCGGCGGCGGGCTGTCGCTGCTCGAGCTGTTCCACGGGCCCACCCTCGCCTTCAAGGACGTCGCCCTCCAGCTCGTGGGCCGGCTCTTCGACCACGAGCTCAGCCGCCGGGGGGAGAAGGTGACCATCGTCGGCGCCACCTCCGGCGACACGGGCTCGGCCGCCATCGAGGCCTGTCGCGACCGCGCCGCCATCGAGATCTTCATCCTCCACCCCCACGGGCGGGTGAGCGAGGTGCAGCGGCGCCAGATGACCACGGTCCTGTCGGGCAACGTGCACAACCTCGCCGTCGAGGGCACCTTCGACGACTGCCAGGACCTGGTGAAGGCCCTCTTCGCCGACGAGCCCTTCCGCGACCGGGTCCGGCTCTCGGCCGTGAACTCCATCAACTGGGCCCGGGTGATGGCCCAGATCGTCTACTACGCGGTGGCGGCCGCCCGCCTCGGCGCCGGGGCCGGTACCCCGGTGGCGTTCAGCGTGCCCACCGGCAACTTCGGCAACGTGTTCGCCGGCTACGGGGCGCAGCGGATGGGGGTCCCGATCAGCCAGTTCGTGATCGGATCGAACCGCAACGACATCCTCACCCGGTTCCTCGAGAGCGGCACGATGGTCCAGGAGGGCGTCGAGCCCACCCTCAGCCCGAGCATGGACATCCAGGTGTCGAGCAACTTCGAGCGCCTGCTGTTCGAGCTCTACGGGCGGGACGCCGACCGCGTCAGCGAGCTGATGCTCGCCTTCCGCTCCGACGGCGTGATGAGCGTCGACCCGGAGCACCTCGCCGTGCTCCACGAGCAGTGGGCCGGCGCCCGGGTCGACGACGAGGAGACCGTCGCCATCATCAAGGCGTTCCACCGGCGGGCCGGCGTCCTGCTCGATCCCCACTCGGCCGTGGGCGTCGGTGCAGCCGAGCGATGCCGGCGGGATCCGTCGGTGCCGATGGTGAGCCTGGCCACGGCCCATCCGGCCAAGTTCCCCGACGCGGTGGAGGCCGCCACCGGCATCCGCCCGCCGCTCCCGGCCCGGCTCGCCGACCTGCTCGAGCGGGAGGAGCGCTACGACGTGCTGCCCAACTCGCTCGACGCCGTGCGCAACCACATCGACGGTCTCCTGCGCCCGTGACGGCGGCCGGCCTGTGGGACCGGCGCCGCCGGCTGGCATGATGGCCCGATGAGCAGCGGGATGAAGTACGTGGTCTGCGTCCCCGACGGGTGCGCCGACGAGCCGGTCGAGGCCCTCGGCGGCCGCACACCGCTCGAGGTGGCGGCCATGCCGGTGTTGGCCGGTCTCGCCGCTCGGGGCCAGGTGGGCCGGGCCGCCGTCATCCCCGAGGGGCTCCCGCCGGGAAGCGACGTGGGCAACATGTCGATCTTCGGGTACGACCCCGCCCGCTACCACACCGGCCGGGCGCCGATCGAAGCCGCCGCCCTCGGCCTCAAGCTCGGGCCCGACGAGCTGGCCTACCGGTGCAACCTCGTCACCGTCGGCGACGACGGCACGATGGTCGACTTCGCCGGCGGGCACCCCACCACCGAGGCCGCCGTCCCCGTCCTCGAGGCGCTCCAGGCCGAGCTCGGCGGCGAGGTGTCGTTCCATCCCGGCGTGGAGTACCGCCACATCGTGGTGGCCCCGGCCGACTGGGCCGACGCCGACTGCACCCCGCCCCACGACCTGACCGACAAGCCGGCGGTGTGGCCGGCCGGGTCGGCGGCGCCGAAGGTCCAGGCCCTCATGGATGCGTCGCGGGCGGTGCTGTCACGGTTCGATCTCGACGCCAACCAGATCTGGCTGTGGGGCCAGGGGTTCCAGCCCCAGATGCCGAGCTTCCGGTCCACCTACGGCCTCGACGCCGCCCTGTGCTCCGCCGTCGACCTGGTGCGGGGCCTCGGCGTCCTGACCGACATCGACCGGGTCGACGTGGCGGGCATGAGCGCCGGGTTCGACACCGACTACGCCGCCCAGCGCGACGCCGCCCTGGCCGCCCTGGCCGACGGGTCCGACCTGTTCATCATCCACGTCGAGGCCACCGACGAGGCCGGGCACGCCGGCAACGCCGAGGAGAAGGTGCGGTCGCTCGAACGGTGGGACTCGCTGATCCTCGCCGACCTCGTGGCGGGCCTCGATGCCATGGGCCCGTGGCGGCTCCTGCTCCTCCCGGACCATGCCACCCCGTTGCGGCTGAAGACCCACACCCCCGACCCCGTGCCCTACCTCCTGGTGGGCGACGGGATCGATCCCGATCCCCGCCCCTATACCGAGCCGGGCGTGGCCGGGCTCCCCGCCGTGCCGGGCCACGAGCTGATGGCCCGCCTCACCGCCTGACGCGGTTCGGCCGCCCCTGGCGGTTCAGCCGCCGGCCCGGTCCGCCGCCGCTCGGACGCTCGCCCGCAGGGTGTCGGCGTCGAGGGTGGCAAGCGACGCGAAGGGTTGCGGAGCCTGCGCCGTGCCGGCCGTGGCGGCGTCGAGGTGGGGCTCGATCGGGATGGCACCGACGCGGGGCAGGGCGTGGTAGCCGCCGTCCGCATCCCGCTGGAGGAACAGCATGTAGATCTGGCCGGGGCAGTACCAGGGCTCGCCGTTCCACGAACCGATGAAGGTGCCGGGTGTCCCGGTCACGGAGTAGTGGGTCTGGTACCGCTGGACCGTCAGGCGGGCACCGATGGTGCCCCGGTAGCGCGTCACCACCTCGACCTCCATCGGTTGGCTGGCTTCGGTTGCGGCGCCGGCGTCACCCACGATGCGGGCTTCGGCGACGACGTCGGCGCTCGTGACCATCTCCTCGAGGGTGGAGGCGTACCGCACGGCATCGGCGGTGCCCGTGACGCGCGGTCGCTCGCACGAGATCTGGCTCGTCGCCACTGGCCCCGCTGGCGTCCCCGGTGCGCCGGCGGTGATGCCGTTCACGTCCTTCGCGCACGCGGTCGCGGCCGCGATGGTGAGGGCGGCGAGGCCGATGCGGGCACGAGGCCACCGCATCGGATGGGATGCCCGACGGGCTTCGTGAGGTTGCACGCGGCCCGGGGCGGTCAGGCGCTGGCGGTGGCCTCGGCCCGGGCGGCGATCACGCGGCCGGTGAAGTCACGCACCGCCGGATCGAGGCGCTTGCGGTGGAAGGCCATGCCGCCGAGCGACGTGCCCCCGAGCTCGCCCACCAGGCGTTCCATCTTCTGGAGGACCTTGCCCGGGTTGACGGCGTAGGTGCAGAACACCGCGGTGGGCTTGCCGTCGAGCCGGGGCAGGGCCACGAGCTTCCCCTTCCGGCCCGGGCGCTGGCCGAGGGCGATGAGCCCGTCGACCCAGGTGCCGATGATGACGAGATCGGCCCCGGCGACGTAGTCCGCGTCGACCGCGTTGGTGGGGAACACCCGGCTGGCGATGCCACGGCGGAAGAGCTCGTCGGCGATGAGGAAAGCCGCCCGCTCGGTGGTGCCGGTCATGCTCTCGAAGATGATGGCGACGTCCATTGCGCCTCACCGTAGGCCAGCCGGTGGCGGCGCGCGCAACACCGGGGTCGCGGTGCAGGTTGCCCTCGGGGGTGGCACCCGTTAGCATGCCGCCGTCGTCGAACGGGGGCTGCTGGTATCGACCCGGCCCCGATCCCACGGCCCGATGCACCAGGCCCAGCCGGTGCTTCCCCTCCGCTGGAATCGCCAACCGTCCCGATCCCCGCTGTCACGGCGACGTTCGCCCCCCGGGTCCCCTGGGTGACCCGAATCCCCTCCGACGCCCCGTCCCACCGTCAACGGACCATGGCGTCCCGAGAACCGAGGAAACCATGTCCGCCGACACTCTCGAGCGCTCCGCCCTGGAACGCAAGGATCGCGACGAGCTCCACACCATCGCCGTCGCGCTGGGCGGCAAGCCCGGCTCCCGCGCCCGAAAGGGCGACATCGTCGACATGATCCTGGAGCTGGCCGGGGTCGTCCCCGGCGCAGCCCCGGCCGACGAGGGCGCCGAGGGCGCCGAGCCGGCTGCGCCCAAGCCCCGCAAGCGGGCGGCCCGGGCCAAGGCGGCCGACGCCGAGACCGAGGCCGAGGCCGACGCCGAGACCGACGCCGGACCGGCCGACGACGGCGACGACGGCGACGACGGCGACGCCGAGGTCGAGCCGACGGCGGAAGCAGATCGCCCCGCACCCGAGCGTCGGGCCCCGAGCCAGCCCAACGCCCGCACCGAGCCGAACGCCCGCACCGAGCCCAACGCCCGCACCGAGCCCAACGCCCGGCCCGAGCCCAACGCCCGGCCCGAGCGAGACGACGCCGCCGGCGGCGGGCCGGGCGGGGCCGGCGACGACGCCGATGGTGGCAACCGCCGTCGCCGCCGCCGGGGCCGCGATCGCGGGACCGAGCGCCAGCCCGAGGTGTTCGAGGGCGAGCCCGTCGAGGTCTCCGGTCTGCTCGACCTGCGGGACGACGGCTACGGCTTCCTCCGACTCAAGCACTACCTCCCCAGCAAGGAGGACGTGTACGTGTCGGTGAAGCAGGTGCGCCAGTTCGGCCTGCGCCGGGGCGACGTGCTCACCGGCGCCGCCCGGCCCGCCGGCCGCCAGGAGAAGAACCCCGCCCTCCTGCGCATCGACACCATCAATGGCCACGACGCCGAGGCCGTGCCCGCCCGACGTCGCTTCGAGGACCTCACGCCGCTGTTCCCCGACACCAAGCTCCAGCTCGAGTCGCCGGCCGAGCCCAACAACATGACGGCCCGCATCATCGACCTCATCGCCCCCATCGGGAAGGGCCAGCGCGGGCTGATCGTGTCGCCGCCCAAGGCGGGCAAGACCACGGTCATGAAGACCATCGCCCGCGCCCTCGAGACCAACCACCCCGAGTGCCACGTGATGGTGCTCCTGGTCGACGAGCGACCGGAGGAGGTCACCGACTTCCGACGGTGGCTGCACCGGGGCGAGGTCATCGCCTCCACCTTCGACCGCCCGTCCGACGAGCACATCATGGTGACCGAGCTCGTCATCGAGCGGGCCAAGCGCATGGTCGAGGACGGCACCGACGTGGTGATCATCGTCGATGGCATCACCCGTCTGAGCCGGGCCTACAACCTCGCCGCCCCGGCCAGCGGGCGCATCATGTCGGGGGGCATCGACGCCGCCGCCCTGTATCCGCCCAAGAAGTTCTTCGGCGCCGCCCGCAACCTCGAGGAGGGCGGGTCGCTCACCATCCTGGCCACGGCCCTGGTCGAGACCAACAGCAAGATGGACGAGCACATCTTCGAGGAGTTCAAGGGCACCGGGAACATGGAGCTCAAGCTCGACCGGCGCACGGCCGAGCGCCGCATCTTCCCCGCCATCGACGTCGACGCCAGCTCCACCCGCCACGAGGAGCTGCTGTTCGACCGCAAGCAGCTCCAGATGGTGTGGAAGCTCCGACGGGTCCTCCACAGCCTCTCGGCCGACGGCAACAACGCCGCCGGACTCGAGATGCTGATCGACCGGCTGGCCAGCTTCAAGACCAACGCCGAGTTCCTCGACGAGGTGGCCAAGACCCCCACCGCCGGGAACTGAAGGGCCCGGAGCCCGTCGTGCCCGGCCCCGTCGCGGCTGCCGTCGACCCCGAGCGTCGCGCCACCCTGCTCGGCGCCCGCCTGCGCGGGCTGGTCGCCGGTCGGTGGGGCGAGGCCGATCGGACCGCGGGCCGCTTCCCCGGCGGCGCAGCCCTGGTGGAGGCCGCCAGTGAACGGGTTTGGGTCCTGGCCGAGGAGCACGGCGACCGGGCGCTCGGTGGCGCGCTCCTGTGGTCGGCCCGCGCCCTGCCCGGTGCCGCCGCGGCCGAGGTCCACGTGATCCTCGCCGACGTCGACGCCGCCGCCGTCGTGGCCCGGCAGGCGGCGCTGTTCCATCGGCCACCGTCGGTGTGGGCCGTCGATGGCGCGACGCTGCATCCGGCCGTCCCGGCGCCGCCCCACGTCCCGGCCCCGGGGCCCGCCGGGGTCGACTCGCTGATCGCCCTGCTCGAGGCCAACGGGGTCGAGGTCCTGCTCGAGCACGGCTCGATCGTCGGCGCCTGGCGGGGGCTGGAGATCGCCCGCGTCGTGGTGGGCGACGACGCCCGGCTCGAGGTCGGTGTCGGTCCGCACGACCGTGAGGCCTTCGCCCTCGTGCACGGACAGCTCCCGGCGCCGGAGGCGCTCGCCAAGGTGATCGACGCCGTGCGGGAGCAACGCTCGCCGACCCGGCCGGACTCGCCGTTCGGGCGGTTGGCCCGGGCCCGCTGGCTCCGGACCCATCTCGTCGACCGGCCCGAGCTCGTGGGCGCGGCCCGGCTGGTACCCGTCGAGCCCACCGTGACGCCGGCCGGGGTGAAGGACTCCCTCGCCGTCAGCGCCGTCGGTGAGGACGCCGACGGCCGCCCCATCGTGGTGACCGCGGCGGTGGGCATCGACCCGGGCGCCGTCCCGGCCGGGGCCGACGCCCGCCTGGCCTACGCCCCCGACGCCGAGCTGGTCGTCGCGGTGCCCGCCCGCGACCGCCACCCGGCCGTCGACGAGCTGGCGGCGGCGCTGCGCGACCCGGCCGAGGTGCGGGCCGTGCCGGTGCCGTGGGAGCAGACGTGAGCACGATGTTCGACCGGCTGGCCGGCCTCGAGCGGGAGTACCTCGACACCGAGGCCCGCATGGCCGACCCGAAGGTCACGGGCGACCAGGCCACCTACACGACCGTCGCCCGCCGTTACCGCGAGCTCGAACCCATCGTCGTCGCCTACCGGGCCTGGCGGTCGGCCCACGACGACCTGGCCGCGGCCCGGGAGATGGTGGCCGACGCCGCCGCCGACGAGCGCGAGCTGCTCCGGGACGAGGTCGAGCAGGCCGAGGCCTCCATCGTGGCGCTGGAGGAGGAGCTGAAGGTCCTGCTGCTCCCGGCCGACCCCAACGCCGGCCGCAACGTCATCGTCGAGATCCGCGGCGCCGAGGGCGGCGAGGAGGCCAACCTCTTCGCCCGCGACCTCTACGAGATGTACCGGGGCTACGCCGACCGCCAGCACTGGAAGTTCGAGGTGCTGGGCGCCAACCCCTCGGACCTCGGCGGCTACAGCGAGGTCACCTTCCTGCTGCGGGGCGACAACGTGTGGACCAAGATGAAGCACGAGGGCGGGCCGCACCGGGTGCAGCGGGTGCCGGTCACCGAGTCGCAGGGCCGGATCCACACGTCGTCGGCCACGGTCACCGTGCTGCCCGAAGCCGACGACATCGAGGTCGACATCGACGAGAAGGACCTGAAGGTCGACGTGTACCGGTCGTCGGGACCGGGGGGCCAGTCGGTCAACACCACCGACTCGGCGGTGCGGATCACCCACCTCCCCACCGGGCTGGTGGTGGCGATGCAGGACCAGAAGAGCCAGCTCCAGAACAAGGCCAAGGCGCTGCAGGTGCTGCGGGCCCGCCTCCTCCAGCTCGAATCCGACCGCCAGCGGGCCGAAGCCTCGGCCGAGCGGTTGGGCCAGATCGGCGGCGGCGGCCGGTCGGAGAAGATCCGCACCTACAACTTCAAGGAGAACCGGGTCACCGACCACCGGATCGGCCTCACCCTCTACAAGCTCGACAAGGTGCTCCAGGGTGAGCTCGACGACGTGATCGACGCCCTCGTGGCCGACGAGCGCAGCCGGCAGCTGGCGGCGGCCGAGGCCGACGGGTTGGGCTGAGCCGTGCCGGCATCGCCCGAGGCACCGGTCGACCTCCCCGAGCCCGGTCCCGGCGGGCTCACCTGGCGGGTGCTGCTCCGCCACGCCGAGGATCGGCTCCGGGCCTACGGGGTGGCCAGCCCGGGGGCCGAGGCCCGCTGGATCGTGGAGGAGGCGTCGGGGGCGGAAGGGGCCGACCTGCTGGCCGTGCTCGACCACACCGTCCGCACCGCCGGCGCGGCCGCCGTCCAGCGCATGCTCACCCGTCGCCGGGCCGGCGAGCCGCTGCAGTACGTGCTCGGCCACTGGGCCTTCCGGTCGCTCGACCTCGCCGTCGACGCCCGGGTGCTCATCCCCCGACCCGAGACCGAGGTGGTGGCCGGCGTCGCCATCGACGCGGTGCGGGCGGCCGTCGACCGGTCGTCCCCGTCGGGGGCACCGGTCGTCGCCGTGGACCTCGGTACCGGTTCCGGCGCCATCGGGCTCTCGATCGCGGTCGAGGTGCCCGGGGTCGAGGTCTGGTGCACCGACCGGTCCGCCGATGCCCTCGCCGTGGCCGGCGCCAACCTGGCCGGGCTCGGCTACGCCGCCACCCGGGTGCGCCTGGCCGTCGGCTCGTGGTTCGCCGCGCTCCCCGAGGCGCTCCGAGGCCGGGTCGCGGTGGCCGTGAGCAACCCGCCCTACATCGCCGACGGCGAGACCCTCGACGACGTGGTCGACCGCTGGGAGCCGGCGACGGCGCTGCGCTCCGGGCCGAGCGGGCTCGAGAGCTACGCCGAGCTGGCAGCCGAGGCCCCGTCGTGGCTGGCCCGTCCCGGGGTGCTCGTGGTGGAGATCGCCCCCCATCAGGTCGAGGCCGTGGCCGACCTGTTCTCGGCGGCCGGCGCCGAGGTCGGCGGTGGCGAGGACCTGGCCGGCCGGGCGCGCTGGGTGGCGGCCCGCTGGACGACCTGACCGACTCAGAGGGGCTGGAAGCTCTGCAGGACGTTGTCGAACTGGGTCATCTTGTCGATCGAGTAGACCGACCGCACCTCGATGACGTACATCGTGTCGTCCCGGATCCAGAACATGGAGCGGAGGTTCACGCGGTTCTTGATGGCCGGGTCGGTCTGGTTCGCCGCCTCGATGTACTGGGCGGCGAAGCCGAAGGCGTTCTGATCGTCGCGCTTGGAGACCAGACCGCTGTCGGTCTTGAGCTTCTCGGCATAGGTCTCGCCGATGCCCCGGATGCGCACGAGGGCAGGGTCGCGAGGCGCCGCCGACCCGGCGGGCGCCGCGGTCGTGGTGGTGGTACCGGCACCCGCGGTCTTGGCGTAGGTGACGGTGATGAGCGTCTCCTCGCTCAGCAGCACCGACCAGCTCGTCCCCTTCTCGCCGGTGATCGGGTTGGTGGCGTCCTTGTTCTGCTTGCGGCCGTTGGAAGGGAAGTTGACGACGAACTTGCCGTCCTCGTCGCGGAGCTCGGTCCAGCCGGTCGGCCGGCTGACCCCCGGGAGCTTGGAGGTGAGCTTGTCGATCTGGGTGCCCCCCGGGCCGATGCCGAGGACGGCCAGCCCGACGGCGATCAGGACCACCAGACCGATGGCCATGAACATGATGCCGCCCAGGCCCTTCTTCTGCACCACCACCGTGCGCGCGCCCTTGAAGTCGCCGACGGAGACCTCCTCGCCCATCTGTTGGCCGCAGAGCCGGCAGAAGTCGGGCATCTCGCGGTGGGTCGCGCCACACACGGGGCAGCGGTACTTGGGCATCGTTGGTGCTCCTCCTGCGGCGGGGGACCATCGCGCCGCACGTCGGCGACGCAAACGGGACGGCGGACCCGGTGCGGCGCATCGTAGTGCGCGCGCCGTTCCCGGCCCGTTCGTGACGCTCAGGGGGTGACGAGGATCTTGGCGTGGGCCTCGGGATCGGCGAGGTCGGCGAAGGCCTGCGGGATGCCGTCGATGCCGACCCGCCCGGTGATGAGCGGCGTGACGTCGACCTCGCCCTCGGCGATCCGCCGCAGCGAGGTGGCGAACTCGGCCGGGTCGTAGCCCAGCACGAACTGGACGTTGAGCTCCTTCATGATCCCCACCATGGGTCGGACCGTGTCGGCTTCCATGCACACCCCGGCCACCAGCACCTGCGCCCCGCGGGGGGCGTCGGCCATGGCCGCATCGAGGATGCCCGGCACGCCGATGGCCTCGAAGAGCACGAGCCGGCGCCGGCCGTCGACCCGGCGCCACGCCTCGATCGCCGGCTCGTGGCGCGGATCGACGACCTCGGTCGCCCCCATGGTGGCGGCCAGGGCCCGGCGGGCGGGGGAGAAGTCGGCGGCGACGATGACCTCGACGCCCTTCAGGCGGAGGGCGGCGACGATGGCCAACCCGACCGGACCGCAGCCGAGCACGATGGCGGCGTCGCCCGGGCCGGCCCAGCTCCGCTCCACGGCGTGGTGCCCGACGGCCATCGGTTCGGTGAGGGCGGCCCGGTGGGGGTCGAGGCCGTTGGGGACCTTGAGGGCCAGCATGTCGCTCAGGGCCAGGTACTCGGCGTAGCCACCCGGGTACTCGTTCGAGTAGCCGATGGGATGGATCCCGGCCGGGTCGAGGGCGATGGGCATCGACACCACGATGTCGCCGACCTGGCAGTTGCCGACGTTGGGGCCCACCTCGACGACCTCGGCGCAGAACTCGTGCCCCATCACGACGTCCCGGGCCAGGTCCATCACCTCGGCCTCGATGCCGGGCATGGGGCTGCCCCCCAGCGAGGACATCTCGACCATCTTGTCGGCGTGGTGCAGCGTGTGGAGATCGCTCCCGCAGATGCCACAGGCCAGCGTTCGGGCCACGACCTGGCCGGCCTGCGGGCGCGGTTCGGGGATGTCGTCGACCACCAGCGCCCCGCCCCGCATCACCGCTGCCTTCATGGCTCCCCCTTCACGTTCGGCTGGGCGGACCTTACCGGACCCCGCGTCGGCTCCACCCGGGCGATGCGACCCGGCGCACCGGGTGCGGCGCTGATCTACGATGCCGCCCCAGCCCGGTCGGTCGACGTCCGTGCCGGGCCCGTTCCCCGACCGAAGGAGTGGCCATGTTCGGCAAGCGCAAGAAGGTCGACACCGAGAAGATCGACGCCCTCGCCCGTCACCTCGCCGGCGTGTCGTTCTTCGCCGGCTTCTCCCACGAGCAGCTCCGGCACGTCGCGCAGCTGGCCGAAGAGGTCGAGGCCGAGCCCGGCGTGGTGCTCATCGACCAGGGCCGCGTCGGCCAGGAGTGCTACGTGATCATGGACGGCGAGGTCGACGTCTACATGGCCGGCGAGCACGTCAACACCGTCGGCGCCGGGAGCATGGTGGGCGAGATGGCGCTGGTGGAGCACCGGCCCCGCAACGCCACCGTCATCGCCTCCTCGCCGCTCAAGCTCGTGGCCTTCGACACCAAGGCCTTCCGTCAGCTCCTCTCGGAGATGCCCGAGGTCAACCGTCGGGTCATCGAGACCCTCGCCGCCCGGCTCAAGATGAACGCCGACCTGGCCGCGGCCAGCGCCGACGACGCGCCGGCCGAGAGCGACGCGCCGGCCGAGGCCGAGGCCGAGGGCGACGCCGAGGAGTAACGGCTCAGCGCATGTTGCCCGTGTGCCCGAGCGAGAAGCGCCCGGGCTGGGGCCACACCGTGAGCCCGTGGGGGTGGGAGCCCACGG
This sequence comes from Actinomycetes bacterium, assembly GCA_029782025.1. Lineage (GTDB taxonomy): Bacteria > Actinomycetota > Acidimicrobiia > Acidimicrobiales > Acidimicrobilacustridaceae > JAKOVR01. The sequence continues at coordinate 51,774 of JAKOVR010000209.1, read as the reverse complement.
GGATGCGGGCCAGCAGCTTCCCGGCGGCCGTGTCGAACACGTAGACCTCGCTGTCGTAGCGCCCACCGAGCCACAGCTGGGTGCCGTCGGGGGTGAGGTTGCCCATGTCGGGGCTCCCGCCGCCGGGGATGTCCCAGGTGGCGGTCACGGTGTTGGTGGCCATGTCGAGCACGGCCACGCTGCCCTTGCCGCGGGGCGGTCCACCCACGATCGGCGTGCCGCGGTTGACGACGTAGAGCTTCGTGCCGTCGCGGCTCGGGTAGAGGCCGTGGGCCCCCATGCCGGTGCGCACATAGCCGGTCTGGCGGAAGGTGGCGGCGTCGATGAGGTAGACGCCCTCGGTCTCGAGGTCGGCCACGTAGAACGTGGTGCCGTCGGCGGAGAGGCGGAGGTCCTGGGGTTGGGCCCGGCCCTTGGGTGAGGCGACGCCCGACGGGCCGGTGTCGATCTGGATCTTGCCCGCCACCGCGCGCTTCACGAGGTCGACCTTGATGAGCGACCCGTCGAACTCGCAGGTGGCGACGAGGAAGGTGGCGTCGGCACTGAAGTCGAGGTGGTTGATCCCGGCACAGGTGGTCGGGATGCGGCTGTGGACGGCGAAGGTGTGCGGGTCGGTGAAGGTGAGGGTCTTGTTGCCCTCCTCCACCACGATGGCCTCGGAGCCGTCGGGGAGGAAGTAGAGGTTGTACGGGTCCTCCACCTTGATCCCGGGGCCGGCCTTCCCCGTGGTGGGATCGATGGGGGTGAGCAGGTCGCCGCGGCTGGCGGCGACGTACAGCGTGCGCATGTCCCACGACGGGATCACGTGCTGGCTCTCCGCGCCGGTCGTGAACCGGTCCACCACGCGGAAGGTGGTGGGGTCGATCACCATGGTGATGTTGCCCACCTCGTGGGGCACGTACACCAGGTAGCGGGCGCCGGCCGTGGCGGGGTTGGGGGTGCCGCTGCCGGCGTAGATGTTGGCGCGGGCCGGGGCGGTGGTGGCCGGCCCGGCCGGGTTGCTCGGCGGGAGGGCCTTGCCGCCGGTGACGATGGAGGTGGTGCCGATGGCCGGCGCCGGGGCGGTGACCGTGCTCGTACCGGCCCCGTCGTCGGACGGTCCCGGGTCGACGGTGACGCCGGTCGCGGCGGTGGTGGTCGGCCCGCCGGCGGCCACGCTCGGGGCCGGGCCCCCACAGGCGGCCAGCGTGGCGGTGGCCACGATCGCTGCCACCCCGGCGAGCGGACCGTGCCGTCGGGAACGGCGGCGGGGGCGGGGTCGGGTGGTCACGGCCGGCGAGTGTAGGGCCACCCCCGGGCCGGGCTGGTTCAGCCCAGCTCGGCGATGGCCACCTCGCGGTGCTCCCGGGCCGACACTTGGGCGGCCAACGCGAAGGCGAGCGTGGCCCGGCCCTCGGCCACCGTGAGCTGCGACTCGCGCCCCTCGAGGATGGCGTCGATGAAGTCGAACGTGGCGTCGCGGAACGAGGCGGCCCAGTCCCACTCCACCCGGTGGAAGGCCCGCACCTCGCCGTCGCGGTAGAGCACCACCGGCGGCTCCTCGAGCAGGCGGCCCGAGCACTGGTTGACCCACACGATCCCGCGCTCGCCCCGCACCTCGATGCGGTCGTCGCTCACGTAGTAGCGGCTGGTCACGTCGAGGTCGAGGCTGGCCACGATCTCCCACGATCCGTAGCGGGCCATCGCCCCGGCGTACCGCCAGGAGATGAGCGCCGGCGCGTCGATCTGCATGCCGTTGCCGAGCTCGATGACGTTGATGAACGCGTGGACGGTCTCGACCGGGTCGGGCACGAACTGGCGCCCCATCTGGAAGCAGTGGAACCCGTGGTCGAAGGTCATCATCCCCCCGCCGCAGAGGGCGGGATCGAGCCGCCAGGCGTTGGACGCCGCCGGCACGTCCCAGCCCTGGCCCGTGCCCATCCGGCCGCCGCCGGTGACGATGCGCACCGACAGGGGCTGGCCGATCTCGCCCTCGGCGATCAGCCGTTCGGCCAGGCGGTGGGGCGGGTAGAACATGAAGTTCTCGTAGACCTTGAAGACCGAGCCGTGGGCGGCGCGGGCGGCGGTGGCGGCCGCGGCGACGGCGTCGTAGTCGGCCAGCGACATGGTGGGGGGCTTCTGCAGGCTCACGTGCTTACCCGCCTCCAGCGCGGCGATGGCCTGGTCGCGGTGGAGGTGGTGCGGGGTGAGGATCTCCACGGCATCGATGGTGTCGTCGGCCAGCAGGTCGTCGAGGGAGGCCACCGGACGGCAGCCCCACTCCTCCGCCCGGGCCTGGCGCGTGGCCTCGGCCACGTCGCAGATGGCGGCCACCTCGGCCTGCGGGTGCTGCCGCCAGCCGATCACGTTGAGGTCGGCGATCCGCCCACCGCCCACGATGCCCACGCGCACTCGGTCAGCCATGGCCGCGGGTATAGCACCTCCCTCCGGCGTCGGGGTCGGCCCGGTAGCGTCGCGGCCGATGACCCTCGACACCTGGCGCCAGCCGGAGCTGCAGTCGATCGGCCGCCTGCCGATGCGCAGCCCGCTCGTGCCCTGCCCCGACGTCGACACCGCCCGGCTCGTCACCCCGGAGCACACGGCCGGCGACGAGGCGGCGGCGTCGCCGTGGTTCGTGTCGCTCGACAGTGCGGCCGGGGGGACCTGGCGCTTCCACCTGGTCGACCGGCCCGAGGACGCCCCCGACGGCTGGACCGACGTGCTCCACCACGACTCGTCGTGGACCACGGTCACGGTGCCCGGGAACTGGACCCTCCAGGGGGTCGACCGCCCGCAGTACACCAACATCCGGATGCCCTTCCCCGGCTCGCCGCCCGAGGTGCCGGCGGCCAACCCCACGGGCCTGTACCGCACCACGTTCCGGATGCCCCGGCACTGGTCGGGCCGGCGGGTCGTGCTCCAGATCGGTGGGGCCGAGAGCGTGGTCGACGTCTGGCTCGACGGCCGCTACGTGGGCATGGCCAAGGACAGCCGGCTGCCGTCGGAGTTCGACCTCACCCCCCACGTCCGGGCCGGGCACGACCACGTGCTGGCCTGCCGGGTGGTCCGGTGGTCCGACGCCAGCTACGTGGAGGACCAGGACCACTGGTTGATGGCCGGCCTGCACCGCTCGGTGCACCTGCGGGCGACGGGTCCGGTGTGGATCGACGACGTGCGGGTCACCGCCACGTTGGCGGCGCCGCCGGCCGCGCCGGGCGGGCGCGCCACCGGCCGGTTGCGGTGCACCGTGCGGGTCGGCGGGATCCCGGCCGGCCCGGTGTTCGGCGGGCCGCCGGAGGGCGGACCGTGGAAGGTCGTGGCCTGGGTGGAACGCCTCGACGGGCGGCCGCTGGCCCGGGCCCCGTTCCTGACCGGCCCCGTCCCCACCGACTCGTTCCCCTACACCTACGCCGGCCCCGAGGTCCGCCTGCGCGGCGACCTCCCCGGCGTCGAGCCGTGGTCGGCCGAGGTGCCCTCGCTGTACCGGCTCGTCGTGAGCCTCGTCGCCCCCGACGGCACCACCCACGAGGTGACGGCCCAGCGGATCGGCTTCCGCACCGTCGAGGTGGCCGAGCGGGAGCTGCGGATCAACGGCCGGCCGGTGCTGATCCACGGCGTGAACCGCCACGACCACCACCCCGACCGCGGCAAGGCCGTCACCGTCGACGACATGCGCGACGACCTCGTGGCCATGAAGCGCCACAACATCGACGCCGTCCGCTGCAGCCACTACCCGAACGACCACCGCTTCTACGACCTGTGCGACGAGCTCGGCTTCTACGTCATCGACGAGGCCGACATCGAGAGCCACGCCTTCCTCCGGTCGCTGTGCCACGACCCCCGCTACCGGCAGGCGTTCCTCGAGCGGGGGGCCCGCATGGTCGAGCGCGACAAGAACCACGCCTGCGTCGTGGCGTGGTCGCTCGGCAACGAGAGCGGCTACGGCCCCCACCACGACGCCATGGCGGCGTGGATCCGTCGCTACGACCCGAGCCGGCCCCTCCACTACGAGGGTGCCGTCGCCGACGACCTCCACGCCGAGGCGCCGGTCACCGACCTCGTCTGCCCGATGTACCCCTCGATCGACGCCATCGTCGCTTGGGCGGCACAGGCCCCGGCCCGGGGCGACACCCGCCGGCCGCTCGTCATGTGCGAGTACAGCCATGCCATGGGCAACAGCAACGGGAGCCTCGCCGACTACTGGGCCGCCATCGAGGCGACCCCGGGTCTGCAGGGCGGGTTCGTCTGGGAGTGGAAGGACCACGGGCTGCGGGCGGTCAAGGCCCGGCCCACCGACGGATCGCCCGTTTCGTTCTTCGCCTACGGCGGGCAGTTCGGCGACGAGCCCAACGACGCCAACTTCGTGGCCGACGGCCTCGTGGGCCCCGACCTCGACCCCCATCCGGGCCTGGCCGAGCTGGCGTGGTTGGCGCGTCCCGCCCGGGTCGCCGCCACCCCGGGCGATCTGCGGGCCGGCCGCGTGCGCGTCACCAACACGCAGTGGTTCCGCGACCTGTCCTGGCTCCGGGGCACCTGGTCGGTGTCGGTCGACGGGCAGGAGGTGCAGGCCGGCCGCATCCCGGCCGCCGCGCTCAAGGGCATCGGCCCGCGGCAGGCCGCCACGGTCGACCTCGGGTTCCGGTTGCCGGCGCTGTCGCCCGGGCAGGAGGCGTACCTCGACGTGCGGTTCGGCACGGCCCGGGCGTCGGCCTGGGCCCCGGCCGGGTTCGAGGTCGGATGGGACCAGCTCGCGCTCCGGGCCCGGCCCAAGGCGGCCGGCGGCCGCGCCGCCGCCGGGAAGCGGGTGGCGCTGCAGCCCGAGCGGGGGTCAGGCACAGTCGTCGCCACCTGCCTCGGCGGCGCCCTGGAGGTGGCCTTCGACGAGGCCACCGGGCGGCTCACCTCCCTCGGCTGGAAGGGGGAGGAGCTGTGGGTGACGGCGCCCCGGCTCGAGCTGTGGCGGGCCGCTATCGACAACGACGGGATCAAGGCCCTCCTCGGCGACGACGCCAACGAATGGTGGGTCGGCAACGGCGGCAAGCCGCTCGGGCGGTGGCTGGCCCAGGGCGTGGACCGGCTGCGGCGCCTGCCCGGCCCCGGGGGCGTGGAGCGCGGGCCCGACGGCACCGTCGTCGCCACCAGCCGCACGTCGGTGTGGGGCAGCGATCCGGCGGTCGTCACCGAGCACACCACCGTGCTGACCGTCGGCCCCGACGGGGTCCTGACCTTCGAGGAGCAGGTCGAGGTGGCCGACGCCTGGGCCGACCTGCCCCGGGTCGGCGTGTCCTTCGTGCTCCCCGCCGGCTTCGAGCGCCTCGAGTGGTTCGGCCTCGGGCCGTGGGACACCTACCCCGACCGCCGCGCCGCCGCCACCGTGGGCCGCTGGGAGAGCACGGTCGACGACCAGTTCATCCCCTACCTCGTGCCCCAGGAGCACGGCCTGCACCTCGACACCCGCTGGTTCGCCCTCGAACAGGTCGGGGCCGAGGGGCGGGGGCGGCCCGATCCGCTGGGCCTGCTGGTCGCCTGCCCGACCCCGCTCGGCTTCTCCGCCTCGCACCACACGGCCGCCGACCTCTACGCCGCCGCCGACCTCACCGAACTGGTCCGGCGCGACGACGTCACCGTCCACATCGACGTCGCCCACCGGGGCGTCGGCACCGGGAGCTGCGGCCCCGACACGCTGCCGGCCTACCGGGTGCCGGCCGGCCCGCACCGCTTCACGTGGCGGGCCGTCCCCTACGTCGCCGGCCCCGGCGGCCCTGACCTCGCCGACCTCGCCCGGCGCTGACCCGGGCCGCGGCGGCGGGGAGGCCCGGTTCACCGGGGCTTCATGCGGGGCCGGCCAGGATGCCGGCATGCCAGCGGTGGAGCACGGACGATCGAGGGCCGGAGTACGTTGGGCCTCGATGCGGGTCCTCGTGGTGGAAGACGATGCCGCGCTGCGCGACGGCGTGAAGGCCGGGCTGGAGGCCGCCGGCTTCGCCGTCGACGTCGCCGACGACCTGCCCGAGGCCGAGATGGCCCTCGATCTCAACCGCTACGACTGCGTCGTCCTCGACCGCATGCTGCCGTCGGGCGACTCGCTCGCCCTCCTGGCCCAGCGCCGTGAGCGGGGCGACGCCGTGCCGGCGCTGTTCCTCACCGCCCGCGACGCCGTGGCCGACCGGGTCGAGGGGTTCCACGCCGGCGGCGACGACTACCTCGTCAAGCCGTTCGCCCTCGACGAGCTGGTGGTGCGGGTGGGGTCGCTCTGTCGCCGGGCCCGCGATGCCCGCCCGCCGCTCGTCACCGTGGGCGACCTCGTGGTCGACACCGCCCGGTGCGAGGTGCGCCGGGACGGCGTGCTGCTCCCCCTGGCCCGGAAGGAGTACCGGCTGCTCGAGGTCCTCGCCACCCAGGCCGACACCGTCGTGTCGCGCACCGAGCTCATCGAGCGGTGCTGGGACGAGCTGGTCAACCCGATGTCCAACGTGATCGACGTCCACATCAAGGAGCTGCGGCGCAAGCTCGGGAGCCCGCCGTTGATCCACACCGTGCGGGGGATCGGGTACCTCCTCGGGACCGCCCCCGACGGGGCGTCCTGAGCGTGGCCGGCCCGGCGCGGTCGAGCGACACGCCGGCCATGGCCGGCCTGCGTCGCCTGCGGTGGCGCCTGGCCCTCGCCTACGCCGTCTCGTCGGCGGTGGGCCTCGTGGTGCTGGCCGGCGTCGTCACCGTGACCGACAGCCGGTTGCGGGAGGACGCGCTGCTGGCCGACGTCGACCGGCTCGGCACCATCGCCGACCGGGCCGTGGACATCAACGACGACGGCTCGTTCGACACCAGCGGGGTGGAAGGATCCGGGGTCCTCGACGAGGCCGACGTCTACGTCGTGGCCGCCGGCTCGGGGGGCAAGGCCCCGACGGTCGTGTACCGGAGCTCGAACGCGCCGCTGGTCCCGGTGAGCGACGACCGGCTGGTGGTCTACGCCGCCGACAGCCTGGCCGGATACAACCACGACGACTTCGACGCCGGGGCCGACGGCGGCCGCCCGGTGTACGTCAGCGGGTTCCCCCAGATCGTGGAGGGATCCGACGATCCGCTCGGTTCGGTGCTGGTGGTGCTCGACGCCCGGCCGTCCTTCGACGAGCACCGCCGCCTGCTGGTGACCGTCTGGGGCGGCGTCGCCGCCCTGGCCCTGCTCGGCGTCGGCCTCGGCGCCTGGTTGGCGGGGCGGAGCCTGCGTCCCTCGCTGGCGTCGCTCCACCAGCAGGAGCGGTTCCTGGCCGATGCCGCCCACGAGCTGCGCACCCCGCTGGCCGCCCTGCGCACGACCATCGAGGCCGGCCGTCTGGAGGGTGCCGACCGGGCGGCGTCGCTGGCGCGGGCGGAGGCGATCGCGGCCGAGACGAGCGCCACCGTCGACGATCTCCTGCTCCTGGCCCGGATGGATGCGGGGGCCGATCTGCGTCAACCGGAGAGGGTGCGGCTCGACCTCCTCGTCGACGAGGTGCTGCTCGACTTCCCCGAGGCGAGGACGGCCAGCGACGAGGTGGTCGTCGAGGCCGACGTCCCGCTGGTGCGCCGGGCCGTCCGCAACCTCGTCGGCAACGCCTTCCGGCACGGCGGCGGCCTCGACGTCGTGGTCACGGTGAGCGTCGATCCCGACGCCCCCGGGTGCGCCCGGGTGGTGGTGGCGGACCGGGGTTCGGGGATCGAGCCCTCGGTGCTCGACACGATCTTCGACCGGTTCGTGACCGGCCGGCGCTCCACCGGCTCGGGTCTCGGCATGGCCATCGTGCACGAGATCGCCACGCGTCACGGCGGCTCGGTCACCGCGGCCAACCGCACCGACGGTCCCGGCGCCGAGTTCCGCCTCCGCCTCCCGCTCCACCATCCCTTGGGTGCGTAAGGGCGCGCATAGCGCACCCTTACGCACCCAAGGGGGTCAGGGCGCGGCGGGGGGGAGCGGGGGCGGGGACCAGGGGTTGGGCGGGAGGGCCGGCGGAGCGGGCCGGCGATCCGAGGTGAGGGCCCGGGCGGCGTCGGCCCGGGCCTGCATCGCCACGGCCAGCTGCGGGTAGTTCCGGCGTTCGATCGACTCCCACGAGTCGGCCGGGGTGAGCTGCACCTCGGAGCCGTCGGTGCGCACCGCGATCAACGCGTAGCGGTCCTGGGTGGGGAGGGCCTGGGGCAGCTGGCGGAGCCGGGCCGACCGTCGGGGGGGCTCGACCCGTCGGACCGTGACGAGCCGGATCGTCGACCACGGGAGCTGACGGTGGGTCACGACGCCGGCGAGGGAGATGCCGTCGTCGTCGACGGTGGACCGCCATCGGTTCGCGGCCACCACGAGCACGCCGAGCGCGGCGGCCCAGAGGCCACCGACCACCTCGTGCAACGCCGCCGGGCTGACGGCTTCGAGGCCGGCCCCGCCGACCAGCACGGCCATGGCCCCGGCCCACAGCAGCGGGACCCTGCGGGCGGGCAGGGTCAGCGTCGGCGGCGCCGGTCGGGGATCGGGGCCAGCGGGAACGGGCGTGGTCATCGTCCGAGGGCGTGGGCCACGGTCACGACGGTCACGGCGGTGGAGGCGACGAAGACGACGGCGAGGTAGGCCAGCACCAGCCGGGTGTCGCCGAGGAGGCAGCGGCTGGACAGCAGGCCGGCCCGCCGGGCCCGCCCGTAGCCCCGCAGGGCGATGGCGCTGAACACCATCGCCGCGGCCGGCGGGGTGACCAGCCAGGCGATGAGGCAGATGGTGGTGTAGATGCACAGGTGCAGCGGATCGAAGCCGGTCACGCCCGGCCGTCCCGGCCCACCGACCGCCGGCGGGTCGAACGACTCGGGCCGGGTCCTCATCCCCGCCCGCCGATCCCCGTCAGGAACGCCACCGGTGCCTCGGCCGAGGCCCCGGCCCGGCTGGACGGCTTCTGCTCGCCGAGCGCCGACCAGGCCTGCACGGCACAGAACGGGGCGCACTGGTCCTGCTCGTCGGACCGGGTGCCGACGTGCACGCAGCACTGCAGCAGGCGCTCCTCGATCATGGTGTGCAGGTCCATGAAGGGCTTCACCGTGATCCGGGTGACGCGGTGGGCGAGCTCGCGGCGGAGGCGCTCGCCGTTGCCCATCGACGATCCGAGCAAGCGCAGCAGCGACCCCACGCCGAGGTCGCAGCTCGTGCACACGTTGCGCCACAGCTCGGCCATCCCCGGGTTGGACAGCGACGACTGGTTCGACAGCAGGCCGAGGAGCGACTCCTTGACCAGCGCCCGCAGGGCCGGCGGCAGCCCGGGGTCGACCACGCGGTTGCTGACCAGGTCGAGGTGGGCCAGCATCGTGTCGTGGCCGATCAGGTCCACCAGCGACCGCCAGTCGCCGCGGTCGGTGCGCAGCATGTACCCGACACTCGAGCAGTGCGGGTGCGAGCACGGCAACGCCGTCAGGTCGCGCCACGTCACCCGCCCGCCGGTCTGGGGCCCGAGCCGGGCCAGCGTGCCCGTGTGGGTGAGCCGGTCGAGCGGGTCGATGGCCTCGGACCGGCCCGACCCGAACACCGGCTGCAGGGCCACGCCCCCGACGTAGGGGGTGTCGATGGCCAGGTTCACCACGTCGCCGATCTCGTCGTCGTTGATGCCGAGGGCGATGGTCATGGTGAGGGTGACGAACACGCCGGCCCCGGTGAGTCGCTCGATGGCCCGTGCCTTCAGCCCGCCGAGGTCGGCGCCGCGGTGGTGGCGGTGGGTCTCGGCCCGGAAGCCGTCGAACTGCAGGTAGACCTCGACCCGCCGGCGGTGGCGGGCGAGGGCGGCGAGCACGGCGTCGTCGCGGGCGACCCGAACCCCGTTGGTGTTGACGAGGATGCGCACGATGTCGCGCTCGATCAGGCGGTCGAGGAGCTCGGCGAAGTCGGGGTGCAGCGTGGGCTCGCCGCCGCTCAGCATCAGCACGTCGAGCCGGCCGTTCTCGCGGGCCAGTCGCTGGTCGACGTTGGCCAGCACCTCGGCCATCGGGACCACGCCCTGCCGGCGGGGCCCGGCGTCGGCGAAGCAGGTCGGGCAGTGCAGGTCGCACACCTCGGTGATGTCCTCGAGGAGGATGCAGGTGTGCTGGGTCTGCAGCTCACCGAGGCCGCGCAGGTAGCCACCCGGGATCGGATCGAAGTTGCCGGGGGTGTCGGGGCCGTGGTGCTTGGTGGGCGCGGTCCACTGCTCGAGGTAGGTGAGGATCTCGGGGTGCTCGTCGTAGAGCGTCACGATCCGGCCGTGGATCGGGCAGGACCGCACGAGCCACACCGCGCCCTCCGCCTCGGCCAGGTAGCCGGGGAGCGAGCGCACGGTCGGGAGGTCGGCCCCGGCGTGGTGGCAGGTCGGGCAGAAGGCGTGGACGTAGCGTCGGATGCGGTGGTCGCGCAGCGGCATGCCGGTGCCGGGTTCGAGCGTGGCGGTCATGCCGGTACCTCGACGAGGGGTGGGGGGAACCGCGACAGGTCGAGCTCGGCGACCGGGGCCGACCGGCGTCGGCGCACGAGCAGGGCGATGCGGGTGTAGAGCAGGGGCAGGGTCACGAGCAGGAAGACCTGCGGGCCGGACAGGCCGAACCAGAGCACCCGGTTGCCGCGCACGAACTCGACCGCGAACCGGAAGGCGCCGTAGGCGGCGAGATACCCGAGGAACAGGTCACCGGCGTGGTGGGGCCGCCGCCGCCAGCGGACGAGCACCACGAAGACACCGAGCTGGAACAGGACCTCGTACAGGAACGACGGGTGCAGCGGCACCCCGAGCGTGCACGGTGGGCACTCGGGGATGCCCGCGGCCAGGTCGGCCGGCGGCGTGTAGCCCCACGGCAACGACGTCGGGGTGCCGATCTGCTCGGTGAGGAGGCAGCCGATGCGCCCGACGGCCATGCCGAGGGCCACCGCCGGGGCGAACTGGTCGCCGGTCGAGGACCGGTAGCCCACCAGGCGCTTGGTGACGAGCACCCCGGCGTAGGCGCCGGCCAACCCCCCGAGGATGCTGCGACCGCCGTGCACGAACAGCTCGGCCAGGTTGCTGCGCTCGGGGTCGTCGGCCCAGTGCACCACCGCCGAGGTCCGGGCGAAGAGCCCCCCGCTGATCAGCGCGCCGGCCACGATCCACCAGATGCGGGGGTCGTGCACCTGCTGCACCCGGGCTTCGTGGAGGAACCACAGCGTGGCGGCCAGCAGCCCGACGGCGATGAACAGGTCGTGGGTGGGGACGGCCCAGGAGCCGAGGTGGAAGGCGACCGGGTACACCTCAGCGCTCCTGCCGGCTCACCGGCTGCCCGCGGCGATGATGGCGAAACAGGTGCCCACGGCGACCACGGCCAGGATCATGCCGATGAACAACCCCCAGATCACCACCGTGCCGAACTTCTCGCCGGCCGACTTGTCGGTCCAGGTCTTCTTCTGGGGTGGGAGTGGCGGCGCAGGACCGAAGGGGCTGCCGGGAACGCCGGTGGCGGCCGTGGGCGGCCCGTCGACCTGCTCGGTCCAGCGGGTGCCGTCCCAGTACCGCGCCGCGTACAACCCGGCCGGGTCGGGGTAGAACCCGGGCGCCGGTTGCGGCCCGTCGCTGTCGCTCACCCGTCACCCTCCTCTGCCTGGTCGACCGACCGGTCCTTGCTAGCAGATGGCCGCGGCGCCGCCGTGGCACGATGGCGGCGTGCTGACGGGACGCCGGTTCGTGGTGGCGGGGCTCACCCACCTGGCCGACCGGGTGGTGCAGGGCCTGCAGGCCGAGGGGGCCGAGGTGGTGGTCGTCGGCGATCCCGAGGCCGACGACGCGGCCCGCGAAGCGGCCGACCGCATCGGCGACACCTGCCGCATCATCGATCCCGGCTACGACCGCGAGGCGGCCCTGCGCACCGCCGGGCTCGACGGTGCCGCCGCCCTCCTCCTCCTCGCCGACGACGACCTCGAGAGCCTGCGGACGGCGGCCGCGGCCCACGCCATCGCCCCCCACGTCCCGGTGGTCCTGCGCACGTTCCAACCCGATCTGGTCGACGAGGTGGCCGCCGAGCTCAACATCCGGCGGGCCTTCTCGGTGGCCGCGCTGGCGGCGCCGAGCTTCGTCGCCGCGGCGTTCGGGGAAGAGGTGGTCCAGACCCTCCGTCTGGGCGACGAGGAGGTGCCGATCTGCATCCTCGACGTCCACGATGGTTCCCCTTTGGCGGGCCGGCGGCCGGGATCCGTCGGCGCCGACCTCGGCGGCGTGGTGATCGCGGTGGCGGCTCCGGCCGGGCCGTGGCGTCCCGCCACCGCGGCCGAGGGTCCGCTCGGCGTGGGCGACCGCGTCCTGCTCGGCGGCCGGCTCGTCGACGTGCTCGATCTGGCCCGTCGCAACGACGAGGCGGAGTGGGACGCGGCGCCGCCTCGGGCCGGTGCCTCGGTGGGCGCCACGCTGCGCCGGCTCGCCCGACCGACGCTGCTCCGGGTGGCCGCCGTGCTCTTCGCCCTCAGCGTCCTCGCCAACTTCGCCGTGCGCCGCGGCCTCGAGCACGAGGGCACGCTCGACGCCGTCCGCACCGCCGTGGGCATCAGCGTGGGCAACCTCCCGCCCCAGACCGACCGCCGGGCGGTGAAGATCCTCGACCTGCTCGCCATCGTGTCGGGCGTGGTGCTGCCCTGGATCCTCCTGTCGTACATCACGGCGATCGTGCTGGCCGAGCGGCTCGAGCTGCGCATGGCCCGCCGGGCCCGCCGGATGCGGGACCACGTGGTGCTCGTGGGGCTGGGCCGGGTCGGGTACCGCGTGGCCCGCACCCTGGCCGACCTCGGCATCCCCGCGGCGGTGATCGAGGAGGAGCCCGACTCCCACTTCGTCGACGCCGTGGCCGCCGAGCTGCCGGTCGTCCGGGGCGACGGCCAGCTGCGGGAGAACCTCGTGCGGTGCGGCATCGAACGGGCCCGCTGCATCATCGCCTGCACCAACAACGACCTGGCCAACCTGGCGGCCTGCCGGGAGGCCCGCCGCCTCCACCCCGAGATCCGCACCGTGTTGCGGGCCTTCGACGAGACGGTGAGCGGCCGGCTGGCCACGGCCTTCCGCATCGACGCCACGATCAGCTCGGCCACCGTCGCCTCCCGGGCCTTCATCGGGGCGGCGATCGACGAGTTCGCCATGCGTCCCGTCGAGCTCGACGGCCTGTCGCTCCTGGCCTACCGGTTCACGCCCGACCGGCCCGTCGACGAGACGACGTTGGCCGACTGGCGGAGCCGCGGCCTGCAGGTCCTCGCCGTGGAGCACGACGGCACGGTGTCGGCGGGGGCGGCGGCCACGGGTCCGCTCATCGCCGGCGACGAGGCCGTGGTCATCGGGCCGGCGACGGTCGTGCGGTCCTTCGCCGCCGAGCTCGAGTGACCCGCTCGGGCGGCCGGGTCAGGAGCGCTGCAGCGCGTAGCCCTTGGCCGTGGCGTCGGCCTCGAACCGGGCCCGGGCGCTGCTGTCCTTGCGCAGCGTGAGGTCGAGCCAGTCGATGGCGATCTTGGCCACGGCGGGGACGGCCTCGCCGCTGGTGAAGATCTTGGCGTGGTCGCCCCCGGCCACGGTCACCAGCGCGCTGCCGGCGGCGGCCCGCTGCAGCACCGACCGCCCGTTGGCGATCGGGTTGATGGTGTCGTTGTCGCCGTGGATGTCGAGCACCGGGGTGCTGTCGGCCGGGAACCAGCCGTTGACCCATCCCGACGCCTTGCCCGAGAGGGCGACGATGCTGGCCACGCGGGCGTCGATGCAGCAGTCGTTCATGCCGAGGGCCATCACCACGGTGGCGCCGTCGGACTGGCCCATGGCCCCCACCGGGCCGCTCCACACCCGGCCGGCGAGCACGCCGGTGGTGTTGAGCTGCGACTGCACCTGCCCGATGAGGAAGCTCAGGTCGAGCGGTTCGTTGAACGTGTCGCGCTCGTCGACGGCGCCGTTGACCCGGCTGGTGAGGGGGAAGTCCGGCGCCACGACGATGTAGCCGGCGGCGGCCACCTCCTGGAGGAGGCGGGCGTAGTCGGCGGCGCTCACCGCCCAGCCATGGGCGAACACCACCACCGGGAAGACGCCGTTGGCGGCGGGGAGCTGCCCGCCCCGCTGCGTCGCCGGTGCCGCCGCCGGGTACCACACGGTGGTGCGCAGCAGGCGCACCGGCTTGTCGCCGGCGGGCCGGCCGGTGTCGGTGAAGCTGACCTGGATGCCGCCGACGCCGAAGGGCCGGGCCACGGCCGGGAGGGGCGGGGGCGGGGTGGTGGTCGGGCGAGGGGGCCGGGTCGAGGGCGACGACCCCCCGGGCGTCACCGTGAACTGGCCGTCGCCCGCCGGCGTGATCGGGATGGTGCCGTAGCGACGGGCGGTGGTCCCCGGGGCCGTTCCGGCCGGGCCGCCGGTGGCCGGGGTCGGGGCGGCGGTGCCGGCCGGGCGGCCCTCGCCGTCCGCGTCCGCGCCCGCGCCCGCTCCCGCGTCGGCGCCGGTCCCGGCGCAGGCGGCCGAGGTGGCGGTGAGCAGCGCGGCGAGCGCGACGGCAGCCGGGCGGACCATGGCCGCCGAGGCTAGTGACCGGCGGTTCGGGCCCGGGGTCAGCGGGCCGGCGGGCCGGGGGTGAAGGTGACCGGGAGCTGCTCGGGGCCCGAGATGAAGTTGGCCGGCCGCATCGGGGGCTCGTCCATCCCGGGCGGGAAGGCGAGGGCCAGGCCGGGCAGCCGGTCGAGGATCTGCTCGAGCATCACCCGGATCTCGAGCCGGGCGAGGCTGTTGCCCAGGCAGTAGTGGGCCCCGAAGCCGAAGGCGACGTGCTCGTTGGGCGTGCGGGCGATGTCGAAGGTCTCGGGGTCGTTGAACACCGCCTCGTCGCGGTTGGCCGAGGCGTAGAGGAGGAGCAGCTCGTCGCCGGCGTGCAGGCGCTGGCCCCCGAGCTCGGTGTCGGTGGTCACGGTCCGGGCCATGTTCTTGATGGGCGACACCCAGCGCAGCATCTCCTCCACCGCCGACGGGACGAGCGACCGGTCGGCCCGCAATCGCTCCAGCTGCTCGGGGTGCCGGAGGAGCTGGTAGATCCCCTCGCTGAGGACGTGGCGGGTGGTCTCGTCGCCCCCGACGAGGATGAGGAGCGACTCGTGCACCAGCTCGTCGTCGTCGAGTCGGTCGCCGTCGACCTCGGCGTGCACCAGGACGCTCATGAGGTCGTCTCGGGGTGCGGCCCGCCGGTCGGCGATCACCTGGGCGGCGTAGCCGGTGTAGTCGGCGAAGGCCACCGCGGCGGTGAGGATCATGTCGTCGGTGGCGTTGGCGTCCTGGCCCTTCACCATGTCGTCGCTCCACCGCAGCAGGTCAGCACGATGCTCGGGGGCGACGCCGAGGGCGTCACCGATCATGATCATCGGCAGCGGGGCGGCGATGTCGGCCACGAGGTCGCACGACCCCCGCTCGCACACGGCGTCGATGATGTCGTCGCACACCTCGCGGATGCGGTCCTCCTGGTCCCGCACCCGCTTGGGGGTGAAGCCGCGGTTGACGAGCTTGCGCCGGTGCCAGTGCTCCGGGTCGTCCATGTCGATCATCATCGGCAGGGGGCCGAACCCGGGCCGGATGCCCCCGGCGTTGCTGAAGGTCCTCGGGTCCTTGCTGACCGCCTTCAGGTCGTCGTAGCGGCTGATGCCCCACACGTTGCCGCCGGCGTCCCAGTAGACGGGGGCGTTGGCCCGCATCCAGGCGTAGTGGCGCTCCGGGTGGTCGGCGTAGAACGCCCCCTCGGTGAGCCGGACGTCGGGATGGACCGGGTGGGTGCCGCGCTGGTCGCTCATCGTCGCCATCCTGCCAACTTCCTGACGGGGCGTCACCTCCCCCCGGTCGGGGGTCCGGTGCGGCGGGGGTCCCCGCCGGGTGCGACAATCAGCCGGACCACGGCCACATCGCATCCAAGGGGGACCGTTGGAGCAGCACCCAACCCTCACCGAACGGGCCGCCGGGTCGGCCTGGGTGGCCCGCGAGGCCGGGCTGGCCGAGGCCGTCGCCAAGTGGGAGGCCGATCACGGGGCCCGCCGGGCCAGCCTGCCCGACCAGGCCCGCCAGCTGGCCCAGGCCGGGCCGATCCCGCCCCACCGCCTCGGTCAGCACGCGGTGGCGGCCGGGCTGTCCCGGGCGGTGCGCACCGTCACCCGGCTCCCCGGGATGGTGTCCGACGTGCTCGGCGGGCGCGACCCGCGACACCTCGTGGTCGACGCCGCCGTCGAGGGCTTCGTCGACCAGCTCGCCCTGGGCGGGCCGGCGTCGGCCGAGGTCGCCCGGGTCATCCAGGGGAGCGGGTCGCTGTTCCCGTCGCTGCTCACCGACGAGCTCGCCCTCCGCTCGATCGGGCCGGCCAACCTCATGCCGGTCACGGTGAAGGGGATCGTGCGCCGCTCGGTCGGGGCGCTGGCGGAGTTCGACTTCGCGCCGGTCACCTCCGGCCCCGTCACCCAGATGCACCACGCCACGCTCCCCGAGGGGCGGCCGGTCGACGTGCGGTTGCGCCGGCCGGGCGTGGCCGGCGACCTCGCCGCCGACGTGCGCATGATGGCGACGCTGGCCGCCGCCGGCCAGCGGATGGCCCCCGACGGCGGCGGCATGGGCATGGGCCCCA
This sequence comes from Actinomycetes bacterium, assembly GCA_029782025.1. Taxonomy (GTDB): domain Bacteria; phylum Actinomycetota; class Acidimicrobiia; order Acidimicrobiales; family Acidimicrobilacustridaceae; genus JAKOVR01. The sequence goes on along the minus strand of JAKOVR010000209.1, from coordinate 35,193 downwards.
TGGGGTTCGTCGAGCTGATCGGACGGATGGGCCTCGAGGCCGTCGACCTGCGGATCGAGGCCCTCGATCTCATCGAGCTCGGGCTCATCGCCGAGGACCTCGGGCTCGAGCACGTCGAGGTGGTGTGCCCGCTCCCCGGGTACGTGAGCGAGCGGGTGCTGGTCACGAGCCGGGCCGCCGGCACGCCGTTGCCCGACCTGGCCGAGCCCGTCGCCGACGCCACCGCCATCATCGGGGCCATCACCGCCCTCACCCTCGAGGCCGCGCTCGTCCACGGCACCTTCTGGGCCGACCCCTCGCCCGAGCACCTGTTCATCACCCCCGAGGGCGGGCTGGTGATCAGCCGGGCCAGCGTGGTCGGCCGGCTCGGGCCCCAGCTGCGGGCGGCCGGCATCACCTTCCTCAAGTCGCTCTTCTCGGGCGAGCCGGCGGGGCAGGTGGAGGCCATGCGCATCGCCGGCGCGGTGCCGCCCGATCTCGACGTCGACGCCCTCGTGGCCGAGCTGGCCGGGGCCAAGGCCCTCGACTTCGGCACCATCATGATGGGCGGGGAGGACGCCCTCCTCGGCGCCGTCAACGAGGCGGTGCGCCTCATGCTCAAGCACAAGCTCGCCCCCCCGGTGGAGGTCGTGCTGCTGCTCCGCACCGTGTTCGCGGTCGGTCGCCTGTCCGACCTGCTCGTGCCCGAGGGCGGGGGCTTCCTCGCCGCCCTGATGGGGCTCCTGCCCAAGCTGCCGGCCCTGCTCGCCGCGGTCACGGCCGAGCAGGACGAGGGCTGAGCCGGGAGCGATGGCTGCCGAACCCGTCTCCCTCTTCACCGCCGTCGCCGATCCCGCGGCCGTCCTCGACGCGCTCCGGGAGGCGGCCGCCCACGCCGCGGGGGAGGGCGCAGGCGAGGTGGTGGTGGATGTCGGCCCCGACGGCGTGGGCTGGCGGTCGGCCACGGTGCCGTCCACCGGCGGACCGGGCGACCGTTTCCCCCTGCGCCTGACCCACGACCCGGGCTACTACGCCGAGCCCGACTGGTCGGCCCAGCTGCGGGGGCTGGTCGCCTACTTCGGCCGGTTCCCGCGCCACGACGGCACCGCGGCAGTGCTCGAGGCCCTCGGCGCCATGCGGTCGGCCTACGGGATCGGCCTGGCCTGCCAGCTCAACCTCGACGTGGCTGCGGCCGACGACCCGCGCCTGGCGGTGCTCTACGCGCTGGCGGCTCGGGTCGACGGCGTGCTGTTCACCCCGTCGGCCCTCCGCGACCGGAAGGGGCGGGTGCTGATCGGGGCCACGCCCATGCACCCCAACGCCGTGGTGCCGGGCACCCGCCTGCGTCCCGCGCCGCCGGCGCCTGCGCCCGAGCCGGTCATGGAACCGATCGTCGAGCCGGCGCCGGCGCCCGATCCCGAGCCGATCATCGAGCCGGAGCCGGAGCCGGAGCCGGCGAGCCCGCTGGCCGCCGTCGTCGACCTGCGGGCGCCGGGCCCGCCGCCGCGACGGGTGGCCCTGCGGGCGCTGGCGCTGGCCGCCGTGTGCGGCCGGGCCTTCCTCGAGCAGGACGATCCCGAGGAGGTCGACCAGGAGGGGGAGCGCCAGCGCATCGAGCGGTGGGCCGTGGAGGTCCAGGGCCTCGACGACGAGCTCGAGCCCGACGAGTGGCGCCTGCTCCAGGCCGGCATCGAGATGATCGAGGAGCGGGCGTCGGTCGACGCGGCCTGGCGGGTCGAGGGGTTGGCCGTGCTGGCCTGGGCCCTCGGGCGGGTCGACCTGCCCGCCTACGACGCGCTGGCCGACACCGACGCGCTCAACGCCGCCGTCGGGTTCCTCGACGTCGAGGCCAGCACCGACCTCGTCGCCCACGCCACGCTGGTGGGGGAGGACCGCATCCGCGCCGCCCACGAGCAGGCCCGGGCGGTCTACTGGCGGTTGCGGGAGCACCGCCTCCAGCCCGGCCCGATCGACTTCCTCACCACCGCCGCCGATTCCCTCCTCGGTCGCTTCGACGTGTCGTGGTGCCGGTTCGTGGGCGACGACCTCGCCATCAACGTCGACGGCGAGGACTACGCCATCGACGACGCCGACCCCGACACGGTCGACCAGGTGCAGAGCGTCGCCTACGAGCGCTACCTGGCCACCACCTGGCTGCTCCAGGGCGGGACCTACACCACCACCCAGGTCTCGCCCTAGCGGTACCGTCGCGGCATGACGCTCGTGGAGGTGGACCGACCGGCAGACGGGGTGGCTCGGCTCACGTTGCGCCGTGAGGCCAAGCGCAACGCCCTGTCCATCGAGGTGCAGGCCGGGATCGCCGACGGGCTCGAGGCGCTCGCCGCCGACGATGCCGTGAAGGTGGTGATCATCACGGGCGCGGGGCCGGTGTTCTCCGCCGGGTTCGACCTCACCGAGCTCCAGGCGTCGCTCGGCGATCCCGCCCTTTCCGAGCAGCTCTGGGCCACCAGCGACCGCTACCACGGGGCGGTGCTGCGCTGCCCGCTCGTCACCATCGCTGCGGTCAACGGGCCGGCCCTGGCCGGCGGGTTCGACCTGGCCGTGCTGTGCGATCTGCGCATCGCCGCCGCCTCGGCCCGCTTCGCCCACCCGGAACGCACCTTCGGCGACGTGGTCTACGGGCCGCTCCACGATCTGGTCGGCGGGGCGGTGGCCCGCGATCTGGTGATGACGGGCCGGGAGGTGGGAGCGGCCGATGCCCTCGCCCTCCACCTGGTGTCCGAGGTGGTGCCCGACGCCGATCTGGCCGACGCCGCGCTGGCCATGGCCGTGCGGGTGGCCGAGGCCCCCGCCGACGCCCTCCGCCGCACCAAGGCCAAAGCCCTCCGGCGGGCCGCCGTCGCCCTCGACGGCGGCACCCTCGACCTGTAGCCCCGAAGGTCCTTGGGTGCGCAAGGGTGCGCTATGCGCGCCTGTGATCTTGCAGCACATCCCTCACACATGTCGCGGGACATCCCTCACGGTCTGACCTGACCCCCGTGAGCCTTGAGCTCATGGCCCAAGAGGAAGTCCCTATGAACCTTCGGCGAACCATCGTCGAGATCGATCTCGACGATCTGAACGTCACCAAGTTCTGTGCCCAGCACGGGATCAGTACCTGGTTCTTCTACGACCTGAGGCGGCGGTTCGTGGCCGGCGGCTATGACGCGATCGAGCCCCGGTCTCGAGCGCCGCACACAGTCGCGAACAAGACAGCACCCGAGATCGAGGACCTCATCGTGGCCAAGCGCAAAGAGCTGCTCGACGCCGGTCTCGATGCCGGTGCCGAAACGATCGCGTACCACCTCCGCGACGTCCCAGGACTGCCGTCACCGTCGACGATCTGGCGAATTCTCAAGCAACGAGGGTTCATCACCGCGGACCCGTCGAAGGCACCCAAGCCAACGTACCGGCGGTTCAACGCCGCACGAGCGAACCAGAGCTGGCAGCTCGACGACACCCCCTGGGTCCTGCCTGATGGCACCGACGTGAAGATCCTCAACGTCATCGACGACCACAGCCGCCTCCTGGTCGCCTCGGTAGCCATGAACACCTGCACCGGTGCCGCCACCCTGGCCGTTCTTGCCGCTGTCGCCACGGTCTTGGGCTGGCCTGCCCGGTTCCAGTCCGACAACGCCAAGGCCTTCCGCGAAGTGCTTGCCCCAGCCCTCGCCGAGCTCGGCGTCGCGTCAGCAAGGTCCCGACCGAATCACCCCCAGACCAACGGCAAGGTCGAACGGTTCCACCAGACCCTCAAACGGTGGCTCGCCCAACAACCGCCCGCCCACACCCTCGAGGAGCTCCAGGCCCAGCTCGACCTGTTCCGCTTCATCTACAACCACCAACGCCCCAACCGCGGCATCGACCGGCGCACTCCAGCCGCCGCGTGGGAACAAGCCCCCAAAGACGGCCCCGCCGATCACCCCCTCGGCACCCCCACCCAGTTCTACAACTACGTCGTGGCAAACAGCACCGTGCTCGCCGGCCGGCGCTACCGCATCACCGTCGGAGCCAAGTACAACGGACAACCCGCGCTCATCGTCATCACGGGCACGGCCTGCCACGTTTTCATCAACGGTCACCTCGCACGCCAACTCACGCTCGACCCCACCCGCAAGAACCAGACTCTCTACAACCGAACCGTCCGCCCATCCCACGCCGCACCGTGAGGGATGACCCGCGACACCCGTGAGGGATGACCCGCGACACAACACGTGCGCTATGCGCGCCCTTACGCACCCAAGGGATAGGTTCCCGGGATGGGTAGCGAACCCCCGGAACCGGCCGTGCGGCTCTGCTTCGTGTGTCTGGGGAACATCTGCCGGTCGCCCACGGCCGAGGCCGTGATGGTGCACCTCGTGCGGGAGGCCGGCCTCGAGGACCACGTCGAGATCGACTCGGCCGGCACCGCGGCCTACCACGTGGGCGACCCACCGGATCACCGCGCCACCGCCGAAGCCCGCCGCCGCGGCATCGCCATGGTCAGCCGGGGCCGCCAGTTCCAGCGGGGCGACTTCGAGCTGTTCGACCTGGTGCTGGCCATGGACCAGTGGAACCACAGCGACCTCACCGACCTGGCCTCTTCCCCCGACCAGAAGGCCAAGGTCCACCTCCTCCGGGAGTGGGACCCGGCGGCGCGGGGCGTCCACGACCTCGACGTGCCCGACCCCTACTACGGCGGGCCCGACGGCTTCGCCGACGTGTTCGACATGGTCGAGCGGTCGTGCCGGAACCTCCTGGCCCAGCTGGTGGCCCGGCACGGGCTGCCCGCCGCCGGCTCGTGACCGGGCCCGACGCCGACCGCCTCCGGGCCGCGCTCGGCCCGGCCCTCGCCGCCGAGGTGGTGGCGTTGACCCCGGTGCCCGGCGGCGACATCAACGACGCCTACCGGGTCGGCCTGGCCGACGGCCGGACCGTGTTCGCCAAGGCCCGCGCCGGGGTGCCGGCCGACTTCTTCGCCGCCGAAGCCGACGGCCTGGCCCGCCTCGCCGCCACCGGCACCGTCACCGTCCCGGTGGTGGTTGCCGTGGACCCGGCCTTCCTCGTGCTCGAGTGGATCGAACCGGGCCGCCCCGCCGCGACCCACGACGAGACCCTCGGCCGGGCCCTCGCCGACCTGCACCGCGCCCCCTGCGCCGGCTTCGGGCTCGAGCGGTCCAACTACATCGGCACCGTCCCCCAGGACAACGGGCCGGCGCCCACCTGGCCCGCCTTCTTCGCCGAGCGCCGGCTCCGCCCCCTCGTCGCCGCCGCCCTCGCCCGGGGCGCGCTGCCCGGCGGCGCCAAGACGATCGAGCCCCTGCTCGAGCGGGTGATCGACCGCCTCGACGAGCGGTGCGGCCCGCCCGAGCCTCCCTCGCTCCTCCACGGCGACCTGTGGGGCGGCAACGCCATGGTCGGAGCGGACGGTCTCCCGGTGCTGATCGACCCCGCCGTCCACGGCGGTCACCGCGAGATCGACCTGGCCATGATGCGGCTCTTCGGCGGGTTCTCCGCCCGCGTGTTCGCCGCCTACCAGGAGGCGGCCCCGCTGGCCGACGGCCATGAAGAGCGGGTGCGGCTCTACCAGCTCCCGCCCCTGCTCGTGCACGCCGTGCTCTTCGGGGGCGGCTACGGCACCACCGTGGTGAACGTCCTGCGCCGCTACGCCTGACCGGACGGCCGCACGTCGATCGCCACGGGCAGGGCGGCTTCCCGCCAACCGGCCAGCGATCCGTCGTAGCCGGGGTCGTACTTCTCGAACACGAGGTCGCGGGCCCGGCGCTCCTCGGCCGGGTCGACGTCGGGGCCGTCGAGGATCCGGGCCGTGCCATCGAGGCCCACGCCCTGGAGGCGCAGGCGACACCGGGGCTCGGCCGCCAGGTTGGCCACCCAGTCCGAGCGGCGCCCGCCGCCGGCCAGGAGGTAGAGCGTGTCGCCATGGCGGGCGTACCAGATCTCGATCTCGTGGGGCCGCCCCGAACGCCGGCCGGTGGTGGTCAGGTACACGAAGTCGTCGGTCAGCTCGCGGGCCGGCACGTCCTCCATGGCGTCAGTATCGCGTCCATGGGCCTCCCCGCGGCCGTGCGGCTGTGGGAGGATCTCCCCGACGAGGCCGGGCCGAACAGCGCGCAGCCACGGGAGGGACCATGGGAAGGCACACCAACCACCACCGGAGGTTCGGCCTGTCGATCGCTGCGCTGCTGGTCCTGGCCGGGCCGCTGGCCTGCGGCAAGGGCGATCCGGGCGCCACCGTCGGGGTGGTGTCGCCGGAAGAGGCCAAGGCGCTGCTGTTCCGGGGCGTCGACAACGCCGCCAAGGTCAAGACGGTGCAGTACTCGATGTCGGCGCGGGCGTCGGTGGAGCCGTCGCCATCGTCGTCGCTGCTGGCCGGCACCGGAGGGTGCGGATCGCCGGTGGCGGCGATGGCTGGGGAGACCACCACCGTGGGGGGCATCGACAACGAAGCCGGGTTCAGCTACTCCGGGCCCCGCGCCGGGGTGGTCACCATGGTCGCCGTCGGTACCGGCCGGCCCGAATCGGCGACCTTCCTCGCCGCCCGGGCCGCGCTCCCGCCCTCCTTCCCGGGCGACCGGCCGTGGCTCCGGTTCGACCTGAAGGACCTCGGGCTTGGCTCGCTCGTGTTGGGCAAGGAGCTCGACCCACCGGCCTTCGCCATGTCGAGCGGTGGCGGCCAACAGGACAGCTTCGATCCGGCGAGTCAGCTCCGCCGCTTGCGGGACCATGCCCGCTCCGTCACCGCCACCGACATGGCCGACGTCGACGGGGTGGCCACCCGCCACCTCCGCCTCGAGCTCGACCCGGAGCGGCTCTTCGGCGGGCCGCCGGGCTCGGACAGCACGACGACCGACCCGGCGCTGGCGGTGCACGGCTCGGCCACGGCCGAGGTCTGGGTCGACGCCCAGGACCGGGTCCGGCGGTTGTCGATCACGACGACCACGGAGTTCCCCGACTTCTTCGCCGCCGGCGCCGCCGGCCGGCAGGGCGGGCCGCTCGGCACCGCCCCCGAGGGATGGCCGGAACGGTCTCGGTACGAGGCAGACATGCGCTTCTCCCACTACGACGAGCCGCTGCCCGTCCATGTCCCGGCCGACACCGAGATCCAGGACCTGGGTGACCTCCCCGCTTCGGCCGTGCTCGCCACCGGATGCGATCCGACCCGCCCGGCCGTGCCCTCGTCGGGGCCGGGGGTTCCCGGCGACGCAGGGATGGCGTATCGCGACTGCGTCGAGGCCGAGCGGCGCGAGAAGGCGGCAGGGTTGAGCTGGCGCCAGTACCGCGACCAGGTGCTGCGCCGCGACCGCGAAGCCCTCTTCCCGGACGCCTCGTCACGGTGCCAGCTGCCCGGCTTCGCCCCTGGCGATCTCGCGCCCACCCTCGGGCTCGACCCCAACGATCCGAAGGTCCGGGAGTGCCTCGACGCGTTCAGCAAGACCTTCGCGCCACCGGCCGGGGCCGCACCGGGCACGCCCGGCTCGACGGTCGTCTTCGGCAGCCCGGACCTCCCGCCCGGCTGTGAGCAGATCCTGTTGTCGGGGACCGGGCCACTGGCGCCGGGAACCGCGGCCGGCAGCCGACCCGTCGAGAGCGTGCCCCCCGAACTCCAGAAGTGCGCCGATGCCCTGACCGCGGCGGGACCCAACATCACCTCGCCCGCCGACCTGCCCCCCGAGTGCCTCTCGATCTCCCCGCCCTCGTTCCTCCCGCCCACCACCACCGTGCCCGGACGCTGACGACGATTCTGGCGACGGGATCGGCGGAGGTCGTACCGTGCCGGGCATGAAGCTCGGCCTGATGTGGGGATACTGGGGGCAGCTCCCGCCGCCCAACGTGATCGAGGTGACCAAGGCGGCCGAGGACGCCGGGTTCGACTCGGTGTGGACAGCTGAAGCCTGGGGGTCCGACGCCTTCACGCCCCTCGGATGGATCGCCGGCCAGACGAGCCGCATCAAGCTCGGCACGTCGGTGGTGCAGCTCTCGGCCCGCACCCCGACCGCTACGGCGATGGCCGCCATCACCCTCGACCACATCAGCAACGGCCGGTTCATGCTCGGCCTCGGCGTGAGCGGCCCGCAGGTGGTGGAGGGCTGGTACGGCCAGCCGTCCAACAAGCCGCTGGCCCGCACCCGGGAGTACGTCGAGATCATCAGGCGGGTGATGGCCCGCGAGGAGCCGCTCGACTTCCAGGGCGAGTTCTACCAGCACCCCTACCACGGCCCCGGGTCGGTGGGGCTGGGCAAGCCGCTGAAGTCGATCGTGCACCCGTTGCGCCGCCGCATCCCGATCTACCTCGGCGCCGAAGGGCCGAAGAACGTGGCCCAGACGGCCGAGATCGCCGACGGCTGGCTGCCGCTCTACTACTCGCCGTTCCACCAGGACGTCTACAACGAGCACCTCACCGGCGCCTCGCCGGACTTCGACATCGTGGCCGGCGCCCAGGTCAACATCACCGACTCGGTCGAAGAGGGCCTGGCCCCGGTCAAGATGATGCTGGCCTTCTACATCGGTGGGATGGGGGCCAAGGGCCAGAACTTCCACACCAAGCTGATGGGCCGGTTCGGCTTCGAGGAGGAAGCCCTCGCCATCCAGGAGGCCTTCTTCGAGGGCCGCCGCGACGAGGCCATCCGCCTCGTGCCCGACGAGTTCGCCGACTCGATCGCGCTGGTGGGCCCCAAGGAGCGCATCAAGGAGCGCCTCCAGGCCTGGGAGGACAGCCCGGTGTCGACCCTGCTCGTCTACTCCCCGGGCTCGGTGGAGAAGGTCCACGAGATCGCCGAGCTGGTGCTCGGCTGACCGTCGGGCTCCGGGCCCGAGGGCCCGCTACGCGCCGGTGAAGTTGGCCGGACGCTTCTCCAGGAAGGCCTTCGGGCCCTCCTTGGCGTCCTTGGAGGCCATGACGGTCATGCCGATCTCCATCTCCTTGGCGAAGGCGTCGGCCTCGGGCATCGCCTCGGCGGCGAGGACCGCGGCCTTGATGCCCTGCACGGCGAGGGGACCGTTGGCGGCCAGCCGGTCGGCCAGCTCGCGGGCCTTGGCCAGGGCCTGCCCGTCGTCGACCACGTAGTTGATGAGGCCCCAGTCGAGGGCCTGGTCGGGGGTGATGGCGTCGCCCACGAGGAGCAGCTCCATGGCCCGGGCGTAGCCGATCTGGCGGGGCAGGCGGATGGTCGACGCGCTCATGGGGAACAGGCCCCGGCGCACCTCGCTGATGGCGATCTCGGCGCTGCGGCCCGCCACCCGGAGGTCGGTGGCCTGCAGGATCTCGGTGCCCCCGGCGTAGCAGTAGCCCTCGATGGCGGCGATCAGCGGCTTCTTGGTGCGGTACTCCTTGAGGAAGCCCTTGAAGATGAGGCCGAAGTCGTTCTTGATCCGCTCCTCGAACTCGTTCTCGGTGGGCTTGCCGCTCAGCATGGCGCCCACGAGGCGGTCGAGGTCGGCCCCGGCGCTGAAGTGGCCGCCGGCGCCGGTGAGGATGGCGACGCGCACGTCGGGGTCGCCGTCGATCATGTCCCAGGCGTCGCACAGGCGGCAGAGCACCTCGGCGTTGAAGGCGTTGCGCTTGTCGGGCCGGTTCAGGGTGACGGTCACGACGTGGCCGTCTCGTTCCACCAGGACTGCAGGCTCGCTCATGCCGGCAGCCTAGACACATCCCTGACGGCCCGTCAGATCATGAGCGCCTCGTGAGACGGTCGCGCCAGGTGCGGTGGGCGACGCCGTCGAGGTTGCCGCGGGTGGCGGCGGACAACCGCACGGCCCGCAGGGCGTCGGCTTCGGCGTCGGCCTCGGGGAGGGGGGCCAGGTCGGCCGGCGCCATCCCGAGGGCCCAGGCCAGCAGCACGTCGGCGAGGGCCGGGTTGCGGGCGAGGGCCGGGCCGTGGAGATAGGTGCCGAGCACCTTGCCCCGGCCGTCGCCGTGGTCGGCCAGCACACCCTCGGTGCCGTCGCCGTTGCCCACCCCGGCCCGCACGCCGCCGAGGGTGGTGGCGCTCGGCCCGGGCCGGGTGCGCCCGCCGTGGTTCTCGAACCCGGTGAGCGGCGGGAGCCCGAAGCGGTCGTCGGCGTCGACGAGCAGCTCGCCCACCGCCCGGGGCTCGTCGGTCTTCACGGTGACGCAGTCGAGCAGGCCGAGCCCCTCCTGGGGACGGCCCTGGTTGTCGGGGAACGACACGCCGCAGATCTGCATGCCGGCGCACACCGCCAGCACCACGGCGCCCGCCTCCACCGCCCGATGCAGCGGGCCGTCGGTGCCGAGCTCGCGGGCGGCCTCGGTCTGGGGGGCGTCCTCGCCGCCGCCGAGCAGGTAGAGCTGTGCCGTCTCCGGCACCGGCGAGCCGCTCGGCACCTCGAGCAGGTCGCTGGCGATGCCCCGCCACTGCAGCCGGCGGTGGAGCACCAGCCCGTTGCCGCCGTCGCCGTAGGTGCCGAGCAGATCGGGGAACAGCACGACCACGGCCACGGTGGAGGAACGATCGGTCACGGCTCCCGCCCCACCTGGTCGAGGTAGTCCTGGAACGCGGTGTAGTTGGCGATGAGGTCGACGGCGTCGTCGTCGCCCTCGGCCGCGGCCATCGCCACCGCCCCGTCGAGCGACTCGGCCACGCCGTGGTCGACCTGGGCGTAGCGCAGGCGCACGGCCAGGTCGTGGCGCCGCTCGCCGGTGGCCACGACGTAGCGCCCGGCCAGCCGCTCGTAGGGCACGTCCCACAGCCACGACGGATCGCGGCCGTCGGCGATGCGGGCGTTGATGGCGGCCACCACCGGGCGGGGCGGCGGCGCCAGCATGTCGATGGCCTCCTGCCAGCCGGCCGGGTTCTTGGCCAGCAGCATCCGCACCGACACACCGTCGATGTCCGCGGTGCGGTAGCGGCCGGCCACGCTCTGCACGGTGCGCATGGCCGGCAGCGCATGGGCCGGGGCGATCCCGTAGCCGTCGGCCGCGGCCAGCACCATCGCCGCGTTGGCGGCGTTGGCCCGCCCGGGCAGCCCCAGGTCGAGCTCGATGCGCTCCTCGCCGTGGACGACGACCTCGTGGCCCGGCGCCAGGGCCCAGGACGGCTCGGGCCGGGAGAACCCGCAGGCCGTGCAGGCCCACCCGTCGGCGTCGAAGACGATGCGCCCGCCGCAGGCCGGGCACCCGCTGGCGTCGAGCGTCCACCACCCGCCGGTGCCGACCCACACCACCTCGGCCGCGTCCCCCGCCGCCCACGCCACGAGCGGGTCGTCGGCGTTGGCGATCACCCGTTGCACGGCCGGCGCGGCGCAGGCGGCGCGCCAGGTCTCGGCGATCTTGCGGACCTCGTGGCTGCGGTCGAGCTGGTCGCGGCTGAGGTTGAGCAGCACCAGCGTGGCCGAGTCGACGGCCTCCAGCACCGCCGGCACCCACCGCTCGTCGACCTCGAGGGCGGCGGCCGCGCCCGGCTCGGCCCGCCCGAGCGCCGCCACGATGCCGGGCGGCATGTTGGCGCCGAGGGCGTTGGACGCGACCGGTCCGGCGGTGGCGAGGGCGGCGCGGAGCAGCGCCGTGGTGGTGGTCTTGCCGTTCGTGCCCGACACGATCACGATGCGCCGGCCCGCCGTGAGGCGGCGCAGCAGCCCGGGGTCGAGCCGCAGGGCCACGTTGCCGCCGACGACGCTGCCGGTGCCGAGGCGCGCCACCTTCGACGCGCCGGCCACGGCCCGCCCGGCCGCGACGGCGGCACGGCTGCGCAGGGGGAGCGGGGCGGAGGGGGCCACGTCCCAACGCTAGAGCCGGGAATCCACCACGGATGACTTCAGTTCGCCGCCCTCGGTGTCGATGGTCCGAATGGCCCACGTCATCCACCCGGTTCTGCACCTTCCGGAGACCGACAGGCGGCTGCCACACAACCTGTCCACCGAACGAGTCAGGGGGGACGCCCACCATGACCGACCGTCCGTTCAGCGATCGCCAAGCCCGGTACGCCGCATGGCGGGAGAGCCTGCGCAGCGGGTCCCGCATCGACCTCACCCAACCGGCCGAACCGGAGCCGCTGTCAGCCTGGAGCTCCGACGTGCTCTTCGCCGAGCCGGAGGAGGCCCCGGCCGCGGCCAACGCCGAGTCGTGAGCGCACGGTCGGGGCCGGCGCTACGGTCCCGACCATGCCCGCCGACGCCACCGTGCCCACCACGATCGACGACCTCCTCGCCCTCGAAGCCATCCGCCAGGTCAAGTACCGCTACCTCCGGTTCCTCGACCAGAAGCAGTGGGACCGCATGGCCGAGGTGCTGCGACCGGACGTCACCGCCAGCTATGGCGGCGGTGCCTACCCCTGCGACGGTCTCGACGCCGTGCTGGCCTTCCTCCAGAAGGGCATGGGCCGGGAGGACTTCCTGTCGAGCCACCGCTGTCACCACCCCGAGATCGCGCTCACCTCGCCGACCACCGCCGAGGGCATCTGGGCCTTCGACGACACGGTGATCATCGGCGAGTGGGACCTCATCGTCCACGGGGCCGGGTTCTACGAGGACCGCTACGAGCGGGACGACGACGGTCGCTGGTGGATCGCCCACACCGGGTACCGGCGCAGCTTCGAGCAGCTCGTCCCCCGGGCCTCGGTGGCCGGCCTGAAGCTCACGGCGAGCTGGTGGGGCACGGGCGGACGCAGCCAGCTCCCGGCCTGATCCGCCGGTCGCCGGCGAGAACTCGTTCTACCGGAGCGGCGGCCCGTAGGCTGCAACTGCCCGCCGGACGTGGAGGTCGAGGATGGACGCCGGGATGAACCTGGGGTTGTTGCTGCTGCGCACCGTGATCGGGATCACGGTGATCCTCCACGGCTACAACCACATCTGGGGCGGCGGGAAGATCGAGGGGACGGCCCGCTGGTTCGGCAGCCTCGGCATGAAGCCGGGCATCCTGCACGCCTGGCTGGCCAGCCTGGTGGAGCTCGGCGCCGGCGCCATGCTCATCGCCGGTGCCTTCACCCCGCTGGCCGCGGCCGGGGTGGCCGGCGTCATGACGGTGGCCTTCGTCATCAACCACCGGCCCAACGGGTTCTTCATCTTCCGGCCCGGCGAGGGCTACGAGTACGTCCTCAACCTCGCTGTGGCCAGCGTGGCGCTGGGAGGCCTGGGTGCCGGCGACTGGTCGGTCGACAAGGCGCTCGGCTACGCCGTGGCCGGCGTCTCCCTCCACGGCACCACCGGCCTCGCCATCAGCGCCGTCGCCGGCATCGGCGGCGGCCTGGCCCTCCTCGCCGGGTTCTGGCGACCGGACAAGAAGCCGGCCGACGGCTGATCGGGCCGCGGTGTCGGGGCCCTCGCTTCGTCGGCGCCGGGCCGCGTTTGCAAGGATGGCGCCGTGACCACCGATCCTGAGCCAACCGTCGACGAGCCCGCCCCCGCCGCCCCCGCCGAGCCCGCGGCGGACGCGCCGACCGAGGACGCGGCGCCGACCGAGGACGCGGCGCCGACCGAGGATGCGGCGCCGACCGAGGACGCGGCGCCGACCGAGGATGCGGCGCCGGCGGTGGCGCCGCCCACGCCCGCTTCGGCGGTGGTGTCGTCGGGGGCGCCGAAGAGCAAGGCCACGCCGCGGCCGTCGCTGTCGGGGCCGGCGCTGAGCGCGCCGCGGCTCACGCCCGAGCAGGAGGCCGAGCTGGCCCGGTTCAACGCCTACCAGGACGCGGCCGAGGCCGTCGCCGCCACCGAGCGGGCGGTGAAGAAGGCCGAAGCGGTCAAGGACGAAGCGGCGGCCCGGGTGCGGGCCCTCGAGGCCGGCAAGGGATCGGCCGAGGAGAAGGCGGCCGCCGAGGCGGCCTACCGGGAGGCGCTGGCCGCGCTCGACGCGGCCAAGCGGGGCGACGCCGCCCCGGTGGCCGACGCGGCCGACGACGCCGACGACGCCGACGAAGCGGAAGGGAACGACGACGCGGAAGGGAACGACGCGGAAGCGCCCGCCGAGGAGCCCGCCGAGGAGCCGGTCGACGAGCCGACCGAGCCGGCCGACGGCTGATCCGCACGGCGCTGGCGTGGATCCCTTCACCGATGTCGAGGTGCGGGTCCTCGGCTGTCTCCTCGAGAAGGAGAAGGCCACCCCGCAGAACTACCCGCTCACCCTCAACGCGCTGCGCCTCGCCTGCAACCAGAGCACCAACCGCGACCCGGTCGTCGACTACGGCGAGGCCGAGATCGACGGGGCGCTGACCCATCTGCGCGAGCTCGGTCTCACCCGCAACGTCTACAGCACCAGCAACCGGGCCACGAAGTACCGGCACGTCCTCGGCGAGGCCTGGGGCCTCTCGACGGCCGAGGAGGCGGTGCTGGCCGTCCTCCTCCTGCGCGGGGCCCAGACCGTGGGCGAGGTGCGGGGCCGGCTCGACCGCCTAGCCGACCTCGGGTCGCTGGCCGAGGTCGAAGCCGTCCTCCATGCGCTGGCCGACCGCCCCGACCCGCTCGTGCGGCTGCTGCCCCGCCAGCCGGGCCAGAAGGACCCCCGCTGGATCCATCTCCTCGCCGGCGCGGCCGGGCCCACCGGCGAGCCCGACCCGGCGCCCCCGCCCGCCCCCGCTAGCGCCCCCGCCCCCGCCCCCGCCCCCGCCCCCGCCCCGGACCGGCTCGCCGCGCTCGAAGCCGAGGTGGCGGCGCTGCGGGCCGAGGTCGTCGAGCTCCGGGCCGACCTCGCCGCCGTGCGCGACCTCTGGAGCTGAGCCGGTGCTGGCCGCTCGCATCGTCGTCGGCCTGCTCGGGCTGTTCACCGTCCAGGCCGTGCTGCGGTCGGCCGTCCGCACCGTGGTGGTGCCGCGGGGCGAGTCGACCTTCCTCACCACCGTCACCTACAAGGTGACCCGGGCGGTGTACGTGCTCATCAGCAAGGGACAGCGGTCGGCCGAGGGGCGGGAGCGGGTCTTCGCCCGCTACGCGCCGACCAGCCTCCTCCTGCTCACCCTCACGTGGGCCACCGGCACGATCATCGGCTTCGCCATGATCTTCTGGGCGCTGGGCGGGCGCACCTGGCGCTCGGCCCTCTCGCTCAGCGGGTCGGCCATCACCACCCTCGGCTTCCACGCACCGAAGGCCTCGGTCGACACCGCGGTGTCGGTCATGGAGGCGCTCATCGGCCTGGGTCTGGTCGCCCTGCTCATCAGCTTCCTGCCCACCATCTACTCGCTGTTCTCGCGGCGGGAGACGGCGGTGGTGAAGCTCGACGTGCGGGCCGGCAGCCCGCCGAGCGCGCTCGAGATGCTGTCGCGATTCCACCGGATCGGGTGGCTCGGCGACATCCATCAGGACTGGGCCGGCTGGGAGGACTGGTTCACCGAGCTGGAGGAGAGCCACACCTCGCACCCGGCGCTGGTGTTCTTCCGGTCGCAGCGCCCGAACAGCTCCTGGATCACCGCCGCCGGGTGCGTGCTCGACACCGCCGCCATCACCCTGGCCGTGCTCGACCAGCCCATGCGCCCCGAGGCCGCGGTCATGATCCGGGCCGGTTCGATGGCGCTGCGCTCGATCTGCCGGTTCTTCGGCGTGCCCGTCGACGAGGCGCCGGCCCCGAACGCCCCCATCGCCATCCACCGCCAGGAGTTCGAGCTGCTGTGCGGCGAGCTCGAGGCCCAGGGCATCGCCCTGGTGGCCGACCGGGAGCAGGCCTGGCGCGACTTCGCCGGCTGGCGGGTCAACTACGACCTGCCCCTCCTCGCCCTGTGCAAGCTGGTGGGGGCGCCGTCCACGCCGTGGTCGTCGGACCGGGTCGAGCGCATCCACCCCCCGCGGCTCGGGCGGCGGGGGTGGGTCATCGACCCGCCCGACACCCCGCCGTCGTGGTGAGGGCCGGTCGCGGCGTCAGCCCGCGCCGCCCGTGACGGCGGTGCCCCCGCTGAGCACGCTGCCCCCGGTGAGCGCCGTGCCGCCGGTGCCGGTGCCGGCGGCGGCGCCCGGGTGGACGGTGACCGGCAGGTAGCCCCGGCCGTCGGCGGCCTGGGTCTCGAGCTCCTGCAGCACCCCGGTCGGGGTCTGGCCGGGGCTGATGTGGGCGGGGGCGGGCAGGGCCAGCACCTCGAACTCGAAGCTCTGCGTCTCGCCCTCGGGCACGCACGGCCCGCTCCAGCCGTTGGTGCCGAAGCTGTTGGCCAGCGCCATGGCCCCAGGCGGATCGGTGCCGGTGTAGGTGCTCACGCTGGCCGGGATGCCGACCACGAGCCAATGCACCTCGGCGCTGGGCTTGAGGGCGAACATGGCCAGCGCCACCTCCACGGTGCCCTTGGGTAGCGACCCCCAGGTCAGCGGCGGCGGTGCGGTCGACCCGCACTGGAACGGCTCGGGCAGCTCCTCGCCGGGCCGGAAGGCGCTGGAGCTCAGCACCGGGGCCGGCCGGTACGAGGTCTGCGTGATCGTCGACGACGTGGCCCGGGGCGGGGCGGTGACGCCGGCCTTGGGGCTGGCCATGTCCCGTCCGCTGCTCCCGCAGGCGGCCAGCAGCACGCCAGCCACGACGCCGCACGCCAGCACCAGCCCGACGGTCGGCGAGAGGGCGCGGCGGGGCCGGCGGGCGGGACGGGATGGCGGGGTGGGCGGGCGGCGGCGGTCCGGCACGGGGGGTCACCCTATCCGGGGCCGGCCGGCCGGCCCGATCGCGGCGGGGACGGTCAGATCCCGCCGCCACCGCTGGTGGCGTCGTCGAGGGCGTCGACCAGGTCGTCGCGGCTCGACACCCCGAGGCGCTGGTACACCCGCTGCAGGTGGTTGTCGACCGTCCGGGGCGACAGGCCGAGGCGCTGGGCGATCGTCTTGCTCGACAGGCCGCTGGCGGCGAGGCGGGCGATCTCGAGCTGGCGGCCGGTGAGGTCGGTGGATCGCCCGAGGGAGGCCAGCGCCGGGGTCCGGACGCGGTCACACCCGTCGAGCAGCCGGCTGGCGTTGCGCTCGGAAAGGGCGGCGAGGCGGCGCCGCTGGCGCTGGACGTGGGCGGTGGCGGCGTAGGCCGAGGCCTCGGCCGCGGGCAGCAGGGCGCCCATGGCCTCGAACCCGACCGCGCACCGGTCGAGGTCGTCGCCGTCCTGGCGGTGCAGGGCGTCGGCGAACGCCGCCCGCAACGGGGCCAGGTCCCCGTCGACGTCGGCCGCCACCTCGGCCATGTCCTTGGCCGCCTCGGCCACGGCGCCGAGCCGGGCCAGGTCGTGCAGCGCCGACAGGACCAGGGCCCCGAGGCCCTGCTCGCGGGCGTACGCCACCCCTTCCCGCAGCAGCTCCCGGGCCCGTTCCGGCTGTCCGTGCGACCACTCGGCCCAGGCCCGGGCCCGGTACACCTCGCCCTCGAGGAAGTGCATGGGTGACGGGGTGGCCGCCAGCTCGTCCATCACTGAACGGACCAACCGGGGCCGTCCGAGCCAGGCGTTGGCGATCACCCGACCCGACAGGCACCAGCGGCGCGGTCCCATGTGGTGCAGGTCGGCGTAGAGGTTGGCCCCCTCGGCGAAGAGTCGGTCGGCCGTGGTCAGGTGGCCGGTCATCAGGTGCACCTTGCCGAGGATCATGGCGAACCAGGCCTGGGCGGCCGCGTCTCGCCCGGCCACGCTGGCGCGGTAGCCGTCGTCCGCCAGGGCGAGGGCCCCGGGGAGGTCGCCCCGCTCGAACAGGGCCGTGGCCCGGGCGTTCTCGAGGATGTAGGGCCGGGTCAGCATGGTCTGCTCGCCCAGCGCCTCGTGCTGGGCCAACCCGCGGTCGATCACGGCCAGCGCGTCGGTGGTGCGGCCGGCCATCGCGAGCGACGTCCCCGCCGCGATCGACGCCTGGATCAGGGCGCGGCTGGTGTCGGCCTCGACGATGGGCGTGGCGAGCGCGATGGCGTCGCGGGGGCGGCCGGCCAGCATGGTGGTGACGGCCCGCACGCCGACGAGCTCGTTGCGCCACCCGCCCGGCGCGACCTGCGCCTCGGCGTCGGTCAGCACCTCGAGGGCGGCGTCGACCAGGCCGAGGGCCCAGAACTGGAGCGAGCTGCGCGACATCCCCGCCAACGCCCGCTCCTCGTCGGTGGTGGCCTCCTTCTGGAGGGCGGCGAGCACCCGGTCGCCCTCGACCACCTTCCCCTGGTGCATCAGCACCTCGGCCAGCACGAAGCCCGCCCCGATGCCGGCCCCGGCGTCGCGGGCGGCGCGGGCCAGCCGCTCGGCCAACGGGTGGTCGAGGGCGAAGGCGGCACGGCGGGCGGCCTCGAGCATGAGGGCGGGGTCGAGGTCACCGCCGCCGTCGAGGCGCCACACCGCCACCCGCAGCACGTCCTCCCGGCGGCGGGCCCCGAGCGCCTCCACCGCGTCGGCGAGCGCGCGGTTGGCCTCGATGGACCGGATGCTCGACATGCGGGTGCGCAGCACCTCGCCGTGGAGGGGGTGGGCCAGCCGCACGACCCGCCGCTTGCCGTCGAGCCGCACGGTGAGCAGGCCGCGGTCCTCGAGCCGCGACAGCACGGTGTCGCTCACGTCGAGCCCGGCGGCCCGCAGCAGGTCGGGCCCCAGCGGCTCCCCGACGGCGAGGACCTCGAGGATGGTCCGTTCCCGGCGGGCCAGGCCGGCCAGGCGGTCCTCCACCAGCTCGGCCAAACGCTGGTTGGCGCCGAGCGGCCCGGTGAGGCGCCACACGTCGCCGGCCTCCACCAGGGTGCCGTCGTCGATGGCCCCGAGGACGGCCTCCCGGAGGTACAGGGGGTTGCCGTGGCTGGCCGTCCAGAGGGCGTGCATGGTGCCCCCATCGATGGCGCGCCCCAGCACCTGCTGCAGCATCGACTCGATCTCGGGGAGGGTGAGCGGGCCGACCTCGATGCGGTCGACGCCGCCGGTCTTCCACAGCGCGCTGATGGCGTCGGGGCAGGGCTCGCCGGTGCGGACGGTCAGCACCACGAAGGCCTGCGCCTCGGTGGCCAGCTGCTGGACGACGGTGGCCGACGCGTCGTCGAGGAGGTGGGCGTCGTCGATGGCGAGCAGCAGCGGGCCGTCGACGGCCCCGACGATGGTGGCGGCGGCCCAGCGCAGGAGGTCGCCCTGCACCGAGCCCGGCGGCATCACCGGGAGGAACGGGGCGAGGGCGCCGAGGGGGATGCCGGCGGCGGCGCGGCTAGCGACGGCCCGCCGTGCCGTGAAGCCGATCTGTTCGGCCAGGTCGAGGGCCTCGGAGGCGAGCCGGGACTTGCCCATCCCCGCCTCGCCCGTGAGGGCCACGCCGCTCGAGGGCTCCCGACGCAGGGCCGAGGCGATCCGTCCCAGCTCGCCGCGGCGGCCGATGAGCGGCCAGGTGCCGTGGGGGCCGCGGGCGCGCCCGGGCCCGTCGGGGGTCGCCGGGTCTGGTCCGATCCGGTCGTCGGGGCTGGTCGCGGTTGGGGTCATCGGTGCTCCTGCCCTGATCGTTGCTCATCGGCGCCGGGGGAACATGAGCAACGATTACTCAGATTCGGAGGGCGGGGCGGGTTTTCGGGGGCGGAGCCATCGGCGGGGCCTACACTCGGGACGCCCGCATGGACGACAAACCACGCAACCTCAAGACGATGCTCTCGGAGGCGAAGGACACCTCCGAGCTGATGGTCGATCTGGCGTATGCCGCGCTCTACTTCGGCGATCCCGACATGGCGGAGGAGGTGCGCGAGCTCGAGGGTCGCATGAACGACCTCGTCCACGACATGCGGGCCGTGTGCATCCTCGGGGCCCGCAACCCGCGCGAGGCCGAGGCCATGGCGTCGGTCCTGCAGGTGGTCGGGGCCATCGAGCGCATCGCCGGCGACGCCGTCGACATCGCCCGGATCGTCACCCACCGCCTGGGCATCCCCCGGGAGCTGGTCGCCGACCTGTCCGACGCCGAGGAGGTGTCGCACCGCGTCCTCGTGCGCGAAGGATCGCACATGGCCCACCGGCCCCTCAGCGCCCTCGAGCTCCCGGTCGCCACCGGCATGCGGGTGATGGCCATCCGGCGCGACCGCGACTGGATCACCGACGTGGAGGGCGATCACATCCTCGTGCCCGGCGACGTGCTCTTCCTCGAGGGCCCGTCGGCCGGCATCGTGCGGCTGCGGGAGCTGGCGGCGGCGCCGCTGTGGGAGCCGCCCCAACCGCCGGAGGACGGCACCCTCTCCGACCTCGACCGGGCCGTCGACGTGCTGGTCGAGATGAAGAACATCTCCGAGGTGGCGGTCGGCCTCGCCTACTCCGCCCTGGTGTTCCGCGACCTCGGCCTGGCCGCTGAGGTGCGCCACCTCGAGGACCGGCTCGACGAGATGAAGGACCGGCTCGAGCTGTGGGTGCTGCGGGCCGGGGCCGACGACCTCGACCCGTCACCGCTGCGGGGTCTCCTGCACCTGTCCCAGGCCGCCGAGGACATCGGGGACGCGGCCCAGCAGATGGTGTGGCTGATCGAGCAGCACGAGGCCCTGCACCCCATCCTCTCCATCGCCCTCGGCGAGAGCGACGAGGTGGCGGTCAAGCTGCCGGTGGGCGAGGGGTCGCGGGCGGCGGGGGCCACCCTGGCGCAGCTGTCGCTGAGCATCGAACCCGGGTTCTCCGTGCTGGCGGTCGAGCGGGGCGGGCGCTACTTCTACCGGCCCCGCGGCAGCGTGCAGCTCCGCGCCGGCGACCAGATCATCGCCACCGGGCCCGACGAGGGCCGGGCCCGCCTGGCCGAGATCCTCGGCTGGCAGCTGCGGGCCGATCCCGACACGGGCGAGATCGAGCTGTCGCCGCTCGACCACCCCGCCGCCATGCGGGAGTGGGACGTCAGCCGGGTCAGCTGACCCGATCGCTCGGTAGCCTGCAGGGGTGACCGAGCCGCTGTGCATCCTGAGCGTCCACGCCCACCCCGATGACGAGGCCTCCAAGGGGGCGGGCACCATCGCCCGCTACCACGCCGAGGGGGTGCGCACCGTCCTCGTCACCGCCACCGGCGGGGAGGCCGGCGACATCCTCAACCCCGCCGTCGACACGCCCGAGGCGCGGGCCGACCTCGCCGCCGTGCGTCGGCAGGAGCTGGCCCGCTCGGCCGAGATCATCGGCTACGACGACGTGGTGCTGCTCGGCTACCGCGACTCGGGGATGCCCGACAGCGAGCACAACCGCCACCCCGAGGCCTTCGCCAACGTGCCGCCGGTGGAGTCCACGGGGAAGTTGGTCGAGGTCATCCGGCGCACCAGGCCCCAGGTCATCCTCACCTACAACGACGACCAGACCGGCTACCCCCATCCCGACCACCTGATGGTCCACGACATCTCGGTGCTGGCCTTCGCCCGCGCCGGCGACCCGGCCTGGTACCCGGAGCTGGGGGAGCCGTGGACGCCGTCGAAGCTCTACTACACGGTCTGGTCGATGGCCCGGCTCCACAAGATCCACAACACCATGCTCGAGCTCGGGGTCGAGTCGCCCTTCACCCAGGAGTGGTTCGAGCGTCCCAACCAGGACGACCGCATCACCAGCGCCGTCGCCGTCGACGGCTACTACCACGTGCGCAAGCAGGCCCTCCTGGCCCACGCCACCCAGGTCGACCCGACCTCGCCGTTCTGGTTCGGCCTCCCCGACGACGTGGCGGCCACGATCCACCCCGTCGAGGAGTACGTGCTGGCCGACTCGCGGGTGCCGACCTCGATCCCCGAGACCGACCTCTTCGCCGGCCTGCGCTGATCCCTTGGGTGCGTAAGGGCGCGTATAGCGCACCCTTACGCACCCAAGGATGCTCAGGGGGTGGGGCGGGGGGTGAGCGTGAGGGACACGCGGCGGTCGGGTGCCTCGAGGTCGGTGATGTCGTAGGCGGTGTCGGCGGCCGTCTCCTTGGTGAGGGCCACCGTGACCTTGTCGCCGGGTTGGAGCACCCCGCTGTCGAAGAGGTTGGTGGCCCGCAGTCGGTGGGGGCGACGGCCGGCGTTCACCAGCTCGATCACCGTGCCCTGGGCCGCCCGGGGCGGATCGACCGACACCCGGTCGTCGGCCCGCGGCCCGGCGGTGATCCGCACGGCGTCGTCGTCGACGGTGACCACCAGCTTCGGGGTGAAGTTCACCGACGGGAGCGTGGGTTCGTAGCCCCCGGCCGGTGGCCCGCCGCATCCGGCCGTGGCCCCGGTGGCGCCGGCGACGGCGAGAACGGCGACGGCGAGCCGGGCAGCGCGGCCCAACCCGGCGGCGCGGGCGGCTCGGGTCGCACGGGGCAGGAGGCGCGGGCGGCGCACCGGGCGAGTCTGGCACAGTCGGCCGCGCCGCCCCGGCCCCGGTACGCTCCGGCGATGCCGGCCGATCCGACGCCTCCGACCGTCGCACCGTGGGGTCGCGACCGGGCCGAGGCCCTGGCCGACCTGCTCGAACGCAGCCTGCCGGGCGAGGGGTTCACGGCCGAGGAGCTCGAGTCGGTGCTGTGGGACGACCCGGGGGTGGTGCTGGGGACGACGGATCCGGCCGGACCGGTCGCCGCCGGCGGGGCCACGGTGCGGCGCTTCGGCGACACGGTGGTCGGCTACGTGAAGCTGGTGGTGGTCGATCCCGATCACCGGCGGGCCGGTCTCGGGCGGGCGGTGCTGTCGGCGCTGGAGGCCTGGTGCCGCGCCGAGGGCGCCACCGAGGTGCACCTGGCCGGGACGGCACCCGTCTACCTGTGGCCGGGGATCGACGTGGCGGCCATGACCCCGGCGCTGTGCCTGGCCGAGGCCCTCGGCTACGAGCCCCGCACCTGTGAGTTCAACATGGTGCTCCCGAGCACCGTGCGGGTCCCGACCCCGCCCGGGGTGGCGCTGCGCCGCATCCTCGACGACGCCGACGACGACGCCATGCGCGCCCTCGTCACCCGGCACTGGCCCTGGTGGCTCGACGAGTACGACCGCGCCCTCGAATCGGGGACCGCCATCGGCGCGTTCGTCGACCCGCCGCCCGGCGCCGGCCCCGAGCCGCTGGGGTTCGTCTGCCACTCCGTGTCGCACCTCGGGTTGCTCGGGCCGATGGGCACCGATCCCGACCGCCAGGGCGGCGGCGTGGGGGGTGCCCTCGTGGCCGAGGTGGCCAAGGACATGATGGCGGCCGGGGTGTCCGAGGTGGAGGTCTGCTGGGTGGGTCCGGTCGCGTTCTACGCCAAGCTGGGAGCGACGGTCCACCGCGTGTTCCGGACCTACCGGAAGCGCTTCCCGTCATCGGAAGGAGCGAGATGAGCGGTCGACGCCGGTCCCGTGGACAGCTCGCACTCGCGGTGGCCCTGGCCACCTGCGCTCTCGCGCTCGGCCTCGGTGGCGGGTCGGCGCCCGCCGGTGCGGCGATCCCCGGCGGCATCGTCGACCGGTACCTGACCCGCCGACCGGCGGTCGGCCCCGTCACGGTGGTGCACATCGAGGGGGCGACGGGGGGCGAGCGGCTGTTGGCCGCCACCCTGCAGGGCATCGTCAACCGCACGACGGCGCGGGTCTACCTGGTGGGGGCCCGCCCGCCGGCCGAGGACCAGTACTGGCTCGACCACTACGCCGCCGACGGGCTGATCACCGTCGTCGCCGACGTCGACCTCGCCGGCGCCCTCACCGCCTTCGCCTCCGAGGCCGCCGGCTACGTCGTGGCCTCCGAGGCCGAGCCCTGGACCATCAACACCGCCACGACCGCGGCGGCGGCCCTCGGCGGGGTGGTCGTCACCCCGGACCTCATCGGGCTGGCCCAGAGCCACGGCCTCACCCAGCTCGACGACCACCGCGGGCGCTGGCCCGACGCCGCCACGGCCTACGAGGGCGCGGCGGCCACCTACCGGGCAGCCCTGCCCTACCAGGGGCTGGCCATCGAGCAGCCCACGCAGCACGCGCCCCGCGACCTGTTCGTGCAGCAGGGGATCATGGCCGTGTACACCCGCCCGAGCGCTCCCGACTACGACCGGGTCTACGCCCTGCTCGACGCCTACCCGCCCGGCCACCCGGTCTACGGCTACATCTCCGACACCGGGGTCGAGGAGGTGCAGGCCCTGGTGCGGCTGGCCCAGGCCGACCGCTTCCTCGTCCCCACCGACGGCAACGACAACCTGTCGTTCCACCTCGCCGTGGGGGCCGACCGCCCTCGCCGGCGGGTGGATCCCCCGTCGACGGCGGGGACGGCCCCGTGCACCACCGACCAGGTCAACGTCGTGCTGGCCATCACCGACGGCGACAACCTGGCCCTGCCCGCCGGGGTCTACACCCGGGGCGGGTACTGGCCGAGCGGGCAGCGGGGCACGCTCCCGATGGGGTGGAGCATCGGGGAGAGCGCGTCGGTGCTGATGCCGGCGATCTGGGACCACTTCGCTGCCTCGGCCACGCCGAACGACGAGATCGTTGGGATGATGGGGGTGGGCTACGGCCTGCCCTCGCTCATGCCCCACGGGGCGTCGGTCCTGGCCGACGGCTTCACCCTCGACCAGGAGCTCGGCGTGGCCAGCCACTGGTCCCTCGACGCCCTCCTGTCGGACCCCGGCGCCCCGTCGTGGACGATGGTGCAGGCCGCCATCGGGGCCTCCGGCCACCGGCCCCGCACGTTCCTCCTCAACTACGCCGACTTCGGGGGGCCGAACTGGTTCGTGCGGCCCGACGGGATGGCGGTGCTCGAGTCGCGCCAGGTGTCCTACGACGACGGACCGGCCCAGGTGGCGGCCCAGGTCCAGGCCCTCGTCGACCTCCCGCCGGCGCAACGGCCGCTGGTGACGTTCCTCCCCCTCACCGTGTGGAGGGTGAGCTACGACGGCATCGTGGCCGCGATGGCGCCGTTCTCGGCGCAGGGCGTTCGCTTCCTCACCCCGGCCCAGGCTGCCGCCTGTCTTCCCGCTCCGCCGCCCACCACCTCGACCTCGACGACCGTTCCCGTCCCGGTCGTGACCCCGGCCTTCACCGGTTGATCGGGGACGGGTCGGTCAGCCGCCGGCCCGCATGAGGTCGCGCAGGGGGCGGAAGCCGATGAGCTCGACGCCGGCCCGGTCGACCAGGGCCTTGAGCCCGGCGTCGTGGGTGACGAAGTGGTGGTCGTCGACGCGGCCGGCCCAATCGGGGGCGAAGGCCCGCAGCTCGGGGGTGTCGGCCGCCGGGTGCACGTAGACCTCGGTGACGCCGGGGCGCAGATCGAAGATGGCCTTCTCGATCGACCGCCGGCTCCCCACCCCGTTGGTGACCAGGACGAAGTGGTCGGGGAAGACCACGCCCTCCTCCGCCGCCAGCGACCGGAACGGGAACCCGACGTACTGCTCGGCCGACCGGCCGGCCATGCGCAGCGGCAGCTGGAAGTCGACCGCCAGCTCCAGGTAGACGTCGAAGAACTCGGGGCGCAGCTGGAGCGTGCCCATGTGGGAGTCGAGGTGGCTGACGTCGAAGCCCCAGAGGATGGCCCGCTCGATCTGGGCCCGCAGCTCCCGACGCACCTCGTCGAGGTCGGCGTGGTCCCACACGTCGGTGATGGTGCGGGGGAAGCCGCCGTCGCCGTCGAGCAGGCTCGGCGCCGTGGTGATCGGCCCCCACCGGTAGAGGTCGTACTCGGCGTTGAGGGTGAGGTGGACGCCGACGTCCTCCCCCAGGTACTCCTTGGCCGCTTGCCGGGCCCACGGGCACGGCACCATGAGCGTGGCGGAGGTGGCCAGGCCGCGGCGCATGGCCTCGTACACCCCGACGTTGGCGGCGTGGCTCGAGCCGAGGTCGTCGCAGTTGATGATGAGCAGGCGGGCGTCGGCGGGGTAGCCGAGCCGCTCGGCCAGGGTGGTCACGCCGACACGCTACCGGGTGGGCGGTGGCCTCGACGCGGTGGTGTGGGGGCCGTCGCAGGCGCCCCACAAGCCGGCGCCCCGCTCCCGGGCCCGGCGCCCCGCCTCGCTCAGCTCGTCGGCGTGGGCGACGTTGGGCGGGTAGCGGTAGGGGGCGGCGTACCCGTCCTCCACCTGGGCCCGGTTCACGAACAGGTCGTCGTCGGCGCGAAAGACGTAGGCCAGGGTGCGGCCGTAGCGGTCGGTGGGCTCGACGTCGGGTTCGAGGCGCACACGGGTGCCGACCGGGAGCAGCTCGCGCATGTGGGCGCTGGCTTCGGTGCCGAAGCACTCGACAGGGGTGTTGGGGCGCTTGGTCTCGGGCGTGTCGATGCCGATGAGCCGGACGGTGGTGTCCTTGGCCGCGCCGTCGATGCGCACGTGGATGGTGTCGCCGTCGGTGATCTTGGTGACCGTGGCCCCGCCCGGACCGGCACCGGCACCGGCGCTGGCGCCGGTGGACGCGGCCGTGGTGCCGGTGGACGCGGCCGGGGTGGCCGGGGCGCAGCCGGCCAGGGCGACGGCGGCCAGGACGACCGCGGTGAGGACGGGGATGGGGCCGACGGCTCGCCGGGCCAGGGCGGGGCGAGCCATGGGCGACCGCGTCAGATCCGCTCGAGGATGGTGCCGGTGCCGAGCCCGCCACCGCAGCACATGGTGACGAGGGCGCGGTCCTTCCCGGTGCGGTGCAGCTCGTGGACGGCCTTGGTGGTGAGGATGCAGCCGGTGCCGCCGAGCGGGTGGCCCATGGCGATGGCCCCACCGTTGGGGTTCACGGTGGCCATGTCGGGGTGGAGCTCGCGCTCCCAGGAGAGCACGACCGAGGCGAAGGCCTCGTTGATCTCCACGACGTCGATGTCGGCCATGGACAGGCCGGTGCGCTCGAAGAGGTGGTGGCTGGCGTCGATCGGGCCGGTGAGCATGAGGACCGGATCCACGCCGACGAGGCAGGTGTCGACGATGCGGGCCTTGGGGGTGGCGCCGAGCGCGGCGGCCTTCTCGGCCGTCATGATCAGCACGGCGGAGGCGCCGTCGGAGATCTGCGACGAGCTCCCGGCGGTGTGCACGCCGTCTTCCCGGGCGACGGCCTTGAGGCTGGCCAGCCCCTCGAGCGTGGTCTCGCGCAGCCCCTCGTCGCGGGTGACCTGGTGGGTGGTGCCGGTGGGCTTGCCCTCCTCGTCGAGGTCGGGGGCGTCGACGGGCACGATCTGGGTGCCGAAGCGATCCTCGGCCCAGGCCTGGGCCGCCCGCCGCTGGGACTCGAGGCCGAAGGCGTCGGTGTCGTCACGGGTGATGCCCCACTTGTCGGCGATGCGCTCGGCCGCCTCGAACTGGCTCGTGAACTCGTAGCGGGAGAAGTAGGACTTCGGCACCGCCTTGCCGAGGTCGAGGCCGCGGGCCAGGCTCGACCCCATGGGGACCCGGCTCATCACCTCGACCCCGCAGGCCACGGCCACGTCGACCACGCCGGACGACACGAGGGCGGTGGCCAGGTTCATGGCCTGCTGCGAGGAGCCGCACTGGCTGTCGACCGTGGTGGCCGGCGCCGAGATCGGGAGGCCGGCGGTGAGCCAGGCGGTGCGGGCGACGTTGAACGCCTGCATGCCGACCTGGGAGACGCAGCCCCCGATGACCTGACCGACCTCGGCCGGATCGACCCCGGACCGGGCCATGAGCTCCTTGAGCGGCACGGCCAGCAGGTCGGCCGCGTGCATGGTGGACAGCCCACCACCGCGGCGGCCGATGGGGGTACGGACGGCTTCGACGATCACGACATCACGCATGGCCGCACCCTACCCAACAGGGGGGTCGCCGACCACCTGAACCTGACACCGACGTCAGGCCGCGGTGGACCGCTCGTCGTCGGCGTGGTGGCGCCGGGCCGAGGCCAACGCCTCGCGGGCCGAGGCCACGCCCTGCCTCCCGGTGCGGCGCACCTCCTCGGACAGGCGAAAGGCCCGGCTGGTGCGCGCCGGCTGCCGGGTGCCACCATCTCCACCCCCGTCCCGCTTCGGGCCAGGGGTGGAGGTGTCGGACGCCGGGTCCCCGGTGACCGATCCGTCGGACGCCGGGATGTCGATCAGGTGCAGCTGGGTGTCCATGACCGAAGTATCCCCAGGTGGTATGACAGGTATGTCCCGCTGGGTCTCGCCGCCACCCCGCGCCCGGGCCCGCACCGCAGAACTGGAGCCCCCGCCGGCATGTCTTCCGCCAGGCCCACCGCCCCGAACGAGCAGCGCCCCGGCCGCCCCCGCCGCCTGGTCGCCCTCCTCGCCGCCGTCGTGGCGCTCTTCGTCGTCACCGCCGCCCCCGCGGCGGCGCAGGACCAGATCGTCCTCAAGCCGGGCGAGCTGGTCGTCAGCCAGCAGCGCATCGGCCAGCTCGTGCGCATCGACGCCGACGGCAAGCCGTCGCCCATCGCCAGCGGCCTCGAGGGCCCCCGTGGGCTCCTGGTCCTCGACGATGGCTCCGTCCTGATCGCCGAGAGCACCGGCAACCAGATCAGTGGGCTGTTCGGGCCCTACGGCTCCCGCCCGGCGCCCATCGCCACCGTGACCCAGCCCGACACGATGGCCGTCGGCGCCGACGGGGGCACGGTGTTCATCTCCTCGCTCAGCGGTGCGATCTTCCAGCTCGACGTCAAGACCCGTGCCGTGGTCAAGTTCGCCGACAACTTCGCCCGGCCCCTGGGCCTGGCCGTCCAGGCCGGCTGGGTGTACGTGGCCGACGCCGGCGAGCAGCAGGTGGTGCGGGTCAGCATCGCCGATGGCCGCAAGGAGCTCGTCGCCGATCGCCTCGGTGCCATCACCGGGCTCGTCATCGGGCCCGACAAGGCCATCTACGTCGCCGACTTCACCGGCAGCCGGATCCTGCGCATCACCGGCGACGAGCCCCGGGTGGTGTCGGTGTTCGCCGGCCGGGCGTCGGCCACGCCCGGCGCCGGTGACCCCGGCCCCAACGGGGTCGACTCGCCGGCCTACCTCTCGCTGATCCCGTCGGTGCCCCGCCCCGGCGAGCCGTGGTCGCTCGCCGTGTCGTTCAAGGACGGCGTCAAGCAGTTCGACTCCAACGGCCAGCCGTTCGGCAAGCAGGTCACGTTCCCGCCCAGCAGCGCGGTCGGGCTGAGCACCGTGCCCGGCGGTCCGCCGGTGGCGAGCCCCACCACGTCCCGCGCCCCGGGCAGCACCCTGCCCGGGGAGACCCCCAGCTCCGTCTCGCCCGTCACCACGGCGCCGCCCACCGGCGGGGGCGGGGGCGCCAACAACAACACCACGGGCCTGGCCGTGCTCGGCGCGGTGCTGCTGCTGCTCGCCGGTGGGGGAATCGCCGCCTACGTGCTGTTCTCACGCCGCCAGACCGAGGACTTCGAGGACGACATGGAGGGTTGGGGCACGGTCGACGCCGGAGTGCACCTGTCGCACGCCGTCGGCCCGTGCGCGGCGATCGAGGCCCGGCTGGCTGAGGTCGATCAGGCCATCCGGGGCATCCAGGACCAGCGCGCCGCAGCCGAGCGGCGACGCCAGGAGGCGACCACCAAGGCCGTGTCGGCCAAGGAGCGCGAGGCCAAGGCCCGCGAGGCGCTGGCCGAGGTGCGGGCCAAGCTCGAGGCCGAGGGCGAGGCCGAGAAGGACGCCGCCACCCCGCGCATCTCCCTCGACGACCTGAACCTCCAGACCGAGGAAGGGTGGGCCGCGCTGCGGGCCTTCGGCAAGAAGGAGATCAGCGCGGTCGAGCTGCGCAAGCGGTGGGAGTCCCTTGGCGAGCGCGAAGCGATCTCCGCCGTGCTCGGCGGCGGCAAGGCCATGAAGCCGGCCGAGCGGGCTGCGGCCGAGGAGCTCAACGCCGCCAAGGAGGAGCGTCTCCACGCCGAGCGCGACGCCGAGGAGGCCGCCGCCGATCTCAACCGTCTCGACGAGCGCGAGACCCAGGTGAAGCGCCAGCGGGTGGAGATGAAGAAGGCGCTCGACGAGTGCCAGAGCGACCAGAAGGCCGACGAGCTCCAGGCCGCCACCGATCTCCGCGAGGTATTCGCGGAGGCGGAGGACGCCGCCACCCTGGCCGCCCTCCAGCTGCGCAGCGAGGACTTCGCCGCCATCTTCGGCGACGACGCCTCGGCCGACGCCCCCAAGCCGGACGCCCCCAAGCCGGATGCCCCCAAGCCGCCGCCCCCGGACGCGCCCAAGCCTGATGCGCCCAAGCCGCCGGCGCCGAAGCCTGATGCGCCCTAGCCGCTGGCGCCGAAGCCTGATGCGCCCAAGCCGCCGGCGCCGAAGCCTGATGCGCCCAAGCCGCCGGCGCCGAAGCCGGATGCGGTGGCTGACGGCGGGGACGAGCCGGCGCCGAAGGCCAAGCGGTCGATCTTCGGGCGCAAGACCGACCCCGAGCCCCCGGCCTAGCCGGCGTAGCCGGGCTCGCCGGTCAGCGAGGTGACGACGGCGCCACCAGCGGCCAGGGCCGCTCCTGCTCGAGCAGGTGGGCCAGGTCCAGCACGAGCTGGTCGGCGTGGTGGCGGCTCACGATCTGCATGCCCACCGGGAGCGCGGCGACGGCACCGTCGGCCGAGGGGAGCGTCCCCACGGGCACGGAGCACGACGGGTTGCCCACGAGGTTGAACGGCCCGGTCAGGGCCAGGTTGTTCTCGATGCCGACGGTGACATCACCCACGCGGGTGTTGATGCTGACGTCGGCCGGGAAGGCGACGTCGGGGTTGGTGGCGCACACGATGAAGTCGGCGTCGTCGAACATGGCGGCGATGGCCTCGTTGCAGTGCATGCGCTTGATCTCGGCCGAGCCGGCCATGTCGAGGCTGTAGTACTCCTTGGCCATCTGCATGCCGAAGGCGATCTCGGCGGTGAGGTCGTCCTTGCAGTCGGGCCAGAGGTCGCCCACCTCGGCGGCGAGGCCGGCCAGGTTGCCGAAGGCCCACTCCACGCCCATGCCGGGGATCTCGACCGACACGCCGTCGACCAGCTCGAGGCCGGCCAGCTTGGCCAGCAGCTCGCCGGCGTCGCGCACGAGGTCGGCCACTTCGGGCCGCACGACGGCCGAGCCGCACAGGTCGGGGAGGATGGCCAACTTCTTGCCGCGCAGCGCGTCGCGGAACGAGCCGAGGTCGCGCTCCCATCCGTCGATCTTGGGCAGCGAGTAGGGGTCGCGCATGTCGTAGCCGGCGGTGACGTCGTACCAACGGCACACGTCGCGCACCGAGCGGGCCATGCAGCCGACCACCACGGTGAGCGGAGCGATCATGGTGTGGGGGCCGCGGGGGATGCGGCCGGCGGTGCCCTTCATGCCGACGAGGCCGTTGAAGCCGCCGGGGATGCGGATGGAGCCGCCGCCGTCGCCGCCGCTGGCGATGCTCACCAGGCCGCCGGCCACCGCCGCCGCGCTGCCGCCCGAGGAGCCGCCGGCCGTGCGGCCCTGGGCCCAGGGGTTGTGGCAGATGCCGTTGAGCTTGGTGATCGAGATGTTGAGGCCGCCGAACTCACTGGCGGTCGTGAGGCCGACGGCGTTGGCGCCGCCGTCCCCGGTGAGGCGCTCGACCATCGTCGACGTGTAGCCGGCCACCCGGTCCTTGTAGATGAGCGACGCTTCGGTGTCGGGCCATCCCGCCACCTTGTCGAGCTCCTTGATGCCGACCGGCACGCCCCCGAAGGGCTTGGACACGTCGGCCACGCGGGCCCGTTCCAGG
This sequence comes from Actinomycetes bacterium, assembly GCA_029782025.1. Taxonomy (GTDB): domain Bacteria; phylum Actinomycetota; class Acidimicrobiia; order Acidimicrobiales; family Acidimicrobilacustridaceae; genus JAKOVR01. The sequence continues at coordinate 3,830 of JAKOVR010000209.1, read as the reverse complement.
GCCTCTTCGGCCGCCACGTGACTGAAGCAGTTCAGCTCGCTGGCGTCGATGGCGGCCAGCGTCGCTTCGAGCTCCTCCACGGGCGAGCGGTCGCCGCTGCGGAAGGCGTCGACGAGGGAACAGGTGTCTCCGAGCCATGGGGTGTCAGCCATGGGGGAAGTCTGGCACAGAAAAACGAGCGGTGCTCAGTTTGGCCGCGTGCGGCGTCAAGATCGCGCTGGATCGGTCCGGGCATCCCCTCCCTCGCCGGCCGGCCCGGCGAACATGGCCACCGACGCAGTCCGGTTTCCGTGGGAGGTCCCGATGGGCATGTTCGTGTTGGCGCTGTTCCTGGCCGTGGGCGGGGTGGTAGCCCTCGTCGTGGCCAAGCAGGCCCGGTGGGCCGGTGTCGTGGCCTTGGTCGTCGCCGGCCTGGCCTTCGTGGCCAGCTCGGTGCGCACCATCGAGCCCGGCGAGGTGGCCGTGCCCGTGGCCTTCGGCTCGGCCGGCGATCCCCTCAACGCCGGGGTGCAGCTCGTGCCGCCGTGGACCAACCTCGTGGGCATCTCGGTGCGCACCGACGAGTACACGATGACGAGCACGCAGGGGGAGGGTGCCGTCAGGGGTGACGACTCGATCGAGGTCAAGGGCCGCGACGGTGCCACCGGTCGGGTGGACGCCACCCTGCTGTTCCGGGTCAACGGTCCCGATGCCACCCGGCTCTTCAAGGAGACGGGCACCGACTACGTCAACAAGATCATCCGGACCACCACCCGCACCTGCATCCGTGACGGGTTCACGAGCTTCAACATGATCGAAGCGGCCACCACCGCCCGGGGCGATGTGCAGACCGCGATCACCGACTGCCTCCGAAAGGGGATCGAGCCCCGTGGCCTCACCATCGAGAGCTTCCAGCTCCGCCGCATCGCCGTCGACGACACCGTGCAGCGGGCGATCGACTCCAAGGTGGCGGCCCAGCAGAACGCCGAGCAGAAGCAGTTCGAGCTCCAGGCCGCCCGCCAGGACGCCGAGCGCAAGCGCATCGAGGCCAAGGCGGTGAGCGACGCCCAGCAGATCATCAAGTGCGGCGCCAAGAGCTCCACCAACGCCGAGGGGCAGAGCATCGTCACCCCGCTCCAGGGCGATGAGTGTCAGAACCAGCTCACCCCCGAGTACCTCCAGTGGTACTACGTCGACTCGCTGAGCAAGCTCGTCAACGCCCCCAACAACTCGGTGATCATCCTCCCGTTCGACCAGAAGCTCACGCCGCTGCTCAACATCGACAGCAACGGCAAGCCCCAGGTCACCACGCCCACCACCAAGCCCTGACGCCGTCCCCGGGCGGGGTAGCGTCCGGGGATGGACGCGAAGCAGTGGCTCGGGCTCCAGCCCACCCACAACCCCAACCGGTGGTTCCTGCCGGTGGTGCCCGGCATCTCCACCGGGGGTGGCTTCCTGTTCGGCGGGTGCGGGCTCGGGGCGGCCATCGCCGCCCTCGAGGCCACCACCGGTCGGCCCGTCGTGTGGGCCACGGCCCAGTACCTCTCGTTCGCCCGGCCCGGGTCGATCATGGACATCGACGTGGTGGTGGCGGTGGCGGGCAAGCAGACCACCCAGGCCCGCGCCGTGGGCCACGTGGGCGGCACCGAGATCCTGACCGTCAACGCCGCCCTCGGCCAGCGGGAGTTCCCCGAGTCGGGCCAGTGGGTGCCCTTCCCCGAGGTGCCCGCCCCGGGCGACTGCCCCGCCCGCGAGGCGCGCTGGAACGTGGGCGATTCGATCCTGTCCCGCCTCGACCAGCGCTGGGCCCTCACGCCGGCGCCGATGGAGGGTGCCGCCACCTCCCCGGTCCCCGGCCGGTGCGCGGTGTGGACCCGGCTCCCCGAGCTGCTCACGATGTCGGCCCCGGCGCTGGCCGTGCTCGGCGACTACGTGCCCCTCGGGCTCGGCGCCACCCTCGAGCACGACGTCACGTCCAACAGCCTCGACAACACCCTGCGGGTGGCGCGGGTGGTGGAGACCGAGTGGGTGCTGGTCGACATCTCGGTGGAGACCGTCCAGCAGGGGTTCGGGCACGGCCACGTCTACCTCTGGTCCGAGGACGGCACCTTGATGGCCACGGCCAGCCAATCGGCCCTGGTCCGGTTGTTCACGGCCGACAAGGCCGGCGCCTACCGGCCGGCCACCCCGTCCTGAGGCCTACGACGCGGTCGCGCCTCGCCGGGCGTGGGCGTCGAGGAGGCGGGCCACGCCGGCGGTGAGGTGCCGGGCGGTGGGGAGGTGGAGGAACTCGTTGGGACCGTGGGCGTTGCTGCCGGGGCCGAGCACCCCGATCACGGCGAACTGGGCGGCGGGGAACCGGGCGCCGAGCATGGCCATGAACGGGATCGACCCGCCGATGCCGATGGCGCGGGCCGGGGCCCCGAAGGTCTCGGCCGAGGCGGCGTCGAAGGCGGCGGTGAGCCAGGGCGCGGTGGCGGGGGCGTCCCAGCCTGATTCGGCCTGGTTGGCCGTGAAGACCACGCGGGCGCCGTAGGGCGGGTCGGCCTCGAGGGCGGCACCGAGGGCGGCGGCCGCGGCCTTGGCGTCGACGGTGGGGGGCAGGCGGAACGAGAGGCCGAGGGTGGTGGCGGCCCGCAGCACGTTGCCGGCTTTGCCCACCTCGGGGAGGCCCGACGCGCCGATCACGGTGAGGCTCGGCTCCCAGGTGCGCTGCGTGATGAGGTCGGCCACGGAGCCGGCCATGGGCCGGGCGCCGGGCACGAGCGGGATGTCGTCGCCGGGCTCGCCCCCGATGGCTGCGGCGGCGGCGGTGATCTGCTCGGCCCGCTCGGCCGGCACGGCGGCGTGGAGGGCGTCGAGGAGGATGCGGCCGGTGGTCTCGTCCTCGACGCGGGACAGGAGGCTGCGGGCGATGCGGAACGAGTCGGGGGCGCCGCCGCTCATACCCGAGTGCACCCCGACCTCGAGCACGTCGACCCGGAGGGTGGCGTCGATCAGGCCGCGCAGCGACGTGGTGACCCACAGCCGCTCGTAGTCGGCGCAGCCCGAGTCGAGGGTGACGACGAGGGAGACGGCGCCGAGCCGGGGGAGGAGGTGCTCGACGTAGGCGGGGAGGTCGGGGCTCCCGCTCTCCTCGGTGGCCTCGATGAGGACCACGCAGCGGGTGTGGGCGCCGCCGGCTTCGCGCACGGCCTCGATGGCGGTGAGGGCGGCGAACACGCTGTAGCCGTCGTCGGCGCCGCCCCGGCCGTAGAGGCGGTCGCCGTCGACTACCGGCGACCACGGGCCGAGGCCGTCGCGCCAGCCCTCCATCGGGGGCTGCTTGTCGAGGTGCCCGTAGAGGAGCACCGTGTCGTCGGGATCGGCGCCCGCGCCGCCGGCGCCGTCGCCGTGGGCCGGCACCTCCACGAGGAGCACGGGCGTGCGGCCGGGGAGCTGCACCACCTCGATGGTGATCCCGTCGATCGGGCGGGAGGCGCACCACTCCCGCAGGAGGGCCACGGCGCGGGCCATGTGGCCGTGCTCGTCCCAGTGGGGGTCGAACGCCGGCGACTCGTTGGGGATGGTGATGTACTCCTCGAGCGTGGGCAGGATCGTGCCGGCCCACACGTCGTCGCTCACGCGCCGGGCGATGGAGGGATCGAAGGCCATGGTTTGCTCCTATGTCAAGCGGCCTCGGCGAGCGGGGTCGCTGAGGCTGCGGGTTGGGTGTCTGCGAGCAGGGAGCGGTAGACGACGTCGGAGAGGCGTCGCTTGAGGGCTCGCAGCGCTTCGGTCTTGGTGTTGCCGTTGGCGATGCGTCGTTCGAGGTAGGCGTGGGCGTCGTCGTGGCAGCGCATCTGGGTGAT